>JAYTCQ010000136.1:0-27540 GCA_043736395.1 Blastocatellia bacterium | reverse complement strand
ACCTGTTCTTCGCCGTAAATGTTACCGAACAAGCGCAGGCTTAAACTCAGGATTCGTGCGGAGTGGCTGACCAATTCAATCAAAAACATTAATGGAGCTAACCACATTACCGGTCCCATAAAATGTTTTAAGTAACCGCCCAAACCATTTTCTTTGATGCCGATGAAGTTGTAGTAAAGAAACGAAGTGATCGCCAGTGCCAGCGTGAAATTCAAATTGGCGGAGGGCGAAATTAACCCTGGAATAAATCCGATCAGGTTCGACACCAAAATCAATAACGCGAACGTCGCGATGACAGGGAAGTGCTTCAATCCTTTTGGTCCGATCAGCTCTGTTAATAAATTGCGAACTGCTTCGACACCTACTTCAAGTGTTTGCTGTTTGCCGCTGGGCGATTGCGAAGAAAGTTTACCGCGTAAAATCGTCAACACCACAACTGCGATGAAAGCAACGATAGCGAACATCACGACGTGCGTCGGAATTGCTAATTGTCCTGACGCCACATATTGATCGTAGCTCATGCCTTCGCCTGGCCAATGCTCAGCGCCGAAGAGTAACTTCATTCCAGGAATCTGATAAATCGCAGGCATGATCGCGGATTCTAACGAGTATGCCGCTTGACCAAATAAGTGATTGACCTGTTCGACCAGCCAGGGAGTGTGATGTCCCTCAGCGGCGTGACCTGCCGCTTCACCTGCGGTGGCTCCGTGTTCTGCCGCACCTTCAACCGCGTGTCCTGTCGCTCCGTGCTCTTGTAAAATTGCTAACAACATAATTGCTTAATCTTGAGAATTAAAAGCCTGATAAAAAGCTTCGATCATTGCTGCTCCAACAAATGTTGAGAAGCCGCAACCGATGCCCAGTAAATGAAAATAACCTGATTTCGCGGCGATGCCGATGATAAGTGCTACGACAATTAAGCGAAAGAAAAATTTCATCGCACGCGGCACAGATGGATTCCCCGTGGACGACGCGAATTCTAAGATTGCTTTCGTACTCGCGCTTAACCAACGTTCGTTGAATAAGCTGAGCGCACCACCGAGCGCGAAGCCTGCTGCCATTTTGCTTCCGCCAAAAATCATCGCGATGATTGTTCCACTCACAATCAAAAAAATCGTAATCGTTCGCAATCGCTTTTCAAAGTTCACATCTGATTCAAGTTTGGTACTGTGTTCGATTGAGTTGTCGTGAATCATAACTACAGCTCCTTGAGAATCAGACCAATTTAAACCGTGAATCTTAACGTTTGCAGGTTTCGTTGTCCAGCAGGAAGATTGGAATTTTTCAGGGAATTGACCAACAGAAAGCGTTGGTGTAATTTGAAGCTTATGCACCCGTAGCTCAGCTGGATAGAGTGTCAGCCTCCGAAGCTGAAGGTCCCGCGTTCGAATCGCGGCGGGTGTACCAAATTTTCATAATGTTCTTCAAGGGATGTCAATTGGCATCCCTTCTTGTTTGTTATCGAAAAGTTCGCAGTGAATCATCGGTGAGATGTGGTGTGGCGTTGAATGAGTAAAGATGGATTGATTCGTCGCGTAACTTCATCGTCGTCAAACTTGAATTTTGAACGATCCACGCCAGCTCCAAAGTTTTTTCATCAGTGAGCTGCAACGCATTTGCTACTGTGATTGCAACAGGAGTGGCAGAGGTAAAAACAGCAATACATTCTTTCGCCTCGTGCTGTCTCAAATCATTGAAGGCCGATGTCACACGTACCTGAAAATCAATCCACGACTCATGATCTTCAGATGGAAAACGACCAGCCAGCCACGCTTGCATGACGGCGCGATCACACCGCGCCACTGCACCGCGCATCGCATACGCATCTTCACTGAGCATAGATTGCATCGCGGAAAAATCCTGCGCAAAGATTTCATCTTCGAGGCTGAGTTTCGCCGCGATAGTGCGATAGACCGGATCAAGCCGGAACTCGTTCCATCGTTCATCTGTGATGAGTTCGGGTTGATGAGAAAGTTGTGAAGTCACAATGCTGGCGGTTAATTGTTGACGAACTAAATTACCAACATAGATTTTATCGAACTTGATTTGTTGTTGTGCGAAGTAGTTGCCGAGGTGCTGTGCTTGTAGTTTACCAAGCGTTGAAAGTTCGTCGTAATTACCGCGTGGCCCGGCTTGCGAATGGCGAATGAAGTAAATCATCAGAGAAACGATTCGACCAATAAAATAAGGGGTGGTTGCCCACCCCTTACTAAAGAATAGTAATCAAAAAATTACTACTTTTTCTTCGCTGCTGCTTTTTTGGCAGGAGCCGCTTTCTTCGCAGGCGCTGCTTTCGCAGGCGCCGCTTTTTTAGCAGGTGCTGCTTTCGCAGGTGCCGCTTTCTTTGCAGGTGCTGCTTTTTTAGCAGGTGCCGCTTTCTTTGCAGGTGCTGCTTTTTTAGCAGGTGCTGCTTTCTTTGCAGGAGCTTTCGCTGCTGCTTTCTTGGCCGGTGCCGCTTTCTTTGCTGGCATAAGTTTTATTCTCCTTTCTTTCGTTGCTTGAAAAATCTCTTGCTGTAATTTCTACGCGACCACAATATGTTGTATTGAAGTTAGAATAGTGAACTACAACAATTAACATACAAGATGATGAAGCTTATAAACATGTTCACAACGAGTGTCAACATGTTTTTTGTTGGATAGATGTGTGATGATGATGATGATGAAAAATATTTTTTCAAATCAAAAAAATATTTTGTAACGATGAATTGATGACATCAATTTTACCCCTATAAACATTGATCGAAAGTGACGTTGATATTTTTATAAAAAAAGATCGTGAAAAAAATACATCATTTGTTGCATATAAAAAAAATATCACGCACGTTCATTTTCTTCATCATTTGTCAGTGAGAAAAAGTGCGTTCATAATTCATTTTTCATTCATCATCATTGAATCACTCACAGAGTTACATTTCTTATCAGGAGCTTGAAAGCGTATGCAAACAATTCGTAAGATCGTCACGATAACCCTATTAACATTGGCTTTGGTGCTTGTTGCCCCATTATATATTGTCCAGTTAAATTTTTCATCACAAGCACAAACACAAAACTGGGAAGAAAAATATCGCGCGATACCACGTGCAGATTTATTGAAAGAATACATGCGCGAACTAAGCGCAGAGCCGCATCATTTGGGATCGCCGCGCGATAAGCAAAATGCAGAATGGCTACGCGATAAATTTAAATCGTGGGGACTTAGTACAACAATTGAAGAGTATCAAGTGTTGTTTCCAACTCCGAAAGAACGCGTCCTTGAATTGTTGTCGCCAACAAAATTTACGGCGAAGCTGAAAGAGCCTGTAGTCGCTGAAGACCCTGATTCTACTGATCAAAATCAACTTCCTACATATAACGCATACTCAGGTGAAGGCGATGTCACGGCGTCACTCGTGTATGTGAATTACGGCATTCCCGCTGATTATGATGCGCTCGAAAAAATGGGCGTGAGTGTCAAAGGCAAAATTGTGATTGCACGATATGGTGTCAGTTGGCGCGGCATCAAACCAAAAGTTGCGTATGAGCATGGCGCGATTGGTTGCTTGATTTATTCTGATCCAAAAGAGGACGGATACTATCAAGGCGATGTGTATCCTGTTGGTGCATATCGCAACGAAGACGGCGTCCAGCGCGGCTCTGTGATGGATATGCCGATTCATCCGGGTGATCCGTTAACGCCTGGTATCGGTGCTACCAAAGATGCAAAAAGATTGTCGCGTGATGAGGCGAAAACATTGTTGAAAATTCCTGTGCTGCCGATTTCATACAGCGATGCCTTGCCATTGCTCAAAAACTTACGTGGCGCGATTGTGCCTGAAAATTGGCGTGGCGCATTACCAATTACATATCACGTCGGCGGCAACGAAGATGTCAAAGTGCATCTCAAACTTTCATTTAACTGGACACAAGCAACCACCTACAACGTCATCGCGCGTATTGCTGGCAGCACCTATTCCGATGAATGGATCATTCGCGGCAATCATCACGATGCCTGGGTGAACGGCGCAGATGATCCTGTGAGTGGATTAATTTCTGTCATGGAAGAAGCACGTTCATTTGGTGAATTGCTCAAGCAGGGATGGAAGCCAAAACGCACTATGATTTTTTGTGCGTGGGACGGGGAAGAGCAGGGATTGCTTGGCTCTACCGAATGGGTCGAAGATCACGCCGCAGAGCTGACACAAAAAGCTGTGGCCTATATCAATACAGATTCAACGGGCAAGGGAACGCTCGGCATCGGCGGTTCGCATACACTCGAACATTTCATGAATGATGTCGCACGTTCTGTAAGCGATCCAAAAGGCAAAGGCTCTGCGTGGGATGCGCAAAAAGCAGCACGTGAAAAAGCGGCCACAACAGATGAAGCCAAACGCGAATTGCGTGAACGTGCTGACTTGCGGATCAGCGCCTTAGGCTCTGGTTCTGATTACACGGCATTTATTGACCATCTCGGAATCGCTTCGATGAATATGGGTTTCGGAGGCGATGGCGGTGGTGGAATTTATCATTCGATTTACGATTCGTTTTATTGGTACACCAAATTTTCTGATGGAGATTTCATCCACACACGAGCATTAGCACAAGTCGCAGGCACAGCAATGATGCGCTTAGCCGACGCCGAAGTCCTGCCATTTGAATTCACAAATCTTGCTGACACGATTGGCAACTACGCCGACGACATTGCGAAGCTTTTAGCCGCAAGTAAATCACCAGTGAAAATTGATTTGCAGCCTTTGCAAAATGCCGTAGCGAAATTGCGCAGCAGTGCCAACAATTATGATCGCGCGTTGCGTGGACAGCTGGCGAGCGGGAAAAAAATCACTGACGTGAGAATGCTGAATCGTTTGTTATACCAATCTGAAAGGAAATTATTGTCTGAAGCGGGATTGCCTCGCCGCGATTGGTTCAAGCATCAAATTTATGCACCAGGGTTTTATACCGGCTACGGTGTGAAAACGTTGCCTGGTGTGCGTGAAGCGTTGGAACAAAAATATTGGGACGAAGCGAATGCGCAAACAATTATCATCAGCAAAACGTTAGAAACGATGGCTGCACAAATTGAAGAAGCAACGAAAGCATTGTCGCAATAACTGACTCATTCGCTGCATAGCGAATGGCTTTATGATGCGCTAATCTAGGCTCTGGTCGGAAATTCACTTGCTTGTCGCCAACGGCGACGAACAATATAGCCCCGCGAGGATCGCTGGGTAGGGGGGTGCGGAATGACCGGACGCTGAAGGCGTCCAACAAGCCAATTAAATGATCAAGAAACTTGAAGCTGACACAACTCTCTTGCATTACCGCATTGTTTCCAAAATTGGTGCAGGTGGAATGGGTGAAGTTTATCTGGCGAAAGATACCAAACTCGACCGCAAGGTTGCGTTGAAGATTTTGCCCTCTGAATTCGCGGAAGATAAAGATCGGATGAGCCGTTTCGTGCGTGAGGCGAAATCTGCTTCGGCTCTCAATCATCCGAATATCATCACGATTCACGAAATTGGCGAAAGTGATGGCACTCATTTTATCGCCATGGAATTTATTGACGGCATGACGTTGAGTGACTATGCCAAAGCGAATCCATTGAATATTAAGGCAGCGATAGAGATTGCGATTCAAATTGCTTCGGCGTTGGATGAAGCACACGCGGCGGGCATCGTTCATCGTGATATTAAGCCTGATAACGTGATGGTGCGCTCCAACGGTCTGGTCAAGATTTTAGATTTCGGGCGACAATCATCCCGTCTTCGGAAAAATGAACGCGAAAGAATGGGCGGTGATTGCACACAAACATATCGATCATCAATTGAAGCAATTCGGCGCGTAGCGCAATTGTGATATAGGTAAGTACGAAAAAAATCGGCGACCAAACAAACGATTTGGTCGCCGATAATTTTTTATTCTTAGAAATTATTTTTTCTCGTTCGCGTTGATTGAAATTGCTTCCAGTGCTCCTGAAGCATTCGTGATTCCAAAAATTATCACGGTGTAAGTTTTCGTCGCCAGCAACTTGATGAATTCTTCCGGCTTGGTGAAACCGAATGGCAACGCAGTCGGCCCGACTCCAATTAAGATGGCAGTTCTTTCGCCAACACTGACTTTAGTTTTGACTCCTTTGTCATCGGTAACGACAAAGGTTTTAGCCGTCGCTGAGACATCACTGGTGATTCCTTTCACTTCTTTGCCAAACACAACCACGAATTCGGCATTCATCTCGCTTGATCCCGCCAGCATATTTCCGACTGCGTCAATTTGAGAACCGACGGTGATGTCCGAAGGTTTCAGCTCGATCCCAAAAACATTTTTGATTTTTGTCGTAGCAGACAGCTTGATCGTTACTTTGGGAACAAATGCGATAGTCGAGCGCGGATCAACGAATCTATTCACCACGAACGAATTTGGCAGCCCTGCGATGTCCGCTACGAAGCCGTTGACGTGCGGATGGGAGATTGCGACCACCAAGGCAAGGGCTGGCTCTGCTAACGCCGTCAGCGTCGCCGTAGCGTTTTGCCCGACCAATAATTTATCACTTGTAATCAAGCCGAAAAGATCATCTACAAATTTCGTCTTGTCATCCCATTTGACGGTTATTTTTTTGACTGCCACCAAAGTGTTAACGCCAATCAGCGAAGTGACATTTAGCTCGAAGGATTTTCCTGCCACGTTGATGGAATTGATCGTCCCATTGGCGATTACCGGTCTGGCAGGCGGCGGCGGTGTGCCTCCGATCAGGATTGATAAGGCTTCGACAGTGCCGCTGCTATTGAGGTGTCCGGTGACTTCAACCTTTTGTTCTACCTTCAGTGCGCTAAAATCTGCGCCTTTACCATCGGCACCAACAATTCTTGCTTTCGTCGCGTCAACGACAATTGTTGACGCGGCGGAGCCTTCGCCTTTTTGCACCTTCAGCTGTTTGGTAGCGGCATCAAGGCTCAAAATCTTGCCTTCAAATTTTTGTAGCGGCGTGGGTGGAGCAATCGGCAAAATTTGATTTAAAAACAACATCGGATCAAAAATATAACTGCCGTCAGCTTGTTTCTTCACTGAACCCATCAGATCGAAAGCGAGGCTCACGCCGATTGGTGAATCTTTAGTGAGTGTGACCGGAGCGCGTAATTTTTGGGTGAAGCTTCTATTTGCCAGCTTCATGGCAACGGCTGCTCCCTTGAATGAAGCGGCCACTTCGGAGATTTCTCCGGTGAGCGCGACATAATTTCCGGCTTTGACATTTAATCGTTTGATCAGTTTCGCAGCTGATTCCGGTGACAGTAAATCAACCGTCAAAGGCGAAGCCAGGATTGCGACTTCAACATTTTTATCCGTGACTAAATTCACTGAGCGAATGGTAACTTTCAGACTGTCAATGTCGGGGAACGGTGAAACGCGCAACGCTGCGATTTCACTGGATTCGGTGAAGGATTCATTGACCGCGAATGAAATGCTCGCGGTGTCTTTCGACATTAAATCTACCGTCACAGAATAAGTTGGGACATCATCAACTTTGACTACAATTGGCAGTGTTCCGTGATCAGCGACATTAGACGGCAATTCGAAATTGATTTGATCTAGTCCGGCAAAAAAGTTTTGTGGCCCGGCGTAATGAACTTTGGCTTCGATTCCTCCGACAAAAACATGCAGGCGGCGATTAACGGAATCTCTGCTGCTGAGTTCGCTGAGACCTGTTCCAAATAACGCGAGAATAGTTGGTTCGCCATTTGTGGTTAAGATTTCATGCGGCCCTTGTTTGAAGGTTCTGCCGTCGAGAATGGCTCCTGCGCCGTTGCCCGTAGCGTCAAAACTAAAGGCAGAAAAGGCTGAATTTTTGACTTTAATCGTCTCACGGAATTTCGCTCCGGTGTTACGTTCGATTACGACTTCAACGTCGCCGATAGATGTGTTTTCAGGCACTTGATAATTGATCTGTGAAGGCGAAACGTACAGCAATGGCGCGGCTATACCATTGACCAAAACCCGCGTTCCGGCGAGTTGCGTTGGCAATGGCAGGCTGGTCGGAGCTTCAACGCCAGAGGCTAAATTTTCGCCAAAAGCGGAAGCCAAAATGCCCGGAGAAAGGCTGGGCGTATAATCAGCAGCGTTCACTGAAACCTGCTGCGCCTGCGCAGAAATTCCAGAAAAAACAAACAAGAACAAAATCGCAGCGAATAGGGAGAATTTCATGTTGAGTCCTTTGTGCTCTAAAAGTCTGGGGCTATCTTTTTAATGGAAGAATTTTAGAAATTGTGAGAAAAATGACAGAGATGATTTTACGCCTTTATTTTTAGGGTAGCAATAAAAATTAGAAGCGTTCGCAGAAGGATTCAGTCAAAATACAATGTATAAATTTCTGCAAGGGAAATGGCTTTTCGACTACACTCTTGAGATGATGATTCTTTCGTCCAAAGCGGCGGATAGATAGAGTATGCTTCGTGCCCACCAAGTAATCTAAGATCATCTGCCCAATGTATCCATCGTAATCCACTGTAGAAGGTTTCTAAATCACCCGAAAAGCACCACTGGATAAATTCACTATATCCGCGATCAAGGTCTTCCCACTCAAGCGAGTCTGGTGCAAAATAAAATATGTTTCCCTGATTCTGTCCAAGCCCACCACCATTTATTGCAAAGAGTCCACCCAAGACATCATCACCGACCAGAAAATATTCAGATAACGCAGCTCGGTCAGTGCTCCACTCTGGAAGTGATCTCGGTAGACGCGGATGACCTGATCCCAAAATGCGAACCCACCCTGAGTCTATTAACAATCCGCCTGTCTCGTAAATGATGGCACCCATTGTCGAATGGGTTGTAACTTGAGTTGCGACGAGTGCCTTGGCACGGTCAGGATCGCGTGCTGGAAGTACCTCGACTGAATTTTTGGCATCATCAATCCACGCCTTAACGATTGGCCAGGCAGGATCATTGTTATTCAAAAGTTCAGCTAATTTCAACATATCGTATCAGGAATAACTACGTCTTATTTGGCCTTTCGTCCAAATTAATTCGGCATACGTCCAGGCTCACGAGTGCCTGTGCCTACGCGGTTTGTTAATGAATCGCCCATATCTTCACGAGCTTTTTCGGCTAAGGCTTCGAGGCGTTTGACGACATCGGGAAACTTCTCGGCAACGTTGATTGTCTCGCCCGAATCTTTTTCTAAATCGTAAAGCTCAAGTCCTGACGTAGCAGATTTATATTGTCCCCGGACACCATCTTTGGCTCTAGGCTGACCAACAATTGAAGAATATCTATGCGGGAAAAATAGTTTCCATTGACCACTTCGCACGGCTTGCAGCTCGTTGGTGTTGTAATAAAAATAATAGGCTTCGTGCGGATTTTTTGCTTTCGGATTGCCTGTGAATAAAGGCCAGATGTCGAGTCCGTCAATCTTATGTTTGGGCAACTCGGCACCGACTAATTTGGCAATCGTCGGGAATAAATCAATTGTCATCGCAGGTTGATTCATGACGCGTCCGGCAGGAATTTTCCCCGGCCAGCGCGCGATAAATGGTTCGCGTGTGCCGCCTTCCCAGCTCGTGCCTTTGCCTTCACGAAATGGCCCTGACGATCCGCCATGTTCGCCGTATAAAAGCCACGGGCCGTTATCCGAAGTGAAAATGACAAGCGTATCTTTATCGAGTCCCTGTTTTTTAATGGAGCCGAGGATTTCGCCAACACTCCAATCCAATTCTTGCACAACGTCAGCATAAAGACCTTGCTTAGATGCGCCTTTGAAACGATCACTCACGAACAGTGGAACGTGGGACATGGAATGCGGCACATAGAGAAAAAATGGTTTTGTTTTATTGCGCTCAATAAAGCTGACGGCATGTTCGGTGTACCACTTTGTCAGTTGAGATTGATCGGGTTGGGTCTGCGCGACTTTTTCATTTTCAAATAGTGGTAAAGGCGGGTATGCGCCAGCCTTCGCTGCCGGATTATCTGGCCACATATCATTCGAATAAGGCAGTCCGAAATATTCATCAAAGCCGTGTCGCGTGGGCAGAAATTGCGGATGATGTCCGAGATGCCATTTGCCATAAATCGCGGTTGCGTAGCCTTTCGTTTTTAGCATCTGCGCTATCGTTACTTCGTTATCGCTGATGCCGTGTTTTGCCGTTGGCATTAAGGCTCCATGAATGCCAATTCGATTGGGATAACAACCTGTCAGCAATGCTGCGCGTGAGGCAGAACAGACAGCCTGCGAGACATGAAAATCCGTAAAGCGGATGCCTTCTTTCGCCATTCGATCTATGTTCGGTGTGGGGTATTTTGCTCCGAATGCACCGACATCGGCGTAGCCCATATCATCAATGAAAATAATGACGACGTTGGGTAAACGTTTGGCCGCAGAAGCGCTGAAAGGCCTGAAAACAGGCATCATGATGAATGCTATGGTAACAGCGAGAATAACAAAAAATTTAATTTTCATAATGATTTGTTGATGCAGATAGCGCACGCAACACTCCTCGTAATTCATTCCATCGTGATTGTAAAACGAATGAAAGTAATACCAAAAGAAGTGAAAACCGACTAAAGAATTTTAATCGGTTCGAAAGTTGTTGTAATTAAAAATTGCTCTAATTTAGGTAATAGAGCCACCATCCACTGTCACGACTTCGCCGTTCATGTAACTGTTTCGATCCGAAACCATGAAGGCGGCAAACTCGGCTAATTCTTCCGGTTTTCCGCGCCGTCCTTTGCTGCACCAAAGGTCATGGAGTTGCAAGAATTTTTCCGGTAAAGCGTCCGATAAATCCGTATCGAAAATACCTGCGGCAATCGCGTTAACGGTCACACCAAAAGCGGAAGCTTCACGCGAAAGGCATTTCGTAAATCCAATCACAGCGGCTTTAGAAGTGGCATAATGAACCGATGTTGGCAGCGAGCGAATTGCGCCAATACTGCTGATATTCAAGATCATTCCGGCGCGTTGCCGAATCATGAATTTATAAACCGGCTTTGTCACATTGAAGATGCCGTTGACATTGGTATCAATGACTTCATCCCACGCTTTTTCCGTAGTCGTAGCAAACATATCACCGCGATTGATCGCAGCGTTATTGACCAGAATATCAATCCGCCCAAATGTTTCATTGATCGTCTTAATCATTTTGATAATGCCGGGACGATCTGTAACGGAAACTTTGAAGGACAGGGCTTGCCGCCCATACGATTTAATTTTGTCTACAGTGGCGGCGGCGCGATCATCGCTAACGTTGTAGTTGAAGGCGATGTCAGCACCCTCACGTGCGAAGACCTCACAAATGGAACGTCCAATACCGCGTGAACCGCCGGTGATAATTACTTTCTTTCCTTCAAGTAGTAAGCCCATAAATAAATAAGTAAAGCGATTAAACTTAATCGCTGCATAGATTGAATAATTGTAGAGATTCGATTAACCGCTTATTTCCTAACTTCGATCAGATACTCTCGGCTTTTTGCCAGGTCTCAAATTTCGTGTACTCCTCACGGTGCCACGCATCTAATTCTTTCGCTCTTAAAATCGGGAAAGGATGCGTGCGAAACGTGGTGAGCAAGCCTTTATAGGCACGATTCAAAAAAGATTCGTCTGCCGCTTCGTACGCACGGACTTGATCAAGAAATTCTTCGTGATCCATTTCATCGTAAAGCCGACTCGCTCCGCCTGCCATCTTCATAAAACTATTCAGGCAGGGATTCAGTTCTTGAACGCATAATAATCCAGCTCGGTCACAGGTTAATTCCGCTTTACGATACCAATCGAATAAAGCCACCGTCAGCGCCTGCCCGATAATGTTGCCAATGCCAAGCGTCATCTGTCCGAGAATTTCGACTATCACCGTGATGTTATTCGCAAGCGTCGTATAAAGCACGTGATTAGCTTTAATATGTCCAAGTTCATGACCAATGACGAAGAAACATTCTTCATCATTCAGTAAATCAATTAACCCTGTCGTCATCACGACAAATGGTTTGGTATGACCGTACGTGTAAGCATTCGGAACAGGATCAAGCTTGACGTAAAATTCGGGTTCGGGAATATCCAGTACCTTGCAGCCCCAGCTCATATAACGATTTAAGCGACCAAACATTTTTGGCGTCACACGAACGCAATTAGCAATATTTTCTAAATACAAAATACGCTCAATACTATATTCCATCAGCAGGGCAATCACCTTGTCGAGCGCCGGAATTTGTTTCAATGCGTCGGTCGCAGAAATATCAAGCGGATGCTGAAAATCTTTGGCAAGTAAACCGGGGTAAGTGCGAAGCTTTTTGGTTTTTTTACTGATTCTTGGTTTCTTTTCTGGTTCACTCATGGCTGAAAATGTTAGCGAGGAATAATTAAATAGGGAGTTGTCGGAGCCAGTTCAGGTTTATTAACTTCCAGTTTACTCGTAATTTCGTGAACAATTTTTTTCGTGGCATCCGGGATAGCAATTTTAGCGGTTGCTAAACATAACGCTGCATGTTCTGCCGGATTGGCGACTAACCGCTTGATAATCGGAACTACATCAATTGCACGTTTTAATAAAACTCCCGCCTGATGACGCTCCAGCAGATTGGCAGTTTGTGATTCCTGCGGCATGGGAGCTGTCGTAACATCAGCAATGATCGGAAGCTTCGAAGCTAAGGCTTCAAACGTAGTCAAGCCGCCTAATTTGGAAACCATCACATCCGCTGCGTGCATCAGCTTTTCCATGGCATTTGTGTAGCCAACGATTTTAATTGGAAATCTGGATTTTTGTGCAAGGCGCGTCGCCTCAGCTCTCAGCGTATCATTTTTCCCGGCCAGAAAAATTGCCTGCGTGTTTTCAAGCTGATGACTTTGATCAACCAATTCTTCAAAGATGCGAGGAATATTTCCACCGCCAACCCATCCAGCATTCACAAACACCGTAAATTTATTAGGATCAAGCCCTAACTCAGAACGTGCTTGAGAGCGATCTTCAGGGTTTTCATACTGAAATTTCGGATGAATCGGGATTCCACAAATCTTAATTTTTTCAGCATCTATTCCGTAATCAATTAATTGCTGACGAGCTTCATCAGTGGCGACTAAATATAAGCTGACATCTTCGCAGGCCCAACCTCTCCAAAACCCGTAGCATGGATCCGTGACGACGGTGACTAAGGGAACGGTTTCCAATAATCCCAATTCTTTCATGAAGCGCGCAAAAAGATGCTGCGTCATCGGATGAACAGAAATAACAATTTGCGGACAGAATCGTTCAAATAATTGTCTGAGGTAATTGATGCCTAAGCGATAGAGCAGGTTGGATTCGTTGGGTTTGAAGCGTTCGATAGCATTGTAATAATACTTCATTAATGGCTGGTGATTTTTAAGCAAGTAGTTGTAAAAATCAGCAAGCTTTTGTGCCAGAAAGTGAGATTCCTCAATCGCGCGAGCAATATTCACTAAGCAGCCAGGCGCGGAAAAACGTTTTAAGCCGTCAGCAATTGCCGCCGCCGCGCTGCTATGTCCTCCGCCAGTATCAGAAGTAATGATCAGAAATTTTTTAGTTGCTTCTTCCATGCCAGCAAGAGAGTAACACGCAGTTGTGACGGACTGAACTTAATTCGCATTCGCTTCAACCATTTGTCCGGTTAATCCGGTTTTGGCGGCCTTTTTCAAATCGCGTTCAATCTTTTTGATTTGAATCAGGTGCTTCGGATTAAAGGCTAATGATGGATAGTAACAATTTGATTCATGCGTGCAATGACAGCCCGACCGCGCATGTTTTCTTCTGGCATCCATTTCAGGCGAGTTCCAGAGCTTCCAGAAATTCCAATCGAAATCGCGCAAATTCGCGACCGGATCAAGATTTTCACAGCTTGAGACGGTGCCTTCATCGTAGATCACTCCGCCTGTGTTTCCGGCATGGCATTGAAGTTGCGCTTTCTTTTCGATTTCAGTTTTGGCAATGACTTCATGCATGTGAATATCAATTGCCGCTTTGAAAAATCCACCTTTTCCGGCGTAATGATTACTAATGACGCCACGTCTGGAATCATCATCAATCATTCGGGAAAGTTTTTGGTAACGACTAAGATCAATGTTCAGCTCTTCGGGTTTCGCGGCTGGCGGACGAATATAATTGAAGTTAATTTTGTCCGGCTTGAGCTCATAGCGCAGAAAATCATACCACTCAAAAATCCGATCCTGATTTGAATTCATGAAGCAGGTGCAGGTTTGAATGTCGAGTCTGGGAATCTCTTTTTTGATGGCCTGTAACTGACGCGCGGTGTCTATAGCTTTGTCCCAGCTACCGGCTTTTTGACGAATATTCTCGTGATCTTCTTTAAGTCCGTCAATGCCCAGCGCAACGGTGACATTCAGGTTTGGACATTCATCAAGAATGCGTTGAACATCGGGCATAATGCGCTGTTGAATGCCGCCATTTGACATTAAATAAACAGATTCAAGTTTATTGTTTTTGTAAAAAGCCCGAACAATTTCGGGCAAATCTTTACGCGTGAAAGGCTCGCCTCCGGCCAGAATCAGGACGGGTAGTGTACCGTTCAGAGTTTCACTTACCTGTTCAAAATTCGCCGTCGTCATCTGCAATTTTTTGCGCGGTTTGTCATCAAGCTGATCGGTGAAGAAACAATGCACGCAACGCATATCGCAGACTGAAGTCACCAACATATTCAAGACTACCGGTGACGTAACCTTTCCAGTCAGGACACGCGCATAATGTTTTAATAATTCAAAACTATAATCCATTTGAACTCCTCTACGCGGAATAAAAATAAATTTTTACCGCTAAGTTAATAGAGTATTAAGCTTTATTTACAAGGGCAAAGTCAACTGATAGTACCAGACAGGCATCGGCATTGATTGAAAGTTGAGTGGGTGAGTATGAATAAAATTATTGAGAATACGATCAATTAAATAAACATTTCTTCGTCCTGATAAACGCGGTCAACCGGGAGGCTTTTACTGGATGTGAAAACTTCCACGGCGCGTCTGACACCAGCCATCAGGTATGAGAATTCACGGGCTGGTTCGAGGACGCTATGTTGGACGATCTCAGCAGTGCGCTGAAACTGATCAGTAGTAGTGGCGAGTGTATTTTGAATTTGCTCAGCGCGGGATTTGGCCCGATCAAGTTCACGGCGGGCCATTGCGGTGGTGTCTCCAAGTAAGGATTTGACATCAGCAGCTTCATCTTTTGCCATTTCAACGATTGCGGATAGATGTAAAACACCCTGTGAAAAATACCCGGCGGCATCTTTAAATTCACCAACTACCTGTTTCGATAATTGCAAAACAGGCTCAGTATTTTTCAACAAATATTCGGCGCGAGTCTGTAATTGTCCAACCCGTTCGATCATTTCGACAACTCGTTTCGCTAAAAAATAAAAACCAACGAAAACGAGTCCTTGCACGATCAAAAGAAGCGTCACAATCACCAAAATAGCAATAAAATAAGTTTCCACGATGAATCAGGTGTTAGGTGTCGGGTGTCAGGTGTTAGTTTTAAAACTCACACCTGACACCGAACCAGATGAATTAATTTTCGTCGTACGCTGCGCCGGATGAAGCTGCTGATTTAGCAATATCGTTAAGCTTGGCTTCTTTATAGCCTTGCTTGCCTGCTTCGATGGCGGCGGCAACGGAAGCCTTTTGGCGATTAATGACTTCTTTACTGCGTTCTGTGAGATCAGTTAACGTCTCTTTGCTTCGTTCGCCGAGGTCAGTCAAAGTTTCTTTGCTGCGGGCAGCCATTTCAGCCGCATACTCAGCAGAATTTTGATAATACTCGGAGGCACGTTCGCCCACGTGTCGGGCTTGATCGCGAGCCTGATCAACACCCCGGCGTGAAACGTCAGCGAGTTCTGCCCGTAGTTCACTGCCCGCTTTCGGGGCAAATAGCAGGGCGGCAATCGCGCCCATTCCGGCACCGATCAAAAAATATACAAATTTATCTCCGCTATTGTTGTCATCTGCCATGATTTCAACTCCTTCTTGGAGTGTTCTCGAAAGAACACGGGGTTAATAATTTAGAATCGGGAATATAGCATCTTAACGATTCAAATGACAGCACTTTTGATGGGGATTAGCCGCGATTCGTTGTATCATAAAGAGGTTATAGTACGCTAATTGACACCCTTCGTTTGCGTGCGTAGAATGAAAGCCTAAAGGAGATTAATTATATGTTTGGACTAGGTACTTGGGAATTAGTTATTGTTCTCGTCATTGTCCTGTTGTTGTTTGGAAGTTCACGCCTCCCGTCTTTGGCCAAGGGAATGGGCGAGAGTATTCGCAACTTCAAAAAAGCCGTCAGCGACGATGCTGCGGAAACTGAAGAAAAGAAAACCTCAGTTTAATTTTTGTCATTTTACCTTCGCCATCGCGCGAATCATATTTTAAGGCAAATATCACAAAGTCATCAAGGGCTTGACAGCCTGAACCTTTCTTAACCGCATGATATTTGTCTTTTCTTTTTTCCATGTCACGCAAACGCTCGCACCACACGCGTCGCTTTCCGCCTACGACTGAGCGCTCATATCACGAATATTTATCTTCAGTACCCGCGCCTAACACCTCACGAGCTGAGCTGATTAGGTTGATTCGCGGTGGTGAAGATACGTATCTCGAACTCAAGGTCAAGTTTAGTAACGTTGAAAAACTTACTGCCGAAATTATTGCCTTGGCGAATACGGATGGTGGCGCGCTGATTTTTGGTGTCAACGATCAGCTTCGCATTGAGGGTGTAGACGATCCTGAACAAATTGAATCTGATCTCCGGGAGATTTGTTCGCAGCATATTCAGCCTTCAGTTTTTCCATATATTAAAAAAGTCGCGTTCGATAATGGTCGTCGAATTGTGATTCTCGAAGTTGAAGCGCATCGTCGCCCGCATTGCACAAAGGATTTTCAATTTTTTGTGCGCGATGGCTCCAGTAAACGAGAAGCCACCCGTGAGGAATTAAGTGCAATTTATGGAGAAGCTCCCTTCGTCAGATATGAGCAGAATCCACTTTTTAAAGCCAGAATCAGCGATGTTGACGAAGCCCTATTCTGGAGCTTTGTGCGTGGGACCTGCCCGGACGATTGGGCTGAAAATGACAAAGGATTTCCGACGGCACAGATGCTGTTTGATCTGGGGCTGGCAACGAAAATCAATGATCAAATCGTCACTACTGTAAGTGGGATATTATTATTTGGTAAGCACGAAAAAGTTTTATCACTACTTCCGCAGGCGGCAATTACGCTGACGAAATTTGGAGGTAATAAAAATACCGCTCCGATCATCGAACAAACTATTTTGCAGGGGAATTTATTAAGGCTTTACGATGGCTCAATAAATTTCATCAAGCGGTATGTTGATCTCTGGGAAGTGCGCCCTTCGCGCAAGGCGTTGACGGAAGAAGAACAACAATTAAGTCGTACGAATTATCATCGGGAGGCGATGATTGAGTCTTTGACGAATTTTATCGTGCATCGGGATTGGAGTGTCACCGATAAAACTGCGAGAATAAATATTTACGATGACAGCCTTGAGCTGATTAATCCGTCGCGTGAACCTGAACTACCGCTTCTGTCTTTGCGCTATGGTATTTCGCAGCCGCCCAATCCGCGCTTAAAAACAGTCTTCACGAATCGTCATTATGGCTTAAAACTAACACACGGCGGAGTGCCAATGATCTTCGATGAAGCCACCGTTTTTGCGAAACGCGCTCCCGAAAATCTGAGCTTAAATAATTATGAGTTGCGATTGAAAATGTATGGATGGAAATGAGGGGCTTGAGTTTAGATCAAGCCCCTCATTAAAGTTAATCGCCCGATTTGAATTGCGTTTCAGTCACTACAGCCGGAGCTTTTTTCCGCTTGAAAATCCCGCCAATATTTTTCAGCCACGCCTTTTCGGTCAAGTCATCAAACAGCGAATATACTACCGGAGTCACCAGCAAAGTCAGCAACAATGACAGCGATTGTCCGCCAATCACAATCGTCGCAATTGAGCGGCGCTCTTCTGATCCGGGGCCAGAGCCAACTGCCAGCGGTAACATGCCCGCGACCAGCGCCAGCGTCGTCATCAGGATCGGACGCAAGCGGTCACGATTCGCCTGAATAATCGCATCGTAACGAGGCATCCCTTGTCGTCGCAAATTTAATGTGTGATCAATTTGCAGAATGGAATTCTTTTTGACGACTCCGAATAGCACCAAAATTCCCAGAGCCGAATAAAGATTCAGCGTGCCGTCCGTCCACCACAAGGAAAGTAACGCGAACGGAACAGAAAGCGGGAGACTAATTAAAATTGTGATGGGATGAATGATGCTTTCAAATTGCGAAGCCAGAATCATATACATAAAGGCCACTGACAAAATGAAGGCAGCAATAAATTCCGTAAACGTTCGTTCGAGTTCGCGTCCGCGTCCACCAATGCTGTAAGAATACGTGTTCGGCAATTTTAGATTTGCAAATTCCTGTCTGAAGGCAGCCATTCGATCAGCTAATCCGAAACCTGGAGCGACGGAACCACGGACGCTGACGACGCGTTGACGGTCTAATCGGTCAATGCGCGAAGGCGCCGTGGTACGTTCCAGTTGTACCAGATTATCTAATCTTACCAGCCCTGTTTTGCTCGAAGGTACAAAGAGTGTCTCAATGGTTTGTTGATCGTTCCGGTCACCATTTTTTAATCGTAATTCAATATCGTAATCAAAATTTGTTGTCGCATCATAAAATCGCCCAGCCCGATCATCACCGCCGACCATCAGCCGCAAAGCAGTCGCAATGTCAGTAGTGTCTACGCCTAAATCTGCCGCGCGAGCACGATCAATTTTGACGCGGAGTTCCGGCTTATCGAGTTTAAGTGAAACGTCAGGATCAAGAATTCCGTTATTCGATGACCATTCGCGGAGGTACATCGCTTTGTCATAAAGAACCTGCAATTCAGGGCCGCGAAGACTGAAATCAAAATCCGAAGGGCCAGTTCCAAGGTTAATAGACTGTGGATTTCGAACACTTGGGCGCAAGTGAGTATACTTTCTAAGTTTCGCGCGAATCTTTTGCATCAAATCGCGCGCACTGTAATTGCCTTCGAAAACCTCCATTGGTTTTCCACGTTTGAGTGCTGCCCAGAATTTCTCGAAATTAACAGTTCGTTCAGCGTGCGGAGCCATTCGAATATAAATTTCGCCCTGATTGACTGAACCCATCATGCCGCCACCAGACCCGACTGAGGCGAGCATTAATTTTATTTCAGGGAATGTCCGCAGCTCTCCTTCGACGGCTTGTAACGCTTCATTCATCGAAGTTAGATTTGTACCTTCCGGCGCATTTAACCCAACTGAGAATTCACCTTCATCAACGTTGGAGGGAATGAATTCCTGTCGCACCTGTTTGTAAAGCGGGACAGAAGTGTAGATCACCGCGATAGCCAAACATGCAACTATCAGGCGATGTCGCATGGAGAGTTTCAATAACCACGTATAGGAACGATCAATATAGCTGTAAAAACCTTTGCGTGAGGTATCACCATGATCGCTCTCGTCTTTTTTCAGCAACCTGGCGCTCATCATTGGTGTGAGTGTGAATGAGACCAGCAAGCTGACCATAATCGCTACTGCTGCAGTGATCCCGAATTGCCGCAAAAAACGTCCTGAAATCGAAGACATAAACGAAACGGGTAGGAAGATAACAACCAATGAAAGAGTGGTTGCCAGAACTGCCAGACCAATTTCGCGAGTTGCTTCTTTGGCGGCTTCCATCGGCTCCATTTTCTTTTCTTCAACGAAGCGGAAAATATTTTCAAGAACGACGATAGCATCGTCAATCACAATTCCAACCATTAACACCAGTGCGAGCATTGACACGCTGTTCAGCGTGAAGTCCAATGCGCGCATCATTCCAAACGTAGAAATAACTGAAGTCGGAATGGCGATTCCCGCGATCACCATCGAACGCCAGGAACGCATAAACAGTAAGACGACCAGGCAGGCAAGAATACTTCCCAGCACTAAGTGGACGTTGATTTCGTGCAAGGCGCTATTTATATAACGTGATTGATCCTGAATCACTTCAAGTCTGAGATCGGTAGGCAATTGAGTCCTCACACGTTCCAGCTTTTTCTTGACATCTTCAATCACAGCCACCGTGTTTGACCCTGATTGCCGGATGATTCCAATGGTGACAGAAGGGACTCCATTAAGCCGCGAAGCAGTTCGTTGTTCTTTGGAACCATCTTCGACATTGCCAATATCACGGAAGCGGACGGGAAACCCATTAACGGTAGTTATGACAAGGTCATTAAAATCTTTGACGTCCATAACTTTTCCCATTGTTCGCAAGGAAAGTTCGCGACGTCCGGTATCCACGTTTCCGCCTGGAATATCGGCATGTTGACGTTGTAATGCTTGCCGAACCATCGTAATTGGAATTTTGTAGGCGGCGAGGCGATCTGCATCTACCCACACATTGACGGCTCGTTTTAAGCCTCCACCTACTGAGACTTCACCGACTCCGAGCGCTCTTTCAACTTCGACTTTGACGCGGTTATCAGCGAGTTCTCTTAATTCGCGAGGCGATCTGTTGCCTGAAAGCGAAATCGTCATGACCGGAAACGAATCATTATCAGATTTTCGAACGACCGGAGGCTCGCTGCCCGGAGGAAGCTGTCGAGTTACAGTCGCCACTCGATCACGAATATCCTGCGTCGCGTCTTCAATATTACGGCTCAGGTCAAACGTTACGGGCACAAAGCACATTCCCTGACGCGAGATGGAACGTAACTGTTCAACGCCTTCGACGGTATTGATGACTTCCTCAAGCACTTGCGCGACAGAGGCTTCCATTTCTTCCGGTGAAGCGCCGGGTAGTGAGGCCTGCACATAAACCGTGGGAATATCCATGGAAGGGAAGCGATCAACACCGAGCTTGAAGTAGCTCGAAGTTCCGACCACGACCATTGACAAAATAATCATCGCCGCGAAGACCGGGCGTTTGATACAAATTTCAGCGAGCTTTTGCATAACTTCTCTGGGATTGCGCGCTTTTTTGCGCACCGTATAAATATAAAAAATTATTGCTGAACAACTACTGGTTGTCCTCCCACCAGAGTATTTCCTGGTGAGTCCACTACCATTTCACCGGATTTTAATCCATCCGTAATTTCCACCCAATCTGCTTCCTTGCGTCCGACTTCAACATTGCGCTCAATAGCTTTGCCGTCTTTCACAAAAAATATTTTTTGAATCCCTGCAAAGGTGACTAACGCGGATGGCGGAATTGTCACAATGGATTTGCTGGCGCTGGTTTGCAGATCAGCTTTAGCAAATGATCCGGGATGAAGTCGTCCGTGTTGGTTATCAACTTCGGCTTCGACAACTAAAGTGCGGCTTTGTTCCTGAAACGCCGGGCTTAATCGTGCCACGCGACCTGAGTACACATTAGCGTCGCCTTCGACGGAAACTTTGACGCCGAGACCGGGACGAATTCCGAAAGATTCACGTTCAGGCACTTCGACGCGCAGGCGCAGCGGATGCAATCTGACCAGCGTAGCAACTGGAGCGCCGACGGCAAGATATTCGCCGGGGACAGTTCTCTTTTCGCGGATGGCTCCATCGAAAGGAGCATAGAGCGTTGTGTATTCAAGTTGCTGTTTCGCTAATTCCAATTCTGAGCGACGTTGCAACAAAACCGCCTGACGATTACGGACTTCTTCGATAGCGTCCTGATAGCGACTTTCTGCGACCTTGTAGGTTGATTCAACACGGTCGAGTTCGGCGCGGGAAAGAATTCCCTGATTCACTAATTGCGTTGTACGGTCGCGGCTGGCGCGGGATTCTTCGAGGAGAGCGCGAGCCTGACGGACAAGCGCGGTATTTTCGGTATTGACCTTGTCATCCGCTCCGCTGGCAGCCAACCCTAAACGTACGCGTGCTTGTTGCAGCGAAGCTTCTGCCGTGTCCACGCGTTGTTTGAAATCAAGCGTTTCAAGTTTAGCAATGGGTTGTCCTTTGCGAACGACGGAGCCTAAGTCAATGGAAAGCTGGGCGAGTCTCCCGGCCACACGAAAGCTAAGCGAAGCCTGTTCGTCAGCGGCGAGTGTGCCGGTAGCTGTCACGACTTGCGTCAAAGTTTGATCACTGGCTGCGACGAGCTTAACAGTTCTGGGTTGCCCATTGCCTTCACCACCACCGCCTCCGCCTCGACCACCACCTGGTGGCCCGCCTTTTACTGCCGGTTGAGCTCCGGATTTACAAGCTGAAATAAGAGTTAGGCTGACACAAAGCGAGGTGAAAATGATTAAGGTTGAGAGTTTTGTTGATAAATTAAGTGATCGGGACATTATGTTTAACGAAGGAAAATGTTTAAATTAAAAAAATCAAAGTGAATTATATCGTGTTCAAATAACTCTTGCACTTAATGAACACCTATGTAAGATACGTGTGCGCTTAGTCTTGTGCAACAATCATCGAATTAATTCCTGGCTTATTCCTCAACTATGCAGTGGAAGAAGACCTGAAAATAGTGTCCAGAAGGCGACGGAGAGAACGAGGAACGTATGTATAACCAGCAAGAAATTGAGATGGTGCGACGGCAAACCATCCAAATCGAAACCGAAAAAAGAGCATTAATGCGAACCATTGCGATCGCCACATCAATCGCGTGTGGCGTCTGTCTTGCGTTGGCAGCTTTCTTCGCTTACTTGTACGTTTCAGGTCGCATGGCGGTTACGGGTGCGGAAGCAAAAATTACAGCTTCCGAGGAGAAATTTCGCAAAACCAACGAAGAGCTACAAAAGAAAACAGCAGAACTTGAAAAACGCGCTCAAGTAGCAGCAGGTCGTAAACAGCGTTATGATGAGTTATTAGCGAAGGCGATGTCCAATCGAGCAAATGGTGTTGAGATCGGCGAACTCGCGAAAGAAATTTATGATTCACCGCAAAAAGTCGTCGAAGTGCAGGGAATTCCGCCATCATCTTTGAATAAATGGTACAAGTATCGGACGAACGATAAGACCCTTACTTTTGCACTGATCCCTGCCAATCTCGAAGGGAAATACTATATTTACTCAATTCTGATGAATGTTTTTTCTCCACCGCAACCAGTTGCCGGATCACAGCCGACAGTTGGCGCACAACCTACTTATGTGCCGCGCCGCAGACCAGTGCCCAAACCCAAATTATAGTGTTACAGCTTTCTGAAGAAATCGAAGCCTATCGCGACCATTGTTGGCAACGTGAAGAAACTCAGCGCATCGAAAATGCGTATCAAGCCGAAGCGTTCATTGAACGAGTCGGCTTTTGTAATTCTTTGACGGACATGCGGCAACCTGGAGCTTCCTTATATGTTTCCGTGTGCGGCAGACGCGATGCCCAGATGCCGCGCAATGTGCAGAAAGATCCGGAGGCTTCACTGACCTGGGTTTTGAAAGATAAAATTATTCAGCGCGGAAAAGTGTATTACGGAAAATTAGCCAAAGGGCGGACGATATTTGTGGCTCCGCGAATGGTCCCATATTTTTACGCATTATTTGGTATCCGCAAATCTGAAGAAAAATCCCGACTTAGCCCAACAGCGCAATCCATTCTCAAAATTCTTCGTAAAGAATATGAATCCGCGAGTATTGATCTGCGCAAAGATGCCGGGATTGAAGACCGTGCGCGCTTCAATAAAGCGATGGACGAATTACAGTCCGCGATGATTGTCATTCCTGCGGAGGTCGTTTATGTACCGAAATTTACCTATATCTGGACGCTGGCTGAAATTCGTTTCCCAGATCCATTTAAAGCAAAGATCAAGCGTGAGGAAGCTTTGCGCGAAGTCGCGCGTTGTTTTCTGCAATCAGCCGGAATGACGGTCATGGGGGAATTAGCCAAAACCACGGGGCTTTCACGACCTGACGCCGGGCTTGGGAATCGCGCCTTGGTGGCAGAAGGATTTGCACTGACACCAGAGCGGGGAACTTATGTGTTATCTGAGATAGAAACGAAGATTTTAAACTTAAACAATTTATAAAATCGTCTAGCTCAGAAGTTTTTTTAGGTCTGAATCGGTAAAGAATGAAAACTAGAAAACTTATAACGCTACGACTTGCCAAGCTAAAAAGCCTGTGGTAGCTTTCACTTGTTTTTCCGCACACTTTAACTATTGTAACCAAATAATTTTCGGAGGCACTGTATGACCATTACCGAACGTAAGAACGGCGATGTCGTGATTTTAGACGTTGAAGGAAAAATCCTGTTAGGCGAAGGCGATGTCCAGCTCAACAAAAAGATTAAAGATCTGGTAAGCCGCAAAGAGGGGAAAATCCTTCTAAATCTGGCGAATGTCCCTTATATGGACAGCGGCGGATTAGGCGAAGTCGTTCGTAGCTACTCAACCGTTAAGGCTGAAGGTGGCGACTTGAAATTAGCAGGCGTCACATCACGCATCAAAGATTTGATGACCATTACCAAACTGCACACCGTGTTCGATATTTTCGATAGCGAAGATGATGGCATTGCCAGCTTTGCGTAATTGTTAGGAATTAGTTAACAGTTAATAGTGAACAGGGAACAGCATATTTCAACTGTTCTCTATTCACTGCTAACTGTTAACTGTCCTCATCCTGTGTTTCTCATTCCCGCCGCGATGCCATTGATCGTTAGTAGAATCGCGTACAGCAAATGATCCCTTTCATCAACTTTGGTTTTCTGCGCTCTCAGACGAGCGAGCAATTCCACTTGTAAATAACTCATCGGATCAACATACGGATTGCGTACCGTAATCGAACGTTGCAGCACCAGCTGTTTTTCCAATAAATGTTTTTCATTCGTGATTTGGACGACAACGTGACACGCCCGTTCATATTCTGCCTCGAGTAAACTGAAAATCCGTTTGCTCAATTCAGGTTCTACCAAACGATCAGCGTATTGCCGTGCGATCTGAAAATCTGTTTTTGCCAGCGCCATTTCAATGTTGGAAATCGTTGTCCGAAAGAATGACCATTGTTCGTACATCTCACGTAAAATCTGTAAGTTAACACGAGGTTTTTGCGCAATAAATTTTTCCAGCGCAGTTCCAACGGCTAACCATCCCGGTAAAATATGACGACTTTGCATCCAGCCAAAAACCCACGGAATGGCGCGGAGATCGTCCATACTTTGAGAACCTTGCTTGCGCTTCGTGGGACGTGAACCGATGCGCATATATTGCAATTCTTCGACCGGAGTCGCGCTCACAAAATAATCATAAAACCCCGGAGTCTCGCGCACAAAATTTCGATACGCATTAAAAGCATCTTCAGAAATTTCCTCCATAATTTCTTTCCACTGCGACAATTTCGCTTCGTCAGTTTTGACAAATCCATTCACACTCGCCGCAATCACTGCGCCAGTCGTCAGCTCCAAACTTCGCAGCGCAATATCCGGCAAACTATATTTTCCGGAAATCACTTCGCCCTGTTCCGTAGTTTTAATACGGGCGGCAACTGTTCCCACCGGCTGCGCCAGAATTGCTTCATGCGTAGGCCCGCCGCCGCGTCCGATGGTTCCGCCGCGCCCGTGAAATAATCTCAGCTCGATGTGGTGCTCGCGTGCAACTTTCCAAAGTTCATCCTGTGCCTTAAAAAGTTCCCAGCTTGAAGTCAGAATCCCACCGTCTTTGCTGCTGTCGGAATACCCGATCATGACTTCCTGCAAGTTGCCTTGCTGCGCCAGAACCTGCGAATAAATCGGATGTTCGAATAACCGTTTCATCACATCAGGCGCGCGCCGCAAATCGTCAATCGTCTCAAAGAGTGGCGTGACGGCGAGCCGCGATTGAGATTTATTTTGCCCTTCACCTTTCATTAATCCTGCCTCTTTTGATAGCACCAGTACTGCCAGTAAATCACTGACATCGCGGGTCATACTAACAATAAAAGTCCGCAATCCGCGTTGGCTGATTTCGTCTAAAGCTCGTCGCGCAACTCTGAAAACATTCAGTGTTTCGATGGTTTCTGCGTCATATTCAGCATCCAGAGCCACCAGTGGACGAGTCGTCGATAACTCAGCAGTCAACCATTTCGTGCGCTCTGCTTCGCTCATCTGTGCATAGGTTTTATCAAAGCCAAGTCCGCGGGTGATTTCGTCCATCGCCGAAACGTGGCGGTCGCTATGTTGACGCAAATCCAACTGTGCTAAATGCAATCCGAAGGCGGCGACCTGACGCATTAATTTGTCGACGGCTTGCGCGGCAAGTTGGGCTTTGCTCGCGCGTAAGCTGTCGCGCACCAGCCTTAAATCCGCCCACAACTGCGATCCTGTTTCATATGCCGGAGGCAGCGTTTCCGTCTTGCGAACTGCCGCGAGCATGGGCAATCCCGGACGCGTAGAGATTAGCGGATGATGTTTCTCAATACTAATCACCGTCGCCAAATCCTGATTGCGGCGTAGCGTGTTTTCGAGCCGAGCAAAAATATAAGAAAGCTTGTGGCGATAGGGTTCTTCCGCATTTCGTTCGGACACAAGCGAAGCCGTAATCGGAAATAATAATTTATCGCGTTCAATTGAATCCAACAGCTCCTGTGTAGCCGGAGCGTACCGCGAAGATTCGCTAATGCGTCTCCCTAATTCACTGACTGCTGCTTCGTATTTGCGCAATACTTGACGCTGCATCAGGCGCAATGTTTCCCACGTAATTTCCGGCGTGACATAAGGATTTCCATCACGATCTCCGCCAATCCACGAACCGAATCGCAATGGCGCAGCTCCGTCCTGTAATTTTACTTTCGGAAAATGTTTGGCCAGGACGCGTTCTAATTCTTCGAGCATCACAGGCAAGGCTTCAAATAAAGTTGCGTCGAAGTAATACAAACAATTGCCAACTTCATCCAGCACCGTAGGTTTGACGTGACGGACTTCATCACTTTGCCACAGCGATTCAATTTCAGCTGCAAGGCGTGTGTTGAGATCATTCAATTTTTTGGCAGAGATTTCCTGCGTGTCAAATTCGCTGAGCAAATCAGAAATACGCCGATGTTTTTCCAGCATCGTCCGCCGCGCGGCTTCGGTTGGATGCGCCGTAATCACGGGGCGAATTTCCAGTTTATCCAGGACGCGCTGCAATTCTTTGGTTTCGACATTTGCCTCGCTGAGCGTCTGAAAAGTGTGCGCTAATGAACCGCGTTGCGGTGAATCCGGCGTATACAATTCGTAAAATCTTTTGCGCCGAATCCGATGATACTGTTCAGCAATATTGGCAAGTTGAAAATAAACGGAAAAGGCGCGAATGACTCCGATGGCTTCGTCGAGGCTCAAACCGCTCAGTAATTTTTTGAGATTTTTTTCGGCAGACGGAGAATGTTCGCCGCGCAGTTCTTTGCACAGCGCACGCACCTGTTCTTCGATTTTGAATAATCGTTCACCGCCTAACCGTTTCAGAGTTTCACCAAGTAAATCACCCAACCGATGAATGTCTTCACCCAATGGCAAATCTTTCGTTTGCGCCGGAGTCGTTTTCGTTTTGCTCATAGAGAGCGCATCATAAAGCAAAGCATGACAAGGAGCAAAACATTAACGCAAAGGGTCAAGGGGTCAAAGGGACAAAGAAAATGTCTTATGGAAAATCGTTGTCCCTTTG
>JAYTCQ010000135.1:0-12665 GCA_043736395.1 Blastocatellia bacterium | reverse complement strand
TTGCACGAAAATTGAAATCGTAAAAACTGAAAATGGATGTAACTAATAAAAAATTCAATCGCTTACAGCCACGAACTTTTTCTTAACCGGACACTAATGATATTTTTAATCAAAAAATAATTAAAAATTAAGTCTTGTCGAGATGTTCGTTTTGTAAAACAACGGGCTACTGTTTTCAACAGAATTCCATTGGAAATCAATATTGCAAACACATGTGATGAGTGCTAGATTCCTGCAAAGAATGCATTGGAAGGAAAATCGTTATGAAAACCAAATCTTTGACTCGTCGAAACTTCATCAAAACTTCAACCACAGGCGTAGCAGTTACGACTGCACTTTCTTACTCCAAAGTTCTCGGCGCAAATGATCGCATTCGTTTGGGTGCGATGGGCACGGGTGGGCGTTGTCAGAAAGCACTGATGGCGTACAGCAAAATTCAGCCGGATGCAGAAATCGTAGCGGTGAATGATGTTTATGAAACGCGAATCACAGAAGCATTGGAAATTGCTCCGCAGGCGAAAACGTACCGTGATTATCGAGCGATGTTGGATGACAAAACCATTGACGCAGTGTTGATTGGCAGTCCTGATCACTGGCACGCGAAGATGACTTCGGATGCTGTGGGCGCAGGCAAAGATGTGTACGTTGAGAAGCCTGTGACGCATTCGTTGGAAGAAGGCGCGCCGCTTGTTAAAGCAGTCGAAAATTCCAAACGGGTTGTGCAAACGGGTACACAGCAAAGAAGCTGGGAACATTACATTATCGGCAAGCAATTAGTGGATTCCGGCAAACTCGGTGACATCGTATTTGTCCGGGCGTGGTGGTTTCAGAATTACGCTGCCCGCAAATTACCAAGATTTTATGACGTGAAAAAAGTGGATACAAAGGCGTGGTTAGGCAACGCTCCCGCGCAGGAAGTGACTGCGCTGAAATATTCGACGTGGCGCTGGTTCTGGGATTTTGGTGGCGGCGCGTTAACCGATTTGATGTCGCACTGGATTGATGTCGTCCATTGGTATACCGACAGTCCGGTACCGATCAGCGCGATGACCAGCGGACATAATTATGTTTTGAAGGACCTCGAATGCCCTGACACAATTACGTGTGTTTTGGACTATCCCAAGAATTTCAGCGTGACGTATCACGGGATGATGGCGAGCAATATCGACGATGGTGGAATGGAAATTCGCGGTACCAAAGGCACAATGAAAATTGATCGTTCGCGCCTGGCGTTTTATCCCGAAGGCGCCGAATTAATTGGCAAGCTCGGCGAAGTCGAACCTGAAATTATGATTCGATCTCGACATGATGGGACAATAGATCACGTTCGAAATTTCCTGGATTGCGTGAAGAGCCGTAAGACTCCGAATGCCAATATACGGGTTGCCGTGGATTGCGCGAATGCTGCACACATCGGCAATGCCGCGCTGAAACAAGGGCGCAAAGTTAACTGGAATGCACAAAGCGGGAAATTCGTGAGTTAGATTTTGCTGTTCCCTTAATTTTTCGCAAGTGACTTTTTTATGAATTTCAGCAACTTGAAATTCGTACCTGTCCATTCCAAATAAAAAATTCCATGCTGGAATTTATCAGAATCTCCGCCATTCATTCCGCCGTAGCCTGCGATGATCAACATGCGACTATCATTTTTGTATTCGAGCAATTCGCGATCGCCGAGCGTTATGTTGCCAGCAATCACTTGCCATAAAACGTCAGGGAAAATACTTTTCCTGTTTGTGCATCAATGATCGCAGCTTGTGTGCAACCGCTGCCGCATCCCCATTCGGTAATGATAAATTTTCCGGCAAAATTTATTTTTCCTTCAGCCAGAGCTTCTTTCAGATTTGTACGGAATTGTTTGGCTTTGCGATGGCTGGCAAAGTTAATTTTCTGAACGGTCGCTTTTTCAACTGTTACATTGTAGTTGGAAAAGGTTGGCATTTTTTGGGCGAAAATATTTATCGAGTATAGAGCGATGATTGATAGTAAAAATATTTTTTTCATTTTGTTTATTTACTCTTTGGTAGCTTATCCAATGCTTCTTGAATCAACTTAGCGCTTTGCAAATAGCCCTTTTTCTTCGCCATAGACAATGCGTCGTTGCCGTTTTTATCTTTGGCGTTCGGCGAAGCACCGCCAGCCAGCAATGCTTTGACGCTTTCGATTCTTTCCTCTTGACCACTTGTTGACATCATCAACGGTGTGAGTTCCCCCACGGCGGCGAAGTTTGGCTCAGCTCCGTATTTAAAGAGTTCGGTGATAAATCGAGGGTCAGGATTTTGAGTCGCATAGAAGAGCGGGGTCCCGCCAACTTTATCCTGCTTATTCAGTTCGAGTTTGCACGGCAAAACGAGTTTTAGGTTGTCCAACTCATTTTCGTTAACGTAATACGCCGCCAATGAAATGTTGCCGGCAAGTTTTTTCTCATTCGAGTACGCGATCTTACAACTTTCGCTACCATATTTTTCCCGCAAATCCTGATCGGTTTTTGATGAATCCTTAGTCATCTCAAGTGCGTTTTGAAATACTTTATGGTTCGGATCATTGAGCACAGAAGCTGCTCCATTGAAAAATGAGGTTGCCGATTTTCTGTCTCCCTTAGCGATTGCGATTCTGCCAATTACATATTGATGAAGCGGAAAGTGTTTCCCGACCAGCACCATCGCCTTAATTAAATCAGATTCAGCTTCGGCAAACTTGTTCAGTTCAAAATATGCTTGCCCGCGACTTGCAAGGTAAGCTGGTTCATTGGGTTCGAGTTTGCTTAATTTCGTAGACGTTTCTACTACGCAATTCCAATCGGAATTTTTCTGGCAACCTTCACCTTTATTTTTAAGAGTAGACGTTTCACTTTGCGCAAAAATAGCAGCACTTAAAATAAAAACTAAAAAAATCGTAATAAAAATTTTCATAAATTCCTTCATAGGTGTTTAGTTCGCGTCCGCGAGTTGGACAACCATAATCGTATAAAATGCCCCTTCCTTCGGCAGGTCTTCCCAGGTGGTAACACTAAACGTAAACTCTGCAGTTTCTTTCACCTTAAAAGTGAAATCCGTTGTCTCTTTGATGTGGCGCACGGCAATGATCTCGCTCGGACCGGAGACTTCTCCGTGTGGTTCGATGACGTCCTTATTAAATATGCACTTCAAATCAACTTCTTTCACCGCTTGGCCATCAACCAAAAACAATACTACGTAACGTTTTCCAGCTTCGAGGCTAACGCGGGTGTAATTCCGAATAAGTTTCTCTTTCGTCCATAAATTCTGAGTTATCAGCTTTGTTTCATTTAAAACGATTTCCTTAAACTTCTTATCGCCTTTCATCTTGTCCAAAACAGTCGCATTTAATTTGTCTATATTTTTGCGATCCTGTGCCACGATGGATATGGAAAGGATTAAGGTTAAGCTTAGAAAAAATATTACTTTTTGAAATTGGGTCATAGAACTCCGAATTAAACTTCAGTTATCAATCGCGCCAGGCTTGCAAATTCTGAAGTTGTAAAAGTGCTTTGCAATTTTCAGGTTTTCGACTTAGTTGCTGGCGAAAATTGGGATTGCTATCGTAAGTTGCCATCGCAAGTTGAGTGCGGTTCAGGAGCTGTTGCGCTTGGGTTGGTTTTTCGATTCGCGCACAAAGGACACGAAATTGTTCACTCTTTTCGGCGATGGAACTTGCTTGTAGAAATGCAGTTGCAGCCTCAGAAAAATTACCAAATGGAATAGCGCCGTGCTGTTGTTTGAGCAGAGGCGTAGCGGCTAATAATTTCGAATATGTTAATTGCAACACTTCCTGATTCTTGGCGAAATTTTGCGGGAGCCACGATTGATCGGGCTGATGACCTTTGAACACGTGTCCGAGGATCCACCCAAATCCCCGATGATAAATCGAATCTTGTATTGCATGCAGGTACATGCTCAAATGCGCAACGTTGTGTGAAGCTTCAAATTGCGACCATAACTTTTCGCGCTGCTTTGCTGACGTGAAATGATATTGCCGACGTGCTTTGAAATTCAGCCACGGCGACGACGAAGTCTTGCGCTGATCGTCGAGTAATTGATTATAAAGCCCAATAGAAATGGCCGTATCGTGATCGTAGCCTGCCGCCACAGCCAGCGCCGTAGTCAAATAATACTGCACATTCACATCATCAGAACCTTTCAATTTGACGTAATTGAAGGTTGGAACGGCGTCTAATTTCGACGCAGAAATTTCTACCGCCGAAGCCGTGAGAATGGATTGTGACCAAATCGTTAAGGGGCAAACGAGAACAAAAAGACTGAACAAAATCGATTGTGAGGATTTCATCATACTGCTCTCCCGTGCAGAAAAAATCTAACATCAATATACGCAGCAAATCAGTGTAAAAGGGATCACATTATTTTTTGGGGAAGGAAAAGATAATGTTTGGAACGGGGCAGTTGGCGGGCAGGGGATACGCGCAATTTTCATTTTACTGATTCGACGAAATTGTCCAAGCAAAAAATGCAGCTGTTGCTAGATAGACTGTTCGACCTCGGCGGAGAGAAATTGACAGAGTTCTTCTACTGCGATTGTGGCGAGAGGTGAAGATGGTCGAACGAATTTGACGACTGGATGTCCTTGCTTCGACACCATTGTATAAGCAAACAGAACGGGCAGATTCGCTCGCTCCGCCAATTGGAGTGCGGTTTTTGAAATGTAATACTTCTGCCCCCCTAATTCTAAAGGCTGGCAAGATGAATTAGGGTCGAGCATTTCAACGGTCAGATAAACAATTTCTCCAGCTTTGATTTTCTGTCGGATTCGAATTAAGGATTGAGAGTTCGGAGGGATCACACCAAGCAAAGGACTTGATCCCAGATAATGAGCAACTGTTGGCATGATTGTCACTACATTGACGCGCCGCCCCTGTTCAGATAGCTGCCGGATCAACAAACGATTGAGCATTAAATGGCAAGTGAGGATCAGGACACCTTCGTTATTTTGTATTAGTTGCGGCGAGTCAATTTCCAGACCTGGCTTAAACTTAATGTTGAATTTGATCAACGCATAAACAAGTATCACGAGCGGAGTCTCGCGGTATCCGTGCAGTGGAATAGCATAAATTTTCAAGCCTGCGAGTATGCGAAAGAACGGTCGAAACCACTTTGCGACTCTGCAAGCCATCCGAAAGCGATCTTTTACCGGAAGCAACGCGAAGGCCAGACAGGGGAGTAATGCCAGCGTGATAAAGACTTTTCTAAAAATCATGCTTTAGCTGTCAAGTGGCTTCGCAGTTTTCGAGCTTGCTGTTGATGAAGATGCAGCCACGCCTGCCCGCCACGTCGCGCACCCGTCAATGCTTCCGTCCGCAATGCTTCTGTGGTTGCCGCCGCAGCGGCGATTGCTGCGCCGTGTTCGCCGTGCCGTTCATCGGCGATAAAATGCTCAGTGAAATATTCCAGGTCTTCATCATGCAAACCATAATGGGTTTGCAATCCAGCGGCGATCAATCGAAACGAGGCAGGAACATTCGCTTCAATACCGACACAAAAATAGGCAAACGGCCCAAGCCATCGCCCGGCCTGCAATTCGTTTGTCAGCCATTGTCCGGCGGGTGGCGGCGTAGTTATGCAATCTACGCCGAATGCTTTGAGGAAACGATTTCCCATTGCAGCGTGTCGGTGTTGCGGATCAATTACTAATCCGGTTGCTGCGCCGAACGAAATAACGCCTTCTTCTTCCAATAAATTTTCCAGGATCACGCGGCGCGCTTCGGGGTGATCGCAGCGTGCAAAAAGTGCTGCAAGATGCGCGGGAAATCCGGCTGCTAATCCGATCAGCTCCTGTGCGTAATCGTGCAAGGCTTTTTTTTCGTAACGCCCTTCCGCAATGCCCCGGATAAAAGGATGTTCGGTCATTTCCGGGACGTTACCTGCCACCAGTAATTCTTTGGCAAAATCGTTAAGCATCAATAACCTCCTTCGTTGGCTATGACATGTTCAAAAAATGGAGCGATTCGCCCCTCCGGCGTCAGCCTTCCGCGTGTCGTGCTGCCGAGGTCAGGCCATTGGGTTAATTGAACACGTAAGCGTCCGATCATGAAATCGTGAGAAGTCAGCGTGCGTTCGTGTTGTTCAATCGTTTCTAGTTCGATGCCGGTTGCCTGACTGAAAATTGATTGCAATTCTTCCAGGGATAATGGCGCAAGCTTTTGATAGCGACCAATTGCACCGACTGATCTGAAATGAACTTCGCGCACATTCCGCGCTGTTTGAGCGGCCTGCCAAAGCGGAGCGATTAAATGTTCATTGATCCCGCGCACGACGATCATTCCCAGTGAAGTGAAAATATGTTCAGCACGCAGATTCTCAAAGGCTTGCAGCTTGCGTTCGGCACAGCGCATGGCGTCAATTGCTTGATAGGCGTCATCATCAAATGCGCCGTTAAGTGACAGGTACGCCACTTGCAATCCGGCCCGCCGTAATTCGCGCACATATGAGCGGTCAGCCAGTTTGAGTCCATTGGTTAGGATGACGGGATGCTGTTTAGCGGCGCGGAGACCTCGAATCAAATCCGGTAAATCTTCGCGGAGCGTTGGTTCGCCTCCGACTAATCGCACGAAGGTCCCGCTCGGCAATTGCGAAAAAATTTCTTCTAACCATTGGGCATTCAAATCTGGAATTTTGCGATTCGGAACGTAGCAATTGTGACAGCTCATATTGCAACGATGTGTAACGTCTACGATAACTGTTTCAAAAGGGCAATCAGCCGGAGCGTATGTTTGAAAAGAAGGGGCTGGAGCTGTTGCCGTAGCAGTAGCTTCTGTAGCAGCGGTGAGTAAGGATTTTTGTAATGCGAGCATTAAACCTACAAATTGGGGCTTGTTGGTTGAAAGAACAGTCTTGATAAATGCTGGCAGGAAGGGGAGATGATGAAGAAATGCCAGTTGAAAATATCAGTAGAGACGGCGGGGAATGTACAATAATTACGTTATCGTTTCAAGAAAAAAAGACGCCTGCCTTGGTACTTGGATGAAGCTCTGAAGTGCGCCGATTTTTGGTTGCAAGGAGTGTTATTGACGATAAATCTGCGCTTCGATCCTGGCAACATTGAGACCAGTTCCACCGACAATCTGCGGAGTACGGTTTTCTAAAATCGCGTTGGTAAAATCTTCGATGGAAGGCAATTGAATGTTGTCATGTGGCGAATGTAATTCCTGGCGTTCACCGGATTTTGTCACGATCCGCAGGTCGCCCTGATTTAATTTTGTGATGTGAAGTGAACCTTCCGAACCAAAAATATCGAGCGTATCCTGACTCTCATGAGCCGCGTGCGTGACGGTCAAAGTCGCGCGCATTCCACTCGCAAATTTAAAAAATGCGGCACTCGTATCTTCGACTACGCGGTTGAATAATAAATTGTCCGTGAATGCCTGTACGTCTACGATAGCCCCGAAAATATTGGTTAGAACTTCGATGCGATGACAACCAAAATCCATCATCGGGCCGCCGCCGGATTTTTCTTTTGTGAAAAACCAGTAACGCGGATCAGCGGATTTCATATCGTTGAATTCAAACGCATTGATCTGCGCGAGAACTGGTTTTCCGATTTCGCCGGAAGCCAGAATTTCCTTGACGCGAGCGACGACCGGATAAAAATGTCGGTAGTACGCAATGCTCAAGCGGACGTTATTCGCCGCACACGCCGCGATCATCCGATCACATTCCGCGACATTCATCGCCATCGGTTTTTCGCAGAGAATATGCTTGCCAGCTTCAGCGGCGGCGATGGTTTGCTCCGCATGCAGATGCACCGGCGTAGCGATATACACTGCATCAATTTCATCATCCGCGAGCAGTTCACGCCAATCGGCGTACCATTTTCGTGCTCCGAATTCTTCGGCAAATTCTTGAGCGAGTTCAGCGCGGGCGCGGCTGACGGCGAGGAAATCTACAGTTGGTAGATCGCGCAAAGCCGGAGCGACACGCTTACGCGAAATGTCTCCACAGCCAATTAATCCCCATCGAATTTTTTTCATAAATTTTGATTTCCACCGAAATAAATTTTTACAGCAAGGAGCCAGCATGGAGTACAAGCTTTAGCTCGGTTGTACAGTACGCCATTGTACAACCGAGCTAAAGCTCGTACTCCATGCTCCGAAACTCATCGCGCAGTTGCATTAAGATTTCACCGAGCCGATTTAATCCGCTACCGTCACCGCCATCCGCCCAATAGCTATCGTTTTTTGTATGTTCGATCAACGTAGCCTCACCTGTACTCAGCAGGATTTCGCGGATGCCTTGATGTTGTGAAAATTTTGCCCGTATGGCTTGCAGCATTATTTCATCTTTGACGCCTTCCCAATCGCGACGAAGCGGCTTACTGCGATCACGCCCCATTTTTGCAGCTACCTTGGGAGATTTCTCACGACGAAATTCTTCCTGAATTTTGTCATTCAAGAATTTCTGTGCTTGAAAATAATGCTCACTCGTCGGCCAGACTTTGCCATCAAGCTCAATTGGATGAGGTGAGAAATTTGAGAAGCATCCGTATTCATCCTGCACGCGGTAAAATTTTATTTCGTTCATATTATTGTTGTTGAATATATTTCATCGGCACATGATCCGTCAGCCAGACTCCATTTGCCGAAAGAAAAAAATGATAACTGTCCTGATGCATCTGCTCGCTGAGGACAGCTAAAATTACTGCCTTTCCGTGTCGTTCGCCAACAGCACGCGCCGTTTTTGGGTTTTCTGATAAATGGACGTGATGCCGATTTCCTTTAACTAATCCTACTTCAAGAATCGAAGGCAAAAATCTGCTGGCTGTCCCGTGATACAAAATCTTAGGCGGAATTGTGGATTGATATTCCAATTCGACTTCAATCGAATGCCCTTGATTCGCACGAATGCGTGTTTTGTCTTCACTGAAAGCGAAACGCTTTTTATCGTTATTTTCGACGACAAAATCTAATTGTTCGACTGTGATTAGTTTGCCATGTTTGTTGCACGCCGCGAGCAATTCATCTACGCCAACCCAACCTGCGCTGTCGAGTGTTATGCCGATTTTGGCAGGGTCATGGCGCAGGACGAGGCTGAGAAATCTACTAATCTTTACTACATCGTTATTCATAAAATTTTAAATATTTGTAATTGAAAAGCTCCGAACCGAACCTGCAAAGCAGGTGACCAGCTGGTAGCCTAGCGTGTGAGCGCTAGGTAATTGGAATCATAATTCTAGCCCGTGTAACGGATGATAGCTCACTCGCTGTAGCCCGTTACACGGGCTTGCGACATTTTGCCAATTCGACCCAGGGTTCGGCGCGACGCCTTCACCCTGGGCTACCAGCTGGTCGCCCGACTTCGCGGGCTGAAAATTTCAATTAACTACAAATGTATTTTGAAACGCTCGCAACGTTTCCTGCCCTTCTGTACGATCAAAAACTGCGTATACAACTTTTTCAAAACATCCGTAAAATGCTCCGCCTTCGCCGAGCATTTCCGCGAATAAATTCGCGACTACGTTAGGATTGTTTTGGAATACGCCACAGCCCCATGCCCCAAGAATTAATGTTGGGTGCTGATGTTGTGCGGCAACCCAGAGCAGCTTGCGAAGCCGCGTATTCATTGTGCTTTGAATGAATTTTACATTTTGCGGTTCATTCTTTTTCACCGCACCGGCATTCGCGGCAGGTGCGGTGATGAACGATACTTTGAATGGATTTTCCAGCAACGATCCGTCATCATTTCTGAACACGGGAACGTTTGGCGAATAGATCATGTGATCGGAATATAAGCAGCTGCGTTCGTGGCGATTGTGTGAGTACATGTCCATCTGCGAAAGCAAACTGGCGTAAAGTCCTGATGAACGCGCTAATGATTCTTCTTGAGCCTGACTGCCATTTAAAAATCCTCCGCCGGGATTTTTTGCCGAAGCGAAATTCAAGCATAGCGAATTGCAGTCAGCATTTTTGGCAATGATTCGCGCAGCGGTTTCGAGTGAAGTTTCGGCGGTCACTTCGACTTTCACATCGGCAAACTTTTTCTCTGCCACAAGTTCAGCAGGGAAGTCGGACGGGCGGTAAAGAATTGTGTTGTGGATTGAATTCTGGATCGTGTCACGAATGTCAATACAGTGACCCGTTGCGGTGACGTAATGCCCTGAATTCAATATCTCCAGCGTTTGTTGTGCGAGCGTAACGCGTGTGTCGCGGTTCATAAATTAAATCTCAAAATGCTGACCTTGCTTGGTCAATTGTTTATATTTTCGCTCGTCAAATTTGTAGAGCCGCGCCGCGCGATGGGCGACGTTTTGCTGCATTTCTTTTAGTTCTTTCAGTACGTCAAGGCTGAAAATCTTCTTGCGAAAATTACGATTGTCCAGTGGTTGTCCGAGGACAATTTCATATAGCGTTTGCAGCTGGCGGATGCTGAATTTTTCCGGCAGTAATTCGAATCCGATCGGCGCGTACGATAATTTTCCGCGTAATCTTTGCAGGGCTAATTGCAAAATTTCAGAATGATCGAACGCGAGTTTTGGAAGCGCATCAATCGGGAACCATTCGGCACGGCGAGCATCCGTGTCGGCTACGACGTGATGTTTTTCCGGCGCGACGAGAGCGTAGTAGGCAACTGAAACTACCCATCCTCGCGGATCACGTTTCGGCGCGCCGAAGGTATAAAGTTGCTCCAGGAAAACATCAGAAATATTCGTTTCTTCCTGTAATTCACGAATTGCTGCTGTTTCCAACGATTCGCCTTCGCGGACGAATCCTCCTGGCAGTGCCCACGAACCTTCAAATGGTTCAATGTCGCGTTCGATTAACGCTACCTGCAACGATGCTGCGTTCAGGTCAAGCCCGAAAATGACGCAATCTACAGTTAACCCAGGGCGGGCGTATTCGTATTTAAATTTCATAATTGCCTAGCCTCTAGGCTTAGCGTAGATTTTACGTTAAGCCTATGCGTGTAAAATAAGCTAAGTCGAAAGAATTTGTCAAGATAGTTTTTTTGGGATTTAGTTGGGTGAGGAATTAGGATCAGCCACGGTTGCGACTACGAAATAGATTAGCCTTTGCTGCAAAGGCTGGCGCAACCATGGCTGGATTGCGCTACGTTACAATTTTACTACACGCAGATATGGCTTAATCGTATTCCATCCTTGCGGGAATTTTTCTTTGGCTTGTTCATCGGAAAGGGCAGGGACGATGATGACATCATCTCCGCTTTTCCAGTTGACGGGAGTCGCTACGGAATGTTTCGCGGTTAATTGCAGGGAATCAATCACGCGCAAAATCTCGGCAAAATTTCTTCCCGTGCTGGCGGGGTAGGTCAGCGTTAATTTAATTTTTTTATCGGGGCCAATCACGAAAACTGAACGAACCGTGAAGGTATCGCTGGCGTTCGGGTGAATCATTTCGTAGAGGTTCGCGACGACTTTGTCTTCGTCGGCGATGAGCGGAAAATTCAGCGCGGAGCCTTGTGTTTCTTCGATGTCTTTCGCCCATCCGAAGTGATCGGCGAGCGGGTCAACGCTTAGTCCGATGACTTTGACATTGCGTTTATCGAATTCTGGTTTTAATCGCGCCGCTTCGCCGAGTTCGGTGGTGCAAACGGGAGTGTAATCACGTGGATGCGAAAAAAGTACTGCCCAACTATCACCGATCCAGTCGTGAAAGCTGATGGTTCCTGAGGTTGATTCTACTGTGAAATCCGGGGCGACATCGCCAATTCTGATAGACATAATAATCTCCTTATCTTGAGTTTAAATTGCGTTTGTAAGTCGGGATAGTAACGGCTTCATGAGTAATAGGCAAGCAAGGGGGAGGAGGTCAGTAGAGTCTGTTTTACGAACCACGGAGGACACGGAGCGCACGGAGTTTTTTGCGGTGAACAGGGGATGGTTGGTTAACCTGAGCGGAAAATAGGTCTCGCGTACTCTGTTTTCCTCCGTGTCCTTCGTGCGCTCCGTGGTTCACTTAATAGACTTTTTATAAATCCGATTTCATAACAGTTGACGTAGGTGTTAGTGAGGCAGGGGAATAAACCTGTCGTAAAAAAACATTTAGATAGGGAGAATATTATGAAATCAAGAATCGCATTATTTTTATTAGTTGTTGGAATGACTTTCGCATCTGCCGCGTTTGGGCAAAAGCCTGTGACAGTCGGAGGCGCTCCGATGTACGCCAATAAAAACATTATCGAAAATGCCTTAAACTCAGCCGATCACACGACTTTAGTCGCTGCTGTGAAGGCAGCGGGCTTAGTCGAAACACTACAAGGGAAAGGGCCTTTCACGGTTTTCGCGCCGGTGAATACAGCTTTTGAAATGCTGCCCAAGGGAGCGGTTGAAAACCTTCTCAAAGTTGAAAATAAAAGCGCGTTGACGGGAGTTTTGACGTATCACGTCGTGGCTGGTCGTTACAATGCCAAAGCAATTGAACGATTGATTAAGCAGGGCGGGGGCAAAACGATGCTGAAAACTGTCCAGGGCGGAATGTTAACGGCCACCAAGGTTGGAGACAAGATTCAACTGACTGATTCAAAAGGCGGCATGGCAATGATTACAATCACCAACGTCAATCAATCAAATGGCGTGATTCACGTGATTGATCACGTTCTAATGCCTTAAAAGTTCGCAGTGGGGGAAGTTCGCAGTTCGCAGTAGGAAAGAAGTTCGCAGTTGTTAGTTCGCGGTTCGCAGTA
>JAYTCQ010000134.1:0-43578 GCA_043736395.1 Blastocatellia bacterium | reverse complement strand
CCTTCGCAGCCGCAACGGTCAACCAAAAATAGAGCTACGTGCCGAATGCGATCCTGAAAAATGGTGGACGATTGAAGCCGCGAAAAAGAATCCCTGGTGCGGTGCGCAAACAACCGTGCAGCGTTGGTTTGCCGATCCGATGTTCAATCGTGAAAATCATGACCGCACATTGCGCTCAGTGTTTACGCACGATCACTTCGGGCCTAGTTCGCACCAGCAACATGGTTTGTATGCCGCACTGGTGATCGAACCGCGTGAAGCGCAATGGCAATCACTAGACGGGAAAATGATTTATGGGGCCAAGAACCGTCGCAATGACGGTGGGCCAACTTCGTTCGCCGCGAATATTATTTTTAATGAGTTAGTCAAAAAAGTGAAAACGCCACCGACCAAGTCTACAGTTGCCGCGAAGGCGAAGAGCGCGAAGCCAACGAATAATCCCAGTGAATTAGAAGAACATGACGAAGAATATGAACAAAGTTTTCGTGAATACAATCTGGCGTTTGCCGACTTCGCGATCGTTTATACGAGTAGTAATAATCCCGTCAACGCGCCGAATCGAATTGCGGCTGATCTACCGAGAGCTGTCGAACATGCCTTGATTCCAAAGCCTGAAGCGATCTCCGCTGAAGACCCTGGAACGCAAGTGCTGAATTATCGCAATGAACCAATTCCGCTGCGGATTGCGAATATGAAAGGCAAAAAAGACGGTGACATTCTGGCGCAAAAAACTATCGCCGATATTAGTGATGCCTGTCGCCGGGAAGTTACCATCGAACCAATGGAAAAATATCAGGGCAAAGACCGCTCACTCGGCGTTCCGCGCTGCGCTGCCAGTGATGAATCCTGTATTCAGCGGCTATGTAATCCCGGTGATATGGCGAATGTCTTTAGCTCTCTGACGCATCAGGTCAAACCGGAAAATGATTCGCTTAAGAATTCTTATCCAACCTGTGGTGAAGGCAAAAGACTAAGTACCGAAGATTTGAAATACGGGAAAACCTGCGGTGAACCCTTTCAAATGTTGAAGGTTAGACAGGCTGGGAAAGTGGAAGAAATCCCTACTTCTGTCAGGCAACCCGGCGACCCCGGCACTCCGTTGTTGACCGCCTACGCCAATGATCGGGTACAGATTCGTTTGGTACAGGGCGCCCAGGAAGAACAGCACATTTTTTCGATGCACGGCGTCAAATGGTTATCGCAGCCCGACGCGCATGGGTCTGGATACATGAACGGACAACACATTGGTATTTCTGAACATTTCGAAGCGCAAATTAATCCGGGAACTTCTCCGATTCCAATTGATCATTTCTATTCGTCCTCAACAGTGGATAATTTGTGGGATGGCCTATGGGGAATCTTGCGCGTGCTCCCCGCTAACAAAAATTTCAATCAAACAGGCCTGGCAAGATTACCTAACAATAACGCCTTTCCCGTAAGAACACCGGATGCAAATTGGTTCGGCTATCCATCGAATCCCGTGAGATGGGAAAAGGTCATGGACTTTCGACGATATAAAACTCCCTATGATTGGGCGAAGGCTGCGCTGGCGCCCGGTTCCACATTTGTTGATGATCCGACGAATCCTTGTGATGGTGAGGATGCCAAAAAAATGCCCTTACGAATCTTTGATGTTCACGCTTTGCCGGGCGAAAAATTGCCGGGAGGACAGTTAACCTACAACGAAAAATTTGGTTTGGCGGATCCCAATGCCATCGTCTTTGTGAAAAGCGCGGAATACTATCGAGCGAACGTCTCCAATGAATATGACCCTGACGATAAAAGAGTCAGAAAGCTTTTATCAGGTACGACGCTGGAAAGTAAGATCGGGAAGCATCTGCTGGAAGGAGAAGGAGAAACCTTACTTGTGGAGTTCGACGGACAGTTAAATACGACGCGCGAACGTCGCAAAATTGAGCCGTTGATTTTACGCGCCAGAGCCGGTGAATGTATCGAGGTCAGGTTAACTAACGATTTACCTTCAGACGTCAAAGACGGCCCTGATTTTCCAAATAGCTGGAGCTGGAATCAGGTGCCCGCGATAGTTGAAAATTTCAATTTCAATCAATTCAAAATGTCGAATCGGGTGAGCTTGCATCCGCAATTGCTGGCCTTTAAACCACTGTTTCACGATGGCTCAAATGTAGGATTGAACTTTGATTCAACCGTCGCTCCGGGCGAGATGAAAGCTTATAAATGGTATGCGGGAGATCGAAAGCTTTTTTATGAATCTGATGAGAAGGGAGAACTCACTTACGAGGTTGGATACGAGCATACGCCGATGGAATTTGGCGCAATCTCGCTCAGTGATTGGGGCGATCCCATCAAGCACAGTTCGCACGGCGCAATCGGAGCCTTAATTATCGAACCGGAAGATGCGCGGCATCCCAGCTCGGAAGATAAGGAGCTACCTCCGATCGTCCGAGCAAGATATAAAAATCTGAAATATCTGGCACGGGAAGACAAGGTTAAGGTGTTAACAACGGATGGCATTAAAGAAGTCATGAGTGCCGCCTCTGCGACAATCCTAACGGGTGGCAAGCCGTTCAAAGAATTTGTTTTGTTATATCAGGACGATGTTTCATTCAAACAAAACGGCGACCCGGTTTTCAATCTAAGTAACGAAGAAGATTCCGAAGATACTGGCGGCAAAGCTTTCAACTATCGCACTGAACCTTTGTGGGCGCGAATGGGAGTAGGTTCCGGCGCGGCTTTTGAAGGGCTTCGCGGAGTAGATCAATCTTCAATTTTTAGTAACTGGGAATTCTGTCAGGATGGCTCCAAACCGAAAGCTGGCATCTGTACTGACGAATCAAAAGTTTTGGGATATGGCCCTCCGGCGACCCCGATGTTTACCGCGATAGCTGGTGACGCGGTGAGATTCCGAATTGTCCAACCTTCCGGTCATCCGCGTCAGCACACGTTCACTGTTTACGGTCATTCGTGGCCGGAATCTCCGTGGAATATAGGAGAACCCGTAACTGTTAGCAGCAGGGACAACTACGACATCCAGGGTTCTTACAAGCTAATTGACAAAGCTAAATTCTTCCCCGATGGCAAACCGCTCAATGGCGCGATCCCCGAAGGCGTGATTACCGGCGCTGTCAACGGCATTGGCCCAATGCGTCATTTCAATATCCTCACGACTGCTGGCGGAAAATTTAATGTTCCTGGTCAGTATATGTACCGCACGATTGACAGCTTCAATCTTAGCGGAGGGCTGTGGGGAATTTTTGACGTGCAGCCATTGGAGGTGACAAAAAAGCCGAATCTGAGTGCTGGGAAAATATCGAAGTACAAGCCTGTGAAACGGATCAAATGACGATTTATAAATTCACAATCAGATTGATTATAGTCCTCGCCTCTATCGTTTGCGCTGCACTTTCAGGCACGGCGCAAACGGCGGACTCTGGTCCTGAAGTTGTTCAGCGTGCGCAAAAAGATGGCATCGCTATCGAATTTTCTGTGCGCAAAGATGAAGCTCCAAAAAGTGATCTGCAATCTTCATTGACGAATGTTGCTGTCAAACTTCGCTTCATGGATGCGGCTTCAGGCAACGCCGTAACAAGTGCGCGCCCGAAGGTCTGGATGTCGCTTAGCAAAGGTGAGAACAAACTTACTGAGGATGAATGTAAAGAAAAAATCAAAAGTTTTGCTTCAGGGCAATTGGCGACGCGGGCGGATGCTGACCTTAACGGCTTTCGTGTCGTAACGCTCAATGATGATAAGACGATTGCGTTTATCAATCCGCTCATTGCGTTTTCCCGGACAAAACTGGAAAGTATTATTGAGCTGCCGGGCAAAGGCACAGATTGGGTTTTGAGCAATGACAAGGAATGGTTATTCGTCACAATTCCTGACCGTTCGATGATCGCTGTTGTTAATGTTGCCAAACGAAAATTAGCTAACACAATTGACACGGGCGCAGGCTCCAAACCTTTCCGTATCACGTTGCAACCGGATGGGCGGTATGCGTGGATTGGCTTGGATAATTTGCCGCAGGTTGTCGCACTTGATGTCGAAAGTCGCAAGCTTGCCGCCGCCGTCGAAGTTGGTCAGGGATTGCATCAAATTGCAGTTTCTAGCGACAGTCGTTTTGTGGCCGTGACGAATTCTTCTGACGATTCGGTGACGTTGATTGATGCGAAATTGCTGAATAAAAGCGCGACGATTAAAACGGACAAGACGCCTGTCGCGATTGCCTACGGAGCCGAAGCGAAGCGATTTTATGCAGCTTCGATCAACGGTACGAAACTCACGGCAATTGATCCTGAAGCGGGAATTGCAGCGGCTTCAATTTCGGTGAAGCGTGGAATTGTCGCGATTAAATTTGATCCTGAAAACCGCTTTGCGGTCGCTGTAAATCAAATCGAAAGCAAAGTTTATATTCTGGATTCAGCTTCCAATTCGATCATCGGCGAAGGTTCGGTCGTCAGCGATCCTGATCAGATTACATTCACAAATCGCTTTGCATATGTGCGCGGACTTGGTTCAGAAAAATTCTCGTTGCTTGAATTAAGCGCCTTGCGACAAGGGAAAATTTCTTCGACAAATATTCAGGCTGGAGCGAGGCCTCCGAGCGCAGAACCCAATAAAATCAATGTCGCGGCGATGATTGTACCGACACCGGATGGCAGTTCGGTCGTGATTGCGAACGCTCCTGACCGCGTCATTCATTTTTATACAGAAGGCTTGATGGCGTCATCGGGAACGCTGGATAACTATAAAAGATTTCCGTTGGCGGTAATGATTTTAGATGAAAGTTTAGAAGAAAAATCAGCGGGAATTTATGCCACGAATGTGAAGTTCTCGCGTGGCGGAACTTACGACGTTGCGATGTTGACCGAACAACCGCGCTTGATGAGTTGCTTCAAATTGAAGGTTGACGCACCTGCGAGTGAAGCCGAAGCGAAAACAAAAATTCTGCTGGAGCCTTTGTTTTCCGATGAAAATCTGAAAACAGCGAGCGCGGCGAAGCTTCGTTTCAAATTGACGAATAGCAAAGATAAGCAGCCAGTAGCGGGTTTGCGTGATGTTCGCGCCATGTTGTTAGAACCGCCAGGAGCCTGGACGCAGAAACAATGGGCGCGCGAGATTGAGCCTGGGATTTATGAAATTACGCAAACATTTCCGCACGTCGGAAGTTATTTGATGATGGTGAGCGTGACTTCGCTCGGATCATTGTTTGCAGATCAGAAACCAATCAAAGTTGAAATCAAAGAATAATCGAGATGCTTTCATTGTCCTGTAAATGTTTAGTCAAATTGATGTGCTTCGTGGCTTTTGGGCAGGCTGCGTTCGGGGGAATCCGCAGTTCTGGCGAAGCGCAACAACAAGGCAAACAAATCTACCGAAAAGGCGATGATGGCTCGCAGGCGGAAATTTTTGCGCGGGTTTCTAATCTGGAAGAGAAGCTGAGTGCGCAGAATTTCCCCTGCGCAAATTGTCACGGCATTGGCGGCGAAGGCAATAAAGAAGGGGGTGTGCTGGCCCCGAACATTACCTGGAATGTTTTAAATTCTCCGAATCAGAATTCTTATTCCAATCGAAAAAGAATTGGGTACGACGCGGCTACTTTGTCACGCGCTCTCACGCGCGGCGTGGATTCTTCAGGAAATAAATTAAATCCAGTGATGCCGATGTACCAGATGAGCGCCTCGCAATACGAAGCGTTAACGGAGTATCTGAAAATTTTAGGCACTGCCAAAGATGTCGAAACGGGAACAACTTCTGCGTCAATTTCGATTGGCGTCAGGCTACCAATCAGCGCTCAAAAAGATGTCACGGATGACATTCAAGCGACGCTGAAAAATTACTTCGCTATCGTGAATTCCAAGGGCGGAATTTTTGGCAGAAGCATAAATTTGATTGTGAATCCATCAGCGTCCGAAAGCGTTTTCGCAAATGTGGCGAGCTTCATTTCGGCGGATGAAAATGCCGCGACTTTTGCCAATGCGCAAACGCCAACGATTGGCCCGGTAGCATTGACCCCGCGTTTGTCATTGCTCCCCAATGCCCGTGTTTATTACCTGATTCCGTCATTTTACGATCAGGCGCGATCTCTGTCGGAATATTTTGACGCGAGTCATCCACAGCTTCGCGCCGGAAAAATTGCAATTTTATCTTCACAGAATCCCCTGCATCAGGATGCGGTTGCCGGATGTAAAAAACAATCTGCCTTGCTGGGACAGACCATTGTGAGCGAGGAATCATGGGAACGCGGAGCAGCTCCGCTCGCAAAGATTTCCGACTCACTGAAGGCAACGCAACCTGATGCAATTTTTTTGTTTACTGGCGCCACAGAATTTGCGCAGATCGCTTCCGCGTTGACGGATTTAAAACCTGAGACGGAAATTTATTCGATGACTTCGATGGTCGGACGCAACGTGTTTGATCTGACTCCATCATTGATTTCACGCTTACGATTAGCGTCTCCGTCAAATCAAAAATTGAGTCAGGAATTTCTGAGCTTCAATCAAAAAATGCCAATGCCAGCGCGTAATATTTCCGTGAAATCCGTTGCCTACGCTGGAGCGCAAATCGTCGTCGAAGCCCTGAAAGCAAGTGGGCGACAATTAACGCAAGAAGCATTTATCAATGCGATTGAGCGGCTCCGCGAATTTCAAACCGGATCGTTGCCGCCGGTCACTTTTAGTATCAATCAACGCATCGGAGCGCGCGGCGCTTACATCGTACGCGGCGATGCAAACACCAAAAGTTTTCAAATGATGACGGAAAGAATTATTCCGCGAGAATTACCTTCAGCCAAAACAGGAGAACGTTAGTTATGAAACGAACAGCCATAGTCATCGCCCTGGTCTTAATCGCTGCCGCGCTTGCCGGAGGTCTGAGAAGCAAAGCGCAGCAATCACCGCCGTTGCCGACGCCCTTTGATATTTTGGGGCATCTTGAAAAATTCACGCTCGACAATCCAACTTCGACTGACCCGTTGCAGAGCGCAAAAATGGTTGTGAATGGCATCGAAGTCATCATTCCGCGCAATACCATTATCAATTTTCCAGCTGCGATTTTGACGCCGAAAGATATTTTTGATTTGGCTTCGAAGGGTACGATTCAGGGCAATAATGACGGGACTTGCGTGCCGAATCCGGGCAATGCGACGACGAATGCTTCGGGCTTGGCTTTGACGGATTGTTTGCCCCCCAATCAAAATATTACGGGAGAACAGCAGCATCATCCATACGCCGCGTACGAAGTTTCGATCACTGGAAATATTAAAGGCGGATTATATATTGCGGGATTGGTTTCAATTTCTCAGCAATCGCTGAACGGTTCGAACGGCATTATTCAAACCGCAGTGGATGGTGTTATCACGCTTAGAAATGCGATTACGATTCGTGGCGGGCCAGCCGTTTCGCGTGTCAAAATCAACGCTACTTCGGATATTTATGGAAAGAAAACGTCAGCCATTGATATTGATGATCCCGCCTTGGAACAGGACGGAAGGTTCAGCGCTGATATTACGAATTCAACGATCCACACTGAAACAGGCTATCCGATGTGTATCCCAAGCTCTACGAATCCAGACGGTTGCCCCGCCATAAATCGGTTTCCCGCATCGCCTAATCAATTTGTGATTTGCAACACTTGTGATGCTCCGCAATCGGAAAGTACCAGACGTAAGTTACGCGCATTGCCGAACAGGCTCCAAACCAGAGTTTGTATAAATTGTAATCCCGCGAAGCCGGCGCCATTTCTGGCTGGTGATTACATTAATTTTTCGGGAACTCTCGCGAAAGATGCGGAAGGTTTTTATATTTCAGCGCATACCATTTCTTCCCCGGTTGGAATCTTTACCGTGCCTGGCGAACTGAATTCTTACATCGCTATTGATTTATCAATTTATGGCACGGGCGGAGAGCCGTTTGTGGATAAGGGCGAAGCGCTCTCACAGGAAAATTCACCCCGTGGTTTGAAATTTGAAGGATTTAGTACAGACCCGTTTGCGACAATTGATATTTATGCGATTGATCGGAACGCAACAACCGGTGCTAAATCGCTAAGGTATTTGATGTTTGTACCACCTGATCCGGCGGTGCTTAGTCGGTTTCGGCACGGGATCGATAAATCGCATGCGTTGCCGCCGCCGCGAGAAATACTAGCGGTGAATCGTGCAATCGCGGCTACTCAGGGCTTGATCGCACCTTCATTTGCAGCTACCAGAACTCCCTTGACCAGATTTGGTTGCTCTACTTCTACGCCGATAGTGGCAGGCTCCAATCTCGAAAAATGGATTGATGGCGAATTGACGGCGACGCCTACGATTCCGTTTGGCGTCTATACTTCGCCGTTAAGCGAGTACATTTTTCCCGAAGGTCGCAACGTTGGAGAAACGCTGCCGCCTTACAATTTTGATGATATGGATTTCCTGCTGAACGGATTCGGACCATTGGACACACGCGGGAGAGGCGCAGGCGCACCAGTAGTTGGAAAGCTCGCCCCGTGGCCGGATGTTGACAGCTTTGTACCTTTTCCAAGTACCACTGGAACGTTGCCAGGCTGTGGCGGGATTGGCGGAGGAGCCTCCAGCGCGAATTGCAGACGCTTATCGGCGAAGCAGTGTCCGCTTCCTCCCGGGCCTTAAAATTATGAATGTTTTCAAGCTGAAAATAATTATCATGACAGTAATGTCTTGTGCCGCGATTGGAGCCTGGGGACAGGCTCCAAATGAGCATCAACATCATTCCGCGCCCCCGACAAAAGCGCCAGAGTTGATCGTTAAAATCCCTGATGTGAAATTACTAAATCAGGAAGGCGAAAGCATCGCGGTTGCGGATTTGGTCAAAGATAAAACCGTCGCCATTAATTTCATCTTCACGACCTGCACAACGATTTGCCCTCCGCTTGGGATGACGTTTCAAGCGGTGCAAAAACAGCTGAATGGACGCACCGATGTGGCGTTAATTTCGATTACGGTTGACCCGAATATTGATACGCCGGAGCGATTAAAAGAATGGGCGAATCGTTTTCACGCAAAGCCGGGATGGACTTTGCTGACGGGTGAAAAAGTTGAAGTTGATGCTGCGTTAAAAGCTTTCGGTGGATTTTCTGCGCGTAAGGAAGAGCACTCTCCGGTGGTCATCATTGGCAATGCTAAACAAGGGCAATGGATGCGGATGGATGGCTTGGGCAATGCCGCGAAAATTGTCGAAAATATCAATAAAATTGCGGGGGAAGCTCCAGTGCATCATCATGAAGAACCTGCGGCGAAGCCGACAGAAAATGCTTCGCTGAAATATTTTACCGATGTCGAACTCGTCAATCAGGACGGGCAAAAGATGAAATTTTATTCTGATTTGCTCAAAGGGAAAATTGTGATTGCGAATTCGTTCTTTACGACTTGCACCAGCGTTTGTCCTCCTATGTCGCGGCGGATCGCGAAGCTGCAAACACAGGTTCAGGCGCAGCTTGGCGAACGCGCTAAAGATGTAATTTTCCTTTCGATTAGTGTTGATCCTGAAACGGATACACCGGAAAAATTGAAGGAATACGCGACACGATTCAAGGCGCAGGAAGGTTGGTATTTTTTGACGGGGACGAAAAAAAATACCGATTGGGCGTTGTACAAATTGGGGCAATACGTGGACAACAAAGATGCGCACACGACGATTTTAATTGTTGGGAATGAGGCGAAAGGGCTTTGGAAAAAAACGTTGGTGATGTCGAAAGTCGAAGACCTCATGAAAATCGTTCAGGACACGATGAACGACAAATGATGGATAACAAATGAAGAAATTTTTTCTCACCATTTTATTCTTATTCTTTACGCTTCCAATCTCAGCGCAATCCGCGAAAGAAGATTGCGGCTGCGAACTCAGGCCTGCTCCTGATGTGATTGCAGTCATCAATGAAATCAGAATTAATGAACAGCAATTAGACGCGCGTTTAGGGCCAAAGCTGGGAGCACTTCAACAACAATTATTGACGAATTCCGCAGAATCCGAACAATTCAAAATCAAGTCGCAAATTTATGATCTTCGCAAAGAAGAACTTGAAGTCTTGATCAATAGTTCATTGTTGCAGCAGGAAGCCGAACGCTTGAAAACTACAGCGCAGAATTTATTACGAACAGAAATTAACGCGAAGATTATTCGCTTGACGGAAGCCGACGCGAAAAAATACTTTGACCAAAATAAGTCGCGAATTAAAGGGAATTACGAAGAAATTAAAGTTTCGTTGATCAATTATTTGCAGGAACAGGAAAGCTTGCGGACGCAGAACATGTACGCGGCGAAGCTTCGCGCCAATGCGAAAATAGCCACGTTTCTTGAAGCTCCATCACTTCCGAAAAGTTCTGTTTCGATTGACGACCAGCCGATCATTGGAAATCCAGATGCGCCTGTGACGATCATTGTCTTCACCGATTTTGAATGCCCCAGTTGCGCTTTGACCCACCCGGTTCTGGAGTCTTTAACGCAAGAATTTGCCGATAAAATCAAAATCGTGATGAAAGATTTTCCGCTCAAAAAACACGCGAATGCTTTAGGGGCTGCGGTCGCCGCGAGAGCCGCACGAGCGCAAGGCAAGTACCGTGAATACGCGGCAATTTTATTTGCGAACCAAAAAGATTTGAGCGCGACGAAACTGCGTGAATACGCTGCTCAGGCTGGATTAGATGTGAAGAAATTCAACCTCGCATTGCAATCTCCGACGCTGCTCGAAAATGTAAATCGCGACATCAAAGAAGGAACTCAAATTGGCATTAATTCGACGCCGAGCATTTTTATCAATGGACATTGCGTTGAAGATCGCTCGGCTGAGAAAATGAAAATTCTCATCGAAGCCGCTCTCAAAAAAACTACCCCATAAACTTGAAGAGTAAGATAATTTCTACGTTATTTTACTCATTATTTTTTACAGCGAAATTTCATCGCTAATATTTCCCAACGTTCGGCATTCGGTAATGCATAGAGAAAGTAAAGTTTAGAGATGGATTTATTTTAGTAATTTCTGGTTATTTGAAGTTGCTTATCATGACAACGTCACTGTTGAGAGTGCCTCTCACACAGGCCAAATTAAGACCATCGCGCGACCAGGCATAAGTAAAGATTCGCTCTGTATCAAAATTCGTTAATCTAGCTGATCTTCCACCTAGAAGCGGTTGAAGCCAAATATTGGATGACTGATCTTGCGGATTGAGAAAGCACAATCCTTTTCCATTTGGATGCCAGCGGACGCTCGGTGCTGCGAACACCGGAATATCAAGCGTCTTCATTAATTTGTCATTTTCTAAGGAGAATAGTGCAATTTTGCGAGATGAATTTGTTTCTTCCTGATAGACACAGGCAATCTGTTTTTCGTTTGGTGAAATGATGGGGAAGTCAGTCTGCTTATCACTTACGGTCTCGCTCTTGCCTCCTTCAAGGCTAATTTTGGCGACCGTCGAACGCATGCCTGTTTCGGGTTTTTCTGAACTATAAATGATCCAGTTTCCTTTGGGAGCGCATTGTGGGAAACGGTCTAAATCACCACCTGATAACTCTTTCAGCTCACTGCCATCTATTCCCATTCGCCAAATGTGCGCAGACCCTGAACGTGAAGAAGCAAAGATAATATAGCGACCATCGCTAGAAACTGAGGGCGAATAATCATTGTCCTCCGGCGAATCAGTCAGCAGCTTAGCTCCAGTGCCATCATCATTCATTATCCATATTCCCCAACGGTTACTGGCAAATGAGGTGTAAATAATTTTGCCATCCGGAGTCCAGTCTATCCCTATAATTCCATTTTGGCTGACAGCGTCTCCGGTAATGGGTTTGGCATACGCCATATTTCCATTTGGGATTACCCAAATATTTGCTCTCGTTTCTCTTTGGACAGTGACCAGTGATTTGTTGTCAGATGTCAGGCTTAATCCACGATAATCATTCAAATCGTGCGTAATTCGATGTAGTTGACCGCTTGGGAAATCAAGCCGCCAGACTTGGTTATTTGTTCCATTTGATTTGAGGCGCGCGATCAGCATCAATCCAGAATTATCTGATAACCATGCGACCTTCATTGCCCAGTCCCACTGCTGCGCACTGATGGTTTTTTCTAACCCGTTAGCGACCTCTATCGCAATAATCCGGTAATGAAAATTCGGGGTTTTGCTTCCGAGTGCTGCGGCAATATATTTTCCATTTGGAGACCAGGATGGGCCGTCAACTGAATAAAATTCTGGTGAGTGATGCGATGCGAGCTTGCGTTCTACCGTGCCATTAGCATTGGCAATTATCAATGCCCATTCTCCTGCTTGTATATCCTCACGTACGAAAGCTATTCGCGCACCATCCGGAGAGAAGGTGATCGCGCTATCAACTCCGCTGAGTAGCATTTTAGGTGAACCACCTAAAATGGAGAGCTGATATAGTTTATTATCTGACGAATTCTGCTCCCGGTGGGCGTAGAAAACGGAACCACCATCCAGAGCGAACGCGACACCTCGATAACGACCTTTGACAGGTGGGATAAGCTGAGTTTCTTTTTGGGTAGCAATATGTTTGAGCCTGAGGCTTTGGAGTCCACTATTTCCCTCGACGTATAGCAGAAACTTACCGTCAGGCGAAATAGCCGTTTCAAACACATTGCTGGTATTAGTAAGGCGGCGAACCTGTACATCAGGGAATCGGTTAGATTGCGGAGGGCGTTGATAAGACCAAAAAATTATGGTGGCAATCAAAGCAATCAATCCTATAGCCAATAATTTTGTGCGAGATTTGCTGGATTCAAAATTTATCTTCGATTCTAAAGGATCGGACTGAATCGGCGATGGTGGCGGATACGTTTGGTTGATTTCTTCGATGCTGAGGTGCGGTTTGGGGAAGTGCTCAGAAACAACTTCGACATTGGTTTGTGTAAAAACCTTGTGAACTATTTTTCCCGTGAAACGATAACCTCGACGCGGGACGTTTTGAATGATCTCTTCCGATTCCCCGTGCGCCGCAAACATTTTTCGCAGCCGATAAATATGGCGCGTCAGATTGCTTTCATCCACAAACGAATCTTTCCAGACCCGATCCAAAAGTTCTTCTTTTGAAATCAACTCGCCGCCGTTTTCGGTTAACACACAAAGTAATTCAATTTCCTTCAAAGGAAGGTCAATCGGTTTTTCTAAATAGAATAATTCTTTCTTTTCAGAGTTGAGCCGAAACTTTCCAATTTCCCGTAAACGCCTGATTTTATTGTCCATAACCTGCCTGGAGAACTAAAGGAGAATTTAAGGATTAATAGTTCAAGACAATTTTCCCTGACACCCGGATACTAATCCCGTCACACAATTTTATAAAAGCTTCTGGGGAGAATCATTGGATTTAAGAAACTGATTTTTTACGTCTGAGAACTTGATTGTAAATCAGATAAATTAAAATTCAAAAGTATTTCATCACCGCTTATCCGTTTGACCTTCGGTGGTAATGGGTCGGTCTCTGCTTTATCGCCTGAAAACCGCTGACATTGGATAACAATCAATTTCTTCCGTGAAGAAACTTAATCGGAGTGCGGAGTGTTAGTCACCTGAATGTTAATCACGTTGTTCTGGGGAGATACAATTTGACGAATGTGAAGGCGACTGTCGCTTTGCCTCCGATTAAGTTGTGACCGAAGGAAAATCAGCTACCAATGCGCCCTCTGCTGGGAGTAACAAAGATGGTTTTTTCGAATTTATCACTACATTCAAATTAACACTAATCAAAGGGGAAAAACAAAATGACTCACCAATCAATGATTCGTAGTATCAGTATTTTAATGACCTTGCTATGCCTGATGAGCTATGGAGCAATGGGGCAACGTGTAATCACTTCTAAATCGGAGTTAGCGGCAAAACTTCGGGAACGCAGTGCGCAGCACAAAGCTGATACTAGCCAACACCAGCAACGTGAAAGCAGCCCGTCTTTGCAACAGAATTCTGAACTAGGTAATGCACAGTACTATGTCGCGGGAGAAAAACCGTTCGGTATCGGCTTGGAAAGTTGGACGGCGCAATGGTGGCAATGGGTGACAACAATTCCAGCTGAAGCAAATCCATTATTGGATAAAACAGGCGAACACGCGGCAGTGGGGCAGCGCGGGAACGTCTGGTTTTTAGCCGAGAATACTGGCGGTGTGAACGAACGTGAAATTACGATTCCGGCAAATGTGACACTATTTTTTCCGGTTTTTAATGCGATATATTTTCAAACACCTGAAGAAGGGGAAATCTCTGAGCAGGAAATCCGCGATCTGTTGACGGAGTTTCTTTCGACTACGTCAACGCTGGAAGTTTCACTTGATCATCAGCCATTGCCACGTGAAGCCATTCAGCATACGCAGTCCAATATTTTTACGACGCAGTTTCCAGAAAATAATCTGTTCTCAGATATTGGTGTGCCGAAGGGGTTTTACCATCCCTGTGCGGATGAAGGATATTATGTGATGCTCAAACCACTCTCACCGGGTACGCACGTCCTGAAAATCAGAGGCAGTGATGATTTTTTTTCGACCTATGTTGAATACTATATTTGCGTTCGTCCCGAAACTGAATCATCTCTAAGTGTGACTGCGGCGGCGCGATTACAGTAGGAATTTACAACTCAGGTGTTTGAATCAGTACTGCAACCAGTAGGGAGTGTTATTTTAGCTACTAAAACAGTTGTTAGAACTGCGCTCCCTACTGGTTGCGGTACTGATTCAAGTACCGCATCGAAATCAAAAACTACCCGCCTCTGGTCAAACTTCCTTCCCTCCGTTACAATTTGCGATTCATTTCTTTCGTGAAATTTTAGTTATTCAACAGGAGAATTTTTCATGTCCTCTGGCAGATTAGCGATTGTAGTCGGTGGTGGCCCCGCGCCGGGAATTAATGCCGTGATTTCGTCCGCCGCGATTGAAGCGATTAATGAAGGCTTTGAAGTCTTCGGAATTCAGGACGGATTTAAATGGTTAATTCAGGAAGATTCATCAAAGATTCGTCCCATCGCCATTGAAGATGTTTCGCGCATTCATTTGAAAGGCGGCTCCGTCCTCGGAACTGCCCGTGATAATCCCACCAAAACTGAGCAGGGAATTAAATCTGTTATCAGCACGTTGCGCTCGGTTGGCATTACGCATTTAGTGACGATTGGCGGAGACGATACGGCTTTGTCTTCGAGCTACGTTGCTGAAAAATCTAACGGCGCCATTAAAACCGTTCACGTTCCAAAAACAATTGATAATGATTTGCCGTTGCCGAATCACATTCCGACATTTGGATTTCAAACGGCGCGTCACGTCGGTGTCGAACTGGTACGCAATCTAATGGAAGATGCGCGTTCGACTAAACGCTGGTATGTCGTCGTAGCGATGGGGCGTCAGGCCGGACATCTCGCGCTTGGAATTGGTAAAGCAGCTGGTGCGACAGTGACGTTGATTCGTGAAGAATTTGAGCAGGAGACAGTTCCATTCGCGCACATCTGCGACATCGTCGAAGGCGCGATTATTAAGCGTCGTGCGATGGGCAAAAATTATGGCGTCGCGATTCTTGCAGAAGGCGTCATTGAAAAATTAAATCCGGCGGAACTCGCTGATCTTGAAGATGTCGAGCGCGACGAACATGGTCACATTCGCTTTGCGGAAGTTGATCTCGCACGCAAGGTGAAAGTTGAAGTCCAGAGCCGCCTCGCGAGTCGCGGCATCAAGACTACCTTGACGAATAAAAATATTGGATATGAGTTGCGCTGCTGCGATCCGATTCCTTTTGATATGGCGTACTGCCGCGATTTGGGATACAGCGCGATTAAATTTTTAGTCAGCGGTGGCAGTGGCGCAATGGCGACGGTGCAGGGCGGAAAATTGACTCCGATGTATTTCAAAGACTTGCGCGATCCTGTTAGCAATAAAACCAAAGTCCGTAACGTTGATATTCGCAGCGAAAGCTATCGCGTAGCGCGGGAGTACATGCTGCGTCTTGAAAGCAAAGACTTTGAATATTCCGCGTGGGTTGAAAAACTCGCCGAAGCTGCAAAACTATCTGTCGGTGAATTCCGCAGCAAATTTGAATATTTGCGCGACCGCACCGTGTCGGGAGCTTAAGAAAGTTCGCAGTTCGCAGCGGGGAAGTTCGCAGTTTACAGAGGCGATCTTCCGCAAGTTACTGTGAACTGTTTCTACTGCGAACCGCGAACTTCTTTACTGCGAACTGCGAACTTTTTTCTTACAGCGATCTTTCTTATGGCAACTAAAAAACTTGGCATTGTAGTGGGCGGCGGGCCTGCTCCCGGAACAAATGGCGTAATTGCGGCAATCACTATCGAAGCGATTAATGTCGGTGTGACTCCCGTCGGTTTTCATGATGGCTTTGAATGGTTAGCGCAGCGCTACACCGATGAACAGCACGAATTGACGATCAATGAAGTCTCGCGCATCAGCCTTGATGGCGGCGTCATTCTTGGCACTTCGCGCCGTGACATTACGCGTGATCCTGAAGGACTTGAGAATACAGTAGCTGCGCTTAATAAGCTGGGCATTGAATCTTTAGTGGTGATTGGCGGCGATGACAGCATTCGCAGCGCATCGGCGATCACTGACGCTACGAATGGCGCTATTAAAGTCGTCCTGATTCCTAAAAGCATTGATAACGATTTATGGATGCCACTGCCAGTTCCGACACTTGGATATGAGACGGCACGCCATGTTGGGGTCGGTCTGGTGCAAAGCCTGATGGAGGATGCCCGCACAACAGGGCGATGGTACGTTGGCGTGACGATGGGACGTCCAACCGGACATTTGACTTTGGGAATTGGCAAAGCTGCGAGTGCAACCTGTACGATTATCCCCGAAGAATTCAAAAGCGAACACATCCAACTTTCGAAAGTTTGCGATATTGTCGAAGGCTCAATCATTAAACGTCGTGCGATGGGGCGCAACTTCGGTGTTGTCCTATTATCCGAAGCCTTGGTGGAATTACTTTCACCGGACGAGATCGCCGAATTGCAAAATGTAGATCGTGATGCCCAAGGCAATATGCGCGTCACAGAAATTGATCTTGGCAGGCGCGTCAAAAGCGAAGTCCAGTTCCGATTGGAAAAACGCGGGATTAAAGTCACACTCGTTGATAAAACAATTGGTTATGAATTACGCTGCGCGCCGCCGATCCCAATGGATGCAGAAATGGCACGTGACCTTGGATTTGGAGCCGTGAACTACCTTTTCAAAGGGGGTTCTGGCGCAATGGTGACGGTGCAGGGTGGAGAGCTCCTGCCGATCCCGTTTAAAGAGGCCTTAGACCAGGTTTCAGGATCAGGCAGACTTCGTTCAGTTGATGTTGATACGGAAAGCTATCAGGTAGCCCGTGATTACATGGTACGAATTAATGCCAGAGACTTCAGCGATGAGGGATGGGTAGCCAGCCTGGCCGCAGCTGGTAAACTGACAATTGATGAACTCAAGTCACGGTTTCAGCCTCTGAATTAACAAGAATTTAGAACAGGATTTTATTTGTAAAGTCTTTACGGTAAAAGGGTTTTAACCATCTACCATTAAAGACAAAAAATGCAACTTTGCGCTTGACAAAAAATGTAAGGTGTGGAGAATTGGTGTAACCATAACTGTTGATGGGGTGAGGACATCAGCAGTTTCGAGCCGGTTTCTTGTTCCAAAACTTGAAATCGGCTCTTCATTTTTTTGGCAGAAAACTTAGACTGGGACTATAATTTAACCGGATCCCCTTGTTAACTTCCGACCTTTCTATTATTCTTTTGCTCACCTGATTTTCTCTAAAAAATTTGCTCCCCGCTAATAGATAATATTTAGTCAGGTACTCATTTTTTTACCGAGTAACTGACTACTAACTATTCGTATATCCCCCAGTAAAAAGACTGGTTGCAATTGCAACGTTAGGATAAATAAATGGTTAGAGCAAGCTGCCGAATAAGTGTAATTTTTATTATACTTATATGCTCGTCGCCAGTTGAAGCGACCCCGATTACAATTCTTGAATTCCAAAAAGATAAATCAATTGCTGAGACGATCTTATGGAAATCATTTGCGCAAATTCAGCAAACATCCAGACCACCGGAAATTGAAAGATGGGAGAGAGCTAAGAATGAACTGGCTGTTGGTAATGTTAAAGCGGCTCCCGAAAGTAATATGACGATTCCAGAATCGGGGTCATTAATTTTACTAGGGATTGGATTGGCTGGAATTGCGGCTTTAATGAAAAAAACTTCCAAAACAGGGATAAAAAATAATTGACCGATTTTTCAGATTAAAATCTGATTCACTTTATTCACTGCCATATCGAATTTCCATTCGTCTAATTCTTGTACTTGCCAGTATTAAGACAATAGTGGTCACGATCAGCATTCCTGCAACTGCCATCCAGGCAGGCGTAGGTTCTCCGATGATCGCCAGTGGCCCTTCGTTCACAGGAACCGGCACGAGCGAATGCAGGTAGTGAATGATGCTGATTTTTTTTAAGACTGGTGGCAGCAAAAAGTTAATCCATTCCCAACCGTAAACAATCAGCGCAGGAATAATTGGATTGCGAAAGATTAATCCAATGACCATAAACAAAGCCCCATAGCCGATGCACGCCAGCACTGTGATACCCAGATAATCCAGAATTTGACCTAATCCAGAACCACTGAAAATGTAATCCATGTTCGCCTGAAAGCCGCGCGGTAAGTATAAAAAGAAAATTGCCCCGGCAGTCGAGAGCAGGAATAATGAACACGACGCGATTAAGCCGGAAAGATATTTTCCCACGACTAGAACTTCACGACGAACGGCAGAGAGAAAATAATAGTGGAGACTTTTGTCTACGACTTCGCCGCGAAACAGATTCATAAAAATCCACGCGCAGCCAAAGAAAATCACGGTTCGTAAGATTAATCCTTCATGCAAATTCGAGAAGATGATGAGTGCTTGTGAAAAATTTGTGCGGACGCCGCGTTGCATACTGCGATCAAACAACGCCAGTATCATCATAATTACCACCGGAATTGCCGCGAGCAAATACATCGGAATCGCACGCTTGCTTAGAAAATTCTTTTTGATTTCAAGGCGAAGAATTCCAAAAATCTGGCTGACCCATAACTGCCAACCCGAAGGCTTTTGATAGGCTGTTTCATTAATCGTAACTGCGTTCATTTATTCGCCCTCCTGTCGTGCGCCAATCAAATAGTGATAGACCGCGTTCAGATCATTATCAACTGTTGCGACAGTCTCAATATTCAAAGCATCCTCAATCACTACACGATTCAGCAATTCATAAAACTTGTCGGTGTTGCGCGTCTTCACAAACAAGCCGTGACGGTCTTCGTGAATGCGAGCTTCGACAACGTGAGATTCAGCGAACATTCTTTGCGCTAAAATGGCAGGCCTGTCGCAGCGTACCAAAATTTGCAGCGGATGTTCTTCCAGTTCGTCGCGCACTTCCTGCACTTCGCCGGAAGCTTTAACGTAGCCGCTTTCGATGAAGACTACACGGTCGGACATTGAATTTACTTCGTGCAAAATATGACTGGAAATAATCAGGTGAAGGCCTTCGTCGGCGAGTTCGCGAAACAGTCTGATCGCTTCAGCGCGCGCCATTGGATCAAGCCCGTTCAGCGGTTCATCTAAAACAATTACGGTTGGATTATGTGCGATGGATTGCGCCAAGCGGACACGTTGCCGCATACCTTTGCTATATCCTGCGACCTTACGTTTTGCGGCTTCGGTTAATCCCACACGTGCAAGCGCACGCCACGTCATCGCGTCGGCATCTTTTGCACGATAGCCGTGGACACGCAGATATGAATAAATAAATTCGTAGCCAGTATGTCCGGCAGGGAAGGAATCAAATTGCGCGCAATAACCAACTTGCTGAAAATAAATTTCTGGATTGTGCGGCGAATAATTCAAAACTTTGATGTTACCGCGCGATGGTTGAATTAATCCTGTCATCAAATTCATCAGCGTAGTTTTGCCCGATCCATTCGGCCCGACCAGACTTGTGATGCCAGGTGCGATAGACAAATTCACGCGGTTGACGCCGAGGATTTCACCGTAAAATTTTGAGACATCCTCAAAGACAATTAATTGTTCAGCCGCGACTGAAGCCTGTGCGGATGAGCTAACGGGAATAGAAATCGCAGCTTCCATTATTTGATCACCTCATAAGCGCGAACTTTCAACGACAGTAATCCGACGCAAATCAAAGCTAAAATACTGAGCGAAACCCACATGCTCCACGTCGGCGGAACCATTGAATCGGGGAACGAATCACTAAGCCGAAACATTTTATCCATCAACATTGTGGCGAGAAATCCCGGATGAAATAAGGTTCCGATTGAAGTATGAAAAAGCTCATTAACGCTAATCGCAACCGGCGTCGGAACAACAAAAACTCCAAATAAAATAGCACTGGCAGCAATTCTCCATTTCACCCAGGCAGAAAGAGCGACCGACAATAGTGAAAGTAAAATAATCCACGTCCAACTGATGACAACAATCGCTCGCGCGATGTAAAGATTTTCCCAGAGCCAGCTGCCGCCTTCTAACACTGCCTGAAAAACAAAAAGCAGAAGTAGGGGAACCCATGTGATGAGCGAAAGCAAAATCATCAGAACTGACATCTTGCCAATGACGTAATTAGCGCGCGTCAGCGGACGGCATAAATACAGCGGCAAAGCGTTATTCGATAAATCGCGTGAGATCAATGAAGGCCCGATAATGACAGCTAAAAGAAAGCCAAGCGAGGTTTGAAGGTTCGTAAAAATACGAAAGAAAAATCCATTAATACTGAATAGGTCAGACGCTTTTATGTTGAGTGCTGAGAGTGCAGTTGTGTTGTGTTGCAAATAAATCAGCACCGTCATCACCAGCAACGGCGCAAAGCACACCGCAAAAAATCCCGTGAAAATCCGGGATTGAAAAACGCTTTGGTAGGCATAACGCGGGATGATTAAAAACCGCGACCAGAGCGGCGAAAGCTGTCCGGTATATTGCTGATAATTGTGCTGATAAACGGCCATTTGTGATTCCTTATTTGGTTGACTGGAGCGCAAGCGTCCCGCTTGCTCCGTTTGCCAGCGCAGCGTCGCAAACGCAGTGGCGAGCAAGTACGCTAAAGATAAAATGATCCGCTCGCCACGTGTGCGCGAGCGGCGTTGCACGCGCTCGCGGCAAGCGAGACGCTTGCGCTCCAGTCTTACTTACGATCAAAAAAGCTCAGATGTTCCTCAGGTCTTTTTTAATTACGGCTGCAATAATCAACGAGGTAATTGCCCCCATAATGATTGATCCAAGCGCACCCAACATTAGGTAATTATTGAAGTTGAAATTCGCCTGCGCCGCCTCCAAAGTTGCTTGACCATTTTCCGTTGTGTACTTAATCATACTCGCAAAAAAGTTGGGATTAATCACACGGAAAAAAATCGTTTGGACGAGTAAACTTAAGACTGCAACTACGACGCTAACGCCCAACCCACAAAGGAATGCGTTGCCAAATGTAATTCGTCCATTCTGCAAAGCACGTTTTTCGCGGATCGCTAAAACCATAATGAAGATCGAAGGAATCGCAATAAAATTCGTCACGATTGGATGCCACGAAATATTCTTGTCATGAAATCCGAAAAGAAATTCCAGTGTGAGCCAGACCAATTGCATCGTTGCGAAAATGACGCCCCATTTCAATTCAAGCTTAGTGAACATTGGCCGCCTCCTGTTTCATTTCGCAAGTTGTGCGTTGGAACGCAAAATCAATTCCGCGCTTTTTGCCTTTAATTTCACCTTCGATGCGGGCAAATAAGGAGCCATCAGGATTTTGACCATAAATTACGCGATGCGGAAAATCATTCTTCAAGTTTTCAAAAATCGCTTTTTTCCCTTCCATTTTGATCAGCTTGAAACTCGTTTGATTTTGACCGGAAGGCAGAGCAGTGAAATACATGCCATCTACTTCCTGATGAATTCGCATAAATTCATATTCAGAAGTTTTCCCGTTAGCAACGACGCGTCCCATTCCAATCATTGAACCGCCAGCTGCCTTACTCCAGTTTTCATCTCGAGAAGATTTATTCGTTGTCTGTTCCCAACATCCGGCCATCCAGGCAAAATCATTAATCGTTGGTTGCTTATCTTGCGCCATTGAAGCGACGGTCAGGCACCAGCCAATTAACACTACAATTCTTAATAAAGTACGCATATTTTCTCCTTCGGTAGATTGGTACGGTACGAATCGCTATCGCTTTTCGTACCGTACCCCCAACTTTACGACGCGCTGGCATCCTCCTGCATCACACCAAAAAGATTGCCTTCGGTGTCCTTGATGTAGGCTAACCAGCCAATTCCAGGCACAGCCATTTTTGGCAATGCAATGCTGCCACCGTTTGTAATTGCCTGGTTAGTGTCGTTGTCTAACGCTGAAGTCATAATCGTACACACATAAGAATTTACTGCCTGTCCGTCCGTTGGCGCTCCACCCATTCTACGCATCAGTCCGCCGTCAATTCCGGGCTGATCAGGTTCGCCGGTTTTCACCATCCAGTAATCCTGCGGGCCGTCCCATTTACTGAATTGCCAGCCAAAAACATTTTCATAAAAAGTGATTGCGCGTGCGGGATCATCCGCGTGAATTTCAAAATGAGCAACGCGAGACATAGATTTGTCCTCCTCAATTGGTACTGCCTGTGAAAAAATAAGTCCGATAGAATTCATCGAACCCGTTTGTTTGTCGCTATGACCGAAACATATACCAATTGCTCGCGTGTTTCAAGAGTGAAACGACTGTTTCATTTAAAATAATTATTCCATGGCTTTTAAAAAAATGTCTTCGAGTGAATCGCGTTTGTAATTCAAGCTGCGGATCTGTAATTCGCTGGAGGCGGCGAGGCGGTATAGATCGCGCACTTCGACCTGTTCATCCATCACTAATTTCATCCGCTGTTTGCTGGTGATGGCGTATTCGCAGCCCAATTTTTCAACAGCTTCAGCGAAGGCGAACTGATTGCCGCGGGTTTCCATTTCGATAAATTTTCGATTGGCCTTGCGTTCCGCTTCCAGGTCATGATGCGCGGCGATGCGCCCGTTTTTCATAATCAAAATTTCCTGGCAGCATTCTTCGACATCGTGCAATAAATGCGAAGAGAGCAAAACCTGAGCCTGTCCGCTGTCACGAATTTCGCGAATGAGTTCGAGCATGCGCTGGCGTGCGGGCGGGTCTAATCCATTGGTGGGTTCATCGAGGATAATCAATTTTGGCCCGTGAACAATGGCCTGCGCGAGCTTGGCGAGTTGTTTCATGCCGAGCGAATACGAACCCAGTTCACGATAACGCGCTTCGCCGAGGCCCACATAAAACAGGGCTTCGTGTGCGCGTTCGAGCGCTGCTTCCGAAGGTAATCCCGAAAGTTCCGCCATCAAGCGCACAAAATGTACGCAGGTCATGTTCGAGATAAATGAATCACGTTCCGGCATAAATCCGATCATTCCGCGAATGGCTTTGGCTTCAGACGAAATGTCGCGTCCAAAGATTTTTGCACTGCCGGAAGTTGGCGGATGAAAGCCGAGCAGCGTATGAATCAGCGTAGTTTTCCCTGCGCCGTTTGGCCCGAGTAATCCTATCGCGCGTCCGGTGAGCTTGACGTTAAGCTGGTCGAGGATTTGGCGGCTGCCGAATTTAATGCCGAGATTTTCGAGTTCGATGATTGGCGTCATAAAGAAACAGTTAGACAGGATTCACAAGATTCACAGGATGAATTATTCGACATACATCTTGTAAATCTTGTGAATCCTGTCTGATAAATTCCTGCGTTTTTAGCTTCCCTTAACTTCAGATTTAGGCGTTGCGCTCACATTACTTTTTGCGCTCGACAACCATATATTTCCGTTGGTTCCGCTGACTTCAATTGTCGGACCGCCGCTGCCAACGACTGCGCTGAAATTTGAATGTTTTTGTTCTTTAATTTGAACGTTTGGCAGTTCGGCATTGACGCGTCCGTTGAGTCCGTGCGCTTCGATGTTGGCATTTACGTCATCCAGAAATTTTAGATCAACATTGCCGTTGACACCGTGAACACTGATGCCGTCTTTATTGAGCTTGGCGATCGTTACTTCAATTTTTCCGTTGACGCCGGAAAATTCTGTCGAGCCGAGAGCTTTGGCAACGGTAATTTTACCATTGACGTCATGCGCTGCGACGCGGCCTTCGATTTCGCCAAGATTGACACGTCCGTTGATGCCAGAAGTCTCAATGTTAATGTTACGTGGCAGCTTCAAGGTTACGCGGACACGCATATCATCGTTACCGGTCACCAAATCCCAAATTCCAGAATTGTTTCTGCGATTGCCATTAATGAACAATTTATTGTCTTCAAAATTGATCGTAGTTTTGTGAGCTTCGAGGGCTTCTTTATCGCGCGCCAAACGCAGGATATGGATTTCCGCTTTTGTGCCATCAGTGGTGCTGACATCTACTGAGCCATTGATGCCTTCAACGTTGACTTCCGCATCAGGAGCAAACGTATAATTCTGCGTGATCTCTTCACGAGCAGCAAAACTTGCATCATCATCGCCTTTGTTTTCGGATTTATGCTTATCAGCGGCAGCTTTTAAATGACGAGAACATCCTGACGAAATCAGGGATATTCCACTCAACACTAGAATCGTTATCAGGATAGACTTTTTCATATTTTCCTTTCTATTTTTCACGTTGCGAAACAGTTGCAAGAGCCAGATTATTTGCCGGTGTGAGGGAAGTATTGCCATTGATTTTATCAAATTTTATTTCTACACCGCCGTTGCCAATTACCGCATTATAATTGCCGTTCTTATCATTTTTCACTGAAACATTTGGCAGGGAATTCGCTATCTGGCCATTGATTTTTTTCCCTGTGATAGTAGCGTTGATGCCGTCCAGAAATTTCAAATCAATATTGCCGCTAATATAGAGAAGGTTCAGAAAATCATCTTCTTTGTTTTGTGCCTTAGCAATTGCCGCATCAACTTTTCCATTAATACTAATTAGTTGAAGCACTCGTTCTGCGCGTGCAACGGCAACCTTTCCGTTAACATCTCCTACCGTAACACCGCCTTCAACTTCGCCAATATTGACATCTCCATTGATATCACTTACGACAATAAAACTTATTTTGCGCGGGATTTTCAGCGTAACCTGCGAACGAATTTCAGGTTTTCTTTTGAATAATCTCCAGACTTTTGAAAGTTCAAAACCCCATATTCGTCTACCGCGAATATTAAGGAATGAGTGGCCTTTCACTTCCTCATTATTTCCTTTGTACTCTTCATATTCGAGCCTGTCGATTGGTTCATCCTTGAAATCGGATTCATATTGGGTTGTTCGGATAATATGAACTTCAGCGGTATCACTATCAGTTGTCTGCACATCAACAGGGCCATCAAAAAAATCCACCCCTACCGATGAATTGGATCTCATTTGAAATGTTCGATGAATTTCTTCAGTCGCCATTTTAGGTATAGCCGTTGCAGTAGCGACGACAGGTTGACGCTTTGAGCATCCATTGGCAAGCATCGCCAAAGCGAAGAGAGCGGGAAAAATTAAAGTTGATTTTTTCATGATTGCTCCTGACCTAGCACTTGCGATGTTGCAAGAATTTATACGGGAAACGATGGGATGAAGTTCCCACCGTTTTGACATAGCTTGAACTGTCAGTTTGCTTTTTATTGCCCTTCTAATTTAGCTAATTGATGACCTGGAATTGTCGAAGCCATTTTCTTATTGTCAGTTTTTTGTAATGGCGCTAATGTCACATTTCCATTCAATTCTGATATGAAAATTTCAGGTCCGCCCGTTCCGACCACTGCCTGATAATTTGTTGGTTCCTGCTTTTCTATTTGTACTTTTGGAAAATTTGCAGCGACGCGACCATTTACATTTTGCGCATTAATTTTGGCATTTACTACATCAACAAAACGTAATTCTACATCTCCATTAATTGCTAGAAGGCGAATACCCCTCTCTGGATCAATTCCTGAAATATTTGCTTTTACATTACCGTTGATACCGACAAATTGTGGACGACCAGTCGTTTTTGCTATGGTCAAACTGCCATTGATAGACCCCCCATTAACTGTACCATCCAGGGCAGCAACATTAACTCGACCATTAATTGCGGTTGCGTGAAAGTTTACATTTCGTGGCAACTTCAAAGTGACATGAGAACGCAAATCATCGCTTCCTATTATTTCATCCCAGAGAAACCTCAGTTTGCCTTTTGTACTATCACAGCGAATTTCCAAAAAATAGGGTTCCACTTCCTTAAATTTTCTGTATTCAATAGTGACCTGTTGCTTTTTCAATATCGCTTTATTGCGACCGAATCTGGCGATATGAATTTCAGCAACATTGCTGTCAGTAGCTTCAACTTCGAGCGATCCATCAACGCCAATCACACTGACAACCGTTCCATCTGCAATTTCAATTTTTTTATCTATAACTTCGCGCTCATTGAATCCAGTGTTATCCGCGAAGATCGAGTCGTAATCAATTTTATGAGCGCCGTTGTCTTCGTTTCGATGTGCAATGCTCGCGTGAGATTTGTATGTGCAGGCAAGCGGAAATAAGCATGTTCCAATTAATACAGTTGCGAAAATTAGCTGAGTATTTTTCATGAAGCCCTCTGATTTTTGAAGTTTTTGCTTTGCGTTTTTTTAATACAGCAATCGGTGGGATGAAGTTCCCACCGATTCCCTTTAATGAATTTTCAGAATGCCTTAGTTTTGCGCAATCAGTGTTTGCGATAGATATTTTTCTGTCTCGCCGTGATCAAGATTATTGATCGTCACGCCTGTTCCATCATTGCCAATATGAATTTCATCATCTTTGTTGAGCTTGCCCAGTAGCTTTCCACCAAAAAATAAATCATCACCTTTGAGCGCAACATTAATCCCGCCAAATCCGGAGCCTACGGCATCACGGTAAGTAAAACCCGTCGCAATGCCATTTTCTTGTTGTATATCGAACTGCGGTTTATGGATCCAAACGGAACCAGATTTACGATCAATATTAACTTTATGTGAACCAATTTTTTCAGATGTTTCAATCCTGGTGCAAGCTTGGAATAGTAAGCTGACAGCGAAAATCGCCAGGATAATAAATTTGCGTGAAGTAAGCATAGGGTTTTCTCCTTCGTGTTAAATTTTAAATAATGGGAACCCGCACATTGTGCGAGTTCCCTTACTGATTAATGTTTCATCGCACCTTTAATAATTCCGTGCATCGCCATTGATCCTGGCAGGCTCAGCAGATCACCTAAATTCACCGCGCCTTTTTCCGTATTCACCGAAACGATGACGCGATCACCGAATGAATATGCGTATGCGAGTGATGGTGCGTTACCTGCCAGCGCAGTGATGGCGGCAAGTTCTCCGTCTTTCATTTTTCCGTGGATGTTGCCCAAATTTTGCGTGATCGGATTCACGATCGGCGCGAGATTTTGATAGATCATCGCGGAGAAATTCGCTTGTTTGTCTTCCGGCAACGAAGCGAGGAAGCGCGGCGAACTCGTGATCGTGCTGCCAGATTCAGCGTAGCGAATTGCACGATCAATCAATGCCTGACTTGGCGTTGCGATCAAATAACCTTTGACGAACGCGTAGTTAATTTCTACCGCAAAGTCCAAAGATTTGATGACGTAAAAAGTCTGATTGCCTTGTTCGGATTTCGTCAGCGCGAGGCCTTTTTTATTGGCTTTTAGCGCTTCCGCGTTGAGCTCTTCGACGAGACGTTCCAACGTTTGTTGCATCCGTGCCTGGTCATACACTTCGACAACAATTTTCCACGAAGGCGTAGGAATTATCGGGCCATCCAGCGCGAAGGCGAATTCACCTCCGAGCGGAGCGGCGATGTCGCTGCGAATATTGACGCCGTGTTCGGATTCAAATTTGCTCAGCTCTTCGCCGAATTTTGGTTCGACGATTTTCAGTGCATTGATTAAATTATCGGCCATCGCGGACGGTTCTTTGACGACGAAAGCCCCGACAATATTGGCGTCCGGTGAAATATATTTCAGCGAACCCATTGGTGCAGGTTGTGCCAACCACGCGGCTACACCTTTGTTAGCTTCGGCAAAAGTCAGCTCAGCACTGTTCTGTGATTTGCCGTTGCCATCTTTAATTTCCGCGATGAAATGTTTGAGATTGAGCAATCCCAATTCATTTTGTGCAGCGTTGGAATTTTTATTTTTGCTCGCTAATTGCGGAGCAATTTTTTGCAAATCCGCTGCGATGATCAAGCTCGTACCTTCCTGATAACGTCGCGCAATCGTCGAATAAAACGAAGTCGCTTTGAAATTATTTCCCGCTTTCATCGAAACTGCCAGTTGCTGTATGGCCGTTAATTTTGAAGACGCGGCGAGCAAATTTCCGTTCATCCAAACAAAGACATCTCTGCCTGGTAATTCCGTCGCCGTCGCCGGATCATCAATAATTTGCACCGGAGATTCTGCAATTTGCTCGAGCGCAGTTCGCAGTCCCGCAGCGTTCAGCAGCTCGGCAACGACTAATGGCTCTGTCGGATTTCCAACGTTATTCAGTGATGAACTCAGCGTAATTTCTGCGCCGAGATATGAGCCATATTCACGCACACGCGAGAACAATTTATCGCCTTCGCCTTTGTTGTGATTGTTCCACCACGATTGCAATTCAGGATTTTGCTCAATGCGCTGTTTGACCAATGAATATGAGGTGTTCAGCGTTTCACTGAGGTTAGGAAGCGCAACATAAAACACCGTGCTTTCCGGCATTACGTCAAGAATTTGCGTGGAATTTCTAAGACCGGGACGCGGCAGCGCGGCGATGTCTTTGCGTAATTTTTCGACTTCATCCAGCAGTTCAGAATAACGTGCTGAATTGGCGCTCCAGGCAATTTCATTCTTGATCGCGATACGTTCGATGCTGGCGTTTGTTGTGACTTGATCGCCGGGTAAAAGTTTGGAATCGTTGCTGTCGTGTTCGACGTGGACTTCACCTTCGACCACGGAAACACGTGAACCTTTGGTGCCATTATTGACGGAAAAAATTGTGCCAACTACTGAGACTAAAGCGTCATTCGTTTTGACATACAGATGTTTATTTTTCTGCTTCGCCGCCTGCACGATGACGTTGCCCTGATTAAGGTTGATCGTGGTGCCATCAGGATTATCGGATAACGAAAATTCTGAACGTTCTGCCATTTCGATCAATGAACCGTCCGCTAATTTCACGACTGCGGTGGAGCCTTTCGCCGTACGCAGACGTTCACCACGATTAATCTTTTCACCGGATTTCAGCGGCGTATTTTGTGCATCGTTGACCCGATAAACATTGCCGTTCGAAGCCATCACGACAGCATTGAAAACTTTGAAGGAATCAATAATTCGTTCCAGAATTGGCCAGCCGCCGATGCTTAACCCCAAGACCAGCAAGGCCGCAAAAGCGAAGCGGAATTGTGGTTGCTTGAAGCTGAACCAGGAATTTTTTGGTGCGGCTGCTTCTGCGAATCTCGGCTGTGCTGTCGCGGTGCGCGCGGCTTTTAATTCTTTGCGGCAGGCGAAGCATTCTCGCGTGTGATCTTCAAATAACATCACGCGTGCGGAAGTCAGTTGCTGACTTAAATACGCCGGAATCAGCGATTGAAAATCATCGCAGTTGCGGAGGTGTTCCGCCTGCGCCGTTTGTGTAGTTGCCATAATATTTTCCTCTTGCGCGACGCGTGCCCAGACGCGATCAGCTGCGTTTTTAACTGCCGAAGGATCAATCGCCTCATAGCGAATATCGTTCAGCGCTTCATCTAAAATTTGGTTAGGATTCTTCATAAAAATTCCGTTATGTAATTGACCCCCGCTATCGCGGGTGGTACCGACTTACTGTCCACCGACCCCCGCCCACCGACTTCCGATCACCTTCTTCAATTGTCCTCGCGCCCGATGGAGCATCACACCGACGACTAAATGCGAAGTATCGAGAATTTTCCCGATTTCTTTATTGTCCAGGCCTTCAAAATATTTCAGGATAAACATCTGGGCCGTTTTATCGCTCAGATTTGAAATTTCTTTGTTAATAATTTGTCGCAGCTCCTGATCGGAGTGCAGAGCTTCCGGCGTTTGATTCGGCCTCGTCTGAAAATTTTCAGGAGTGACATCGTCAATCGAAATTAATGAATTAAGGCTGCGGGTACGGACGATGTCGAGCGAAGCATTAATGGCGGCGCGAAGCAGATACGCTTTCGGATTTGGTTCTAGTTGAAATTCTCCTGAGCGTCGTGCCAGTCGCAGGAAAATTGTTTGCAGTACGTCTTCCGCGTCATTGGCATTGCCCGTGACGCGATACGCCGTGCGGAAAATCTGATCGTAATGTTCCTGAAACAGGCTCTCGATCTGGCTCGGCGGAGCGGGTACAACGCGTAAATGTGTGGCAGTATTTGGCAATGGAACCTCCTTCATTTTTCGATCTCCACTGACGTAGACGTGCTAATTCAGAAACGATTAACAGGAGGGGGAATATTTTTTAATTTTTTTGACGCTTCCCTATTGAATAGTGACTTCGATTTCAAAATTCACTTTGCCTTCGGTGGATAAAATATTCAACCGATAATCTTTTGTAGCAGTCAACTTGCGTACCATCTTTTTATCGATCGCTTGATCCATCCCTTTTTCTTCATCATATAAAGAGATTGAGACACGAGGAGATTGCGAAATAATCCGAATCGTCATGGTTTGTCCGGCAGCTGCTCCGATCAAATACATTTCATTTGTTTTGCCGATGCCTTTGAGAATCGTTGAATTCGCTCTACGCGCGAATTTCACGCGACGCACGGCTGAGCCGTCGTATTTATTTTCGTAGTCAGTTTTAATTGGCTTACCGACTTCAACTAATCCTTTACCTGTCAGTTTGAGCGTATGAGTTTCCACATATTCAGGACAACAAGCACCCTGATTGCCGCCGTAACGTCCCACTTTCAATAAGCCTTTGACAAATTTAATTTCGTGAATACCGCCATCCGCACGATCTCCCATCCCGAAATGTTCAATGGCAACAGGTTTACCGTTTTGGTAGCGAAAGACGATGCCGTCACTGAAGCGTCCCGTCCCGCCGCCGCTGCATGTTGTTTCAACTACGGCTTCCTCGATGCCATCAGCATCCAGATCACCAAATGTGACACTGCTAACCATAAAGTAAACGTTTTCATCGTCAGCCTTGCCTTCGTATTTTCCATTTTTGACGCGGATTGTTTTTGCGCCCTTCGGTGGATCAAAGCATGGCTCATAATTAAAATTTCGGAAATCAATCTGACGAATGGTTTGCGCGAAACCTGACAGCGTGAAGCAAGAAAGTAAGATCGAAAAAATGAAAGTGGTAAATAAAAAGCGAGGATTATATTTCATAAATTTTTGTCTCACGAAATAATGGGTTGAATCACGTTCCCACCAAAATCCGTCAACCGTTCATCGCGTCCGTTATGTTTGAAAGTCAGCTTCCATTGATCGAGTCCCATCAGGTGCAAAATCGTTGCGTTGATGTCGCGGGGATGGTAGCGTTCGCCGACGGTTTTGAATCCTAATTCATCAGTTTGCCCAATGGTTGTGCCGCCTTTGATGCCTCCGCCTGCCATCCAGATCGTGAAGCCTTCGGGATTGTGATCGCGGCCTTTGCCATTTTCGCTGACGGGAGTTCGTCCGAATTCCGAAGCCCATACCACTAAAGTTGAGTCCAGCATTCCACGAGATTTTAAATCTTTCAGCAACGCGGCAATCGGCTGATCCGTCCACGAACACATTTTGTCGTGATTTTCCTTGATCATATCGTGCGCGTCCCACTGCGTACTGACAGGGCCGCCGCCGGAATACAATTGAATAAATCGAACGCCGCGCTCGACTAAACGACGTGCCAGCAAACAGCGCGTCCCGAATTCTTTCGTGTGCGGCGCGTCCAGACCATAAAGTTTTTTTGTCGCTTCGGATTCTTTGCTGACGTCTACGGCTTCGGGCGCGTGTTGCTGCATGCGGAAGGCGAGTTCGTAAGACGCCACACGAGCCGCGAGTTCGCTGTCGGCGGCGGATTGATTCATCTCATTCATCCGGCGTAAATAATCCAATAGATGGCGTTGTTGCTGCGAATTCGTATGCTTCGGCAAATCCAGATTTAAAATCGGAGTCTTGCCGCCGCGCAGTTGTGTTCCTTGAAAAACGGTTGGCAAATATCCATTGCTCCACATCGGCGAACCGCCTTCGGGCAATCCTTCGGGCTGCGTCATCACGCAGTACGCGGGAAGATTTTCACTGACGCTGCCGAGTCCGTACGTGACCCACGAACCGAGCGAAGGATGACCAGACAGCACACGACTGGTCAGCATTTGATACATCGCCGGAGCGTGAACAAAGCTGTCGGCATAACACGAACGGATGAAAGCGATGTCGTCTACACAGGTGGCGATGTGCGGGAAGAGATCAGAAACATCCGCACCGGATTGTCCGTATTTTTTGAATTTCCACTGCGACCCCAGCAGCGGCGTGCCTTGTTTGACGAATTGTCCTTTAATTTCTCCGAACGATTTCGGCATTGGTTGCCCATTCAATTTATCGAGGACGGGCTTGGGATCGAAAGTCTCCATCTGGCTCGGAGCGCCAACCATGAATAAATAAATGACGGCTTTGGCTTTGGGCGCAAAATGCGGAGCTTTGGCTGCGAGCGGGTTATCAGAGTGATGAGTGATGAGCGATGAGTGATGAGTGGAAAACGCTTCCTCGCTAAGTACAGAGCTGAGCGCGAGTGCGCCAAATCCATTAGCGGATTTCGTTAGAAATTCTCGCCGGGATGTCGTGATCGGGATATGTGATGTCATGAAAACCTCCGTTTCGTCGTCAGGTAAGAATTATACTTGATTCGTTATTGTCCAACCATCGTTAAAGAGCATTTGTATATTATCGTGTTTTAGCCCACGAAGGTGGGCGGCAAGCCTGTAGCCTGGGGTGAAGCGCAAAGGCGCGAACCCCAGGAAAATGCGAGAGACGAATCAAGCCCGCGAATGCGGTTGACAGCACATAATAATTTGCGAATGGCTGCCGCACACTTCGTGAGCTTGGAAAAATTCTATTCGCTCGATCTGGGGTTCGGCTGCGCCTTCACCCTAAGTCTACACGCTGCCATCCGCTTCGCGGACTTGGGATCAATTGACACTTACTGCGCGAACGCTTATAAATTCTTGCGATGAGACTTCGCCCCAGGTCACACATAATTCTTCTTGCTCTGCTGCTTTTCTGTAGCAGCTCCCTCTTTGCTCAGGCAAAACCACAATTTCCAAAATACACTGCGCACGTTAACGATTTCTCAAATGTCATTGATGGCAATACGAAATATCATCTTGAGACAGTCCTGACGAATTTCGAAAAGCTCACCGGCGCGCAAATCGCGGTCGTGACGATGCCGACGATTGGCGATCAGGTCATCGAAGATTACGCGAATGGGTTGTATCGCGCTTGGGGAATTGGCGCGAAGACTGGAGTCAATAAAGAAAAGGGCGCGCTGATTTTGATTCTGACGCAGGATCGCCGTTCGCGGTTGGAAGTGGGATATGGATTAGAAGGTGATTTGCCGGACGGATTAGCGGGTGAAATGTTGCGTCGCATGCGTCCGAGCTTTCAGGCTCAAAAGTGGCCAGAAGGGATCAATGTTGGCGTCCATACGCTTGTGGATACGCTTGCGGAAAAATGGAATGTCAATGTTGAAGGCATAGATCGCCGCTACGCTTATCCTTCGCAGTCGGCGGAACCGGAAATTCAGATCAGTCCGGCGATGATCATTTTTGGCGTTATTTTTCTCCTGTTTTTATTATTTATTATGAGCCGTTCAGGTCGCGGTGGTGGTGGACGCGGCGGATCGGGGAGAGGCGGCAGTGGATGGTGGGCGGCTCCGCTGATTCTGCATCAGGGAGGCGGAGGCTTTGGCGGCAGCTCCTGGGGCAGCAATGGCGGATGGGGAGGTAGTGGAGGCGGAGGAGGAGGAGGCGGTAGCTGGGGCGGCTTCGGCGGAGGGAGCAGTGGCGGCGGCGGCGCGAGTGATAGCTGGTAAATGATTTCACCGCAAAGGGTCAAAGAGGCAAAGGGACAAAAAGAATTACCTAAATGAATTTCCTTGATCCTTTGCGTTAAAAACAAGTACAAAATTCATGAATCAAGATTTCAACGATATTGTCAGCCGATTAAAAATTGCGCATAGCGGCAATCTGACTTCGATCATCGTATATGGGTCGGCAGTGTCTGCGGATGTGAACACGAATGCCAGTAAAAATGATTATCATTTGTTGGTGATTACGAAGACTTTGTCGGCGGAAGACCTGGATAACGGAAAAGCGGCAGCGAAAGAATGGGTCAAAGCCGGCTATGCTTTGCCGATCTATTTTACAGCGCAGGAATTTTCAGAATCTGCTGATGTCTTTGCGATTGAATTCCGTCACATGAAGCGCGCTTATCAAGTGCTGCACGGCGAAGATTCATTGGCTGAAATTCATCCGACCAAAGCTCATCTGCGCCTACAGGTTGAATACGAAATGCGCGGCAAATTGTTGCGCCTGCGTTCGCTGTATTTGCCCGCGAGTGACACGTCGCAAAGCTTGATGCAGTTGATGTCCGATAGCGCCTACAGCTTCTCGCAGTTTATGCGTCCGGTGCTTGAAATCATCGGAGAAGACCCGCCGTTGAGTCGTTTAAAGGCAGTCCGACAGGTTGGCGAAAAGTTAAGATTGGATACTTCGCCAATTGAAAGAATTCTTCAGCTCCGAGAGGCTGAGGCTCCAATGACAGAGACGGAAACTCATAAATTATTCGCGAGCTACATTGACTGTATCTCTCAAGTCATTGTGGCCATTAACAAGTTATAGATTTTCCCTGTACCGTGAACTGTTAGTTCGCGGAGTTTTGAAAATGTGCTGTGAACTGTTAGTTCGCAGTGTGCAAAGCGCGAACTAACAGTTCACGCTACTAAGGAGGCAACAATTTTATGAAAGCAGTATTAGTAATCTTAGGAGTTCTGCTTGCGCTCGCGCTGTTGATCGGCGGAGTTATGGTTAGCAAATACAACGGTCTCACTGTTTCCAGCAATAACGTAGCTCAACAATGGTCTCAGGTTGAAAACCAGATGCAGCGGCGAGCGGATTTGATTCCAAATATCGTCGGTACAGTGAAGGGAATTGCCAAACAGGAGCAGGACGTCTTTGTGAAAATTGCCGAAGCCAGGTCAAAATTATTGGCAGTTCCCGCTGGTGACATTCAAGGCAAGATGGATGCTGACGCAAAATTAACACAGACGATGCGTGATGGTGGATTGCTGGGGACAGGTGGACGCTTTTTGAATATTGTCGAGCAATATCCGCAATTAAAATCCGATCAGAATTTTATGAAGTTGCAGGATGAACTGGCTGGCACTGAAAATCGTTTGTCAGTGGCGCGTAGGGATTACAATCTTGCTGTTACTGATTACAATAATTCACGCCAGACCTTTCCAACCGTGCTAATTGCCGGAATGCTCGGCTTTCAGGATAAGCCATTATTCAAAGCTGATGCCGAAGCGAAGACGGCTCCGAAGGTTGATTTTAGTAAGTAATTTTTTACCGCCAGGATTCAAAGGGACAAGGAAAGCAATGATTTGATTTCTTTGCTTCGTTGTCCTTTTGAATTTTGGTCGTGAATCCCTCACGTTCTCGCCAAAACATCCAAATCTTTGGGAGAAATCGTTTTGCCCGACTTTTGACTTCCAGTAAACTGTGAGCGCAAAAGTTGCAATTCACCTAACTCTCAAAAATATGAAATCGCGAACCTTCACTTCACATCTGACATACATAAATTTTTTTGTTCTTGTAGTCGCCGCACTATTTTTTTCTAGTGACGCCTTCTGTCGTGTTAATCAGGAAACTGTTCGGTGGGAACGCCAAGCCAAAAACGTAACCATTATCCGTGATGATTGGGGCGTCGCGCATATCACCGGCAAGACGGACGCGGATGCCGTGTTCGGCATGCTTTATGCGCAGGCCGAAGATGATTTCAATCGCGTTGAGGTGAATTACTTAAACGCGATGGGGCGGCTGGCCGAAGCTCAAGGTGAAGCCGAAATTTACAGCGATCTGCGTATGAAACTTTTCATCGCGCCCGCTGACCTGAAAGCGAAATACCAAGCCAGTCCGCTGTGGTTGAAGAAATTGATGGACGCCTTCGCCGACGGCTTGAACTATTACCTTTACAAACATCCCGAAGTGAAGCCCAAAGTCATCACGCGCTTTGAACCTTGGATGGCGCTCAGTTTCACCGAAGGAAGCATCGGCGGCGACATCGAGAGCATCAATCTCAAACAGCTCGCGGCCTTTTACGGCAAGTCGTCCGAAGCCCGCGTAGACATTGCCGATAAGCCGCACGACGGTGAACCTCGTGGCTCGAACGGCTTTGCTATCGCGCCGAAAAACACCGCGAATGGACACGCCTTATTGCTCATCAATCCGCACACTTCGTTTTTCTTTCGTGATGAGGTGCAAGTCACCAGCGGCGAGGGGCTGAACGCTTACGGCGCAGTGACGTGGGGGCAGTTTTTTGTTTATCAGGGATTCAACGAACGCTGCGGCTGGATGCACACGTCGAGCGGCGTAGACAACATTGACGAATATCTCGAAACCGTCCTGAAGAAAGGCAATCGTTATTTCTATCGTTACGGCAACGCTGAAAGTCCGCTGCAAGCGAGCAAGATCATCGTGCCGTATAAAACCACGAGCGGCATGGCAAAAAAAGAATTCACCGTCTATCGCACGCATCACGGCCCCGTCGTGCGCGAAGCCGACGGCAAATGGATCAGCGTGCGTTTGATGCAGGAGCCGATCAAAGCCCTGACGCAATCTTATAGCCGCACCAAGGCACGCGATTACCGGTCGTTCCGCCAGACGATGGAACTGCATACGAACTCATCGAACAATACGATTTACGCAGATGCCGACGGCAACATCGCTTACTTTCACGCCAACTTCATCCCGCGTCGGGACGCGCGTTTTGATTGGGCAAAACCTATAAACGGCAGCGATCCGGCGACGGAATGGAAGGGCGTCCTCTCGATTGACGAATCGCCCAAGCTGTTCAATCCGGCGAGCGGATGGCTTTATAACACCAACAACTCGCCGTGGTCGGCGGCGGGCGCGAGCAGTCCTAAGCCGAGCGACTATCCCGCTTACGTCGAAACCTATCCCGAAAACGCGCGCGGGCTGCACGCCATCCGCGTATTGGAAACCAAAAAAGATTTCACGCTCGATACGCTCCTCGCGGCGGCGTATGACAGTTACCTGCCCGCGTTTGAGACGATGATTCCTGCGCTCGTCAAGGCGTGGGACAAGGCGGCGGCGGACAATCCCCTCAAGGCGAAACTCGCCGAACCGATCGCTTTGCTGCGCGCGTGGGATTTGCGTTGGTCGGCGAATTCGGTGGCTACGTCAGTCGCGGTGTATTGGGGCGAAGACGTTTTGCGGCGTGTCAGCCGAGGCGCAAGTTTGCGTGCGGGCGCATTGATGGAACAACAACTGGTGGCAAACGCGACCCCAGAACAATTGTTGCAATCGCTCGCCGCCGCCACTGACAAGCTCGCGGCTGATTTCGGCAACTGGCAAACGCCGTGGGGCGAGATCAATCGGTTTCAGCGACTGACGGGCGACATCGTGCAACCTTTCAACGACGCGCAATCCAGCCTTCCGGTTGCTTTCCCTTCGGCGCGCTGGGGTTCGCTGGCATCGTTCGGCGCGCGCAGCTACCCCGCGACCAAGCGAATGTACGGAACTAGCGGCAACAGCTTCGTCGCCGTCGTTGAATTCGGCCCGCGCCTGCGCGCTAAAGCCGTCACCGCCGGTGGCTTGAGCGGCAACCCTGCGTCAAATCATTTCAACGATCAGGCGATGCGGTATAGCACAGGTGATTTGCGGGAAGTGTATTTTTACAAAGAACAGTTAACTGGTCACACAAAGAGAAAATATAATCCTGGCTTTTGATCGAATGGGTGACGATGAACAAAAAAAATAAATATTATGCAAAGCCGATGCCGAAGCGAAGGCGGCTCCGAAAGTTGATTTCGGTAAGAGATTTAACGCAAAGGATCAAGGGGTCAAAGGGACAAAGAAAGCAAAGTCTGATTTTCTTACCTCTTACCTCTTACCCCTTACCCCTTTGCGTTAAAAAAATATTTAGTAATCCTCACCCGCTCCAATCCTTTCCAAAAAATAAAAATGATTAAAAAATAAAGTGTAATGTTTTGATTATTTTTGCCATTACCAAGTGTAGGGAAAATAATTTTTGTTAATGCGTTCATGCTATGCTTCAGCCTGTTTCGTTTTAATCTGACTTTGCGTTATTGACCAATCCACGCAATCTGACCGCGAAAGCGAAATGGCTCACCACGAATAAGATTTGTGCTTGAAGCTCTTGTGAGCGTCATGAAAGTTCTCTTTCCACCAAAGGAATCTGGGAAAGTAGAACGATGACGGTTTGTCGGGGTATGGCGTTTTTACCAACCATCAGCCAACTATTGCCCCTCAGCCAACAACCGTCAAAAAATTTCAAGGTATGCGTTTTAGTGACTTAACTGGCCTTGGGGGAGAATCCAGTCAAGTGACTTTTCGCATACCTTGATTCTTTTTCTGAGAACATTTCTTGACCGCAGTTTAAGGCAAAGGCTATTATCCTCTATCCCCGTTCCGTGTCTTTTCCAATATAGCCTTTATGACCGCTCCATTAAGTCCAGTACCACAAGAATATTCCGAACGATTACGCGATCAGTTGCGTCGTCTGCTTGTCCATTTTGAAGAGATGCGTGCCGCCGCGCCTCCTACTCCCGGATCGTGGCTGCCGCCAGTTGACGTTTGCGAGATGGAAGACGCAGTGATCGTCCGGCTGGAACTGCCGGGCGTGACCGCGCCGAATGTCAAGCTTTCAATTATTGACGGAATGCTGAAAATTGAAGGTAGCAAGGAAACTGCTACTGCGATTGAGGGCGATAAACCGCTCAGATATTTGTGCCTTGAACGTGTTGCCGGCACGTTCGTGAGGCGCGTCCCGTTAAAGTGGACGATCAACTTTGATCGGGTTACTGCAACGTTGGCCAAAGGCATCCTGGAAATCAGGTTGCCCAAAGATGAAGCCTCCGGTAAAGAATTATTTATCCCGATTATCCAAGAGAGAGAACAGTAAAAGATGCACAGATGGCTTGGCTGTTAACTGCTAACTATTAACTGTCCCCCAATTTACCATTCACTGAAATTATGTCCACGATAGATCCAGTAGACGAAAAAAAAGTAGCCGATATTTCTGAAGACCCAATCAAAATTCCTGATGTCCTGCCGATTTTACCGCTCCGTGACATTGTGATTTTCCCGTTCATGATTGTGCCTTTATTTGTGAGCCGTGACCGTTCGATTCGCGCTGTAGACCAGGCGCTGGCCGAAAATCGAATGATTATGCTCGTGGCGCAAAAAGATATTGCCAAGGAAGAGCCGGGATCATCCGATGTCTATATGGTCGGCACGGCGGCGATTATCATGCGCATGCTCAAGCTGCCGGATGGTCGCATTCGGATTTTAGTCCAGGGATTATCACGCGCAAAAATTAATAGCGTCGAAGATTCAGGTGGATTTTTGCAGGCGCGGATTGAAGCATTGCACGAACCGGAAGCCGATATGGCGGGGCTGGAAATGGAAGCCCTGATGCGCAACGTCCGTGGGTCGCTCGAAAAATCTGTTCAGCTTGGAAAAAATATTTCCCCCGAAGTTATGGCGATTGCGGCGAATCTGGATGATCCGGGTCGCCTCGCGGATTTGGCTTCCTCAAATCTTGAATTAAAAGTTGAAGATGCTCAGTCAGTTTTAGAGTCGCTCGAAATTTCTCCGCGTTTGCGCCGTGTGAATGAATTGCTCGCCAAGGAAATTGAAGTCCTGACCGTGCAGGCAGACATCAATACGCAGGCCAAAAGCGAGATTGATCGTTCGCAGCGCGACTTTTATTTGCGTCAGCAATTGAAAGCGATTCAGTCCGAACTCGGCGAAGGCAACGAACTCGCCGAAGACATTACGCAGTATCGCGAGAAAATGGCGAAAGCTAAAATGCCAAAGACAACCGAAGAGGAAGTCGAACGGCAACTCAAAAAACTGGAAAGAATGCATCCGGACGCAGCGGAAACTGCGACCTTGCGCAATTGGCTAGACATAATGGTCGCGCTGCCGTGGTCAAAATCTTCTAAAGAAAATCTTGATCTGAAAAAGGCCGAAGAGATTTTGGACGAAGATCATTACGGTCTCGAAAAGGTCAAAGAGCGCATCATTGAATCGCTCGCCGTTCGCAAAATTAAGGAAAAAGCCAAAGGCACAATTTTATGTTTAGTCGGCCCTCCAGGCGTTGGTAAAACTTCGCTGGGACGTTCGATTGCGAAAGCAGTGAATCGAAAATTCGTTCGCTTAAGTTTAGGCGGTGTTCACGATGAAGCCGAAATTCGCGGTCATCGTCGCACATATGTGGGAGCGATGCCGGGGCGGTTGATTCAATCTATTCAGCAGGCAGGAACAAATAATCCGCTGATTATGCTGGATGAAATTGATAAAGTCAGTTCCGATTTTCGCGGCGATCCATCTTCGGCATTGCTCGAAGTTCTCGATCCGGAACAAAATTTTTCCTTCCGCGATAATTATCTGGGAACGCCGTTTGATCTGTCGAACGTGATGTTCATGACGACAGCGAATATGCTGGATACGATTCAACCGGCCCTGCGTGATCGAATGGAAATCATTCGCTTGTCAGGTTACACGGAAGAAGAAAAGCTTCAGATTTCGCGCCGACATTTGTTACCGAAGCAGTTAGATGAAAACGGCATTGGGACAAAAAATCTCGAAATTTCTGATACGGCTTTACGCGCCGCGATTGTGGGCTACACCCGCGAATCCGGACTGCGTCAGCTCGAACGTGAAATCGGTAAAATCTGTCGCAAAATTGCCCGTCGCGTGGCAGAAGGCAACACGAAAAAAGTTAAGCTCACCGTCAAAAATTTGCAGGAATTTTTAGGCGTCTCAAAGATCGAACCGGAAGAAGCCTTGAAGCTGGATCAAGTCGGCGTCGCGACAGGTTTAGCAGTGACGGCAACTGGCGGAGACATTCTCTTCATCGAAGCATTGGCGATGAAGGGTAAAGGCGGCTTGCAATTAACCGGACAGCTCGGCGATGTGATGAAAGAATCAGCGCAGGCGGCGTATTCATACGCTCGTTCGCGTGCGAAAGAACTGGGCATTGACGAAGAAAAATTCACTACGCTCGACATTCACATTCACATTCCTGAGGGAGCGATTCCCAAAGACGGCCCTTCGGCGGGCATCACGATGGCTACGGCGCTCGTGTCAGTGCTGAGCAATCGCCCGATCCGTAAAACGATTGCGATGACCGGTGAATTGACGCTACGAGGAAATGTTTTGGCGATTGGTGGCGTGAAAGAAAAAGTCATCGCCGCGCATCGTGCCAAAGTGACGAAAGTAATTCTGCCGCTCCAGAATAAAAAGGACATGGAAGACGTTCCGAAAGATGTGCAGAAAGAAATGGAATTCGTTTTCGCTGACGACGTCCGTGAAGTGTTCAAGGAAGCGTTGATGCCTCCGATTAAGGAAGCGGAAGAGTTAAACGCCAAATCTAAAAAGGTTGGATCTGAAACTGCGTAGGAATTGAATACTTCGATTTAACTCAAAAAACAGGGGGCTTCTCCCCCTGTTTTCGTTTGAGAGCTAAACTGATTTAGCGGTAAGCCGATTAGTTAGCCTGAATACTTTTAAGGTACATAGTAAGCGCGTACACATTTACCGTTGATATTGTTTGATCACGTTGCTCTCTAAAAACCTTACCCCAAACTGGCATTTCTCTTGAACCATGCCCCGAAATTAAATCATCTCCTCCAATAATCCGTTTTACTTTCAAGGCTGGAAACTTACCATCGACTTTTGCGATTCGCGTCAGATCGGGTGGTGCGGTTTTTAAGGCTAGAGCAGCGGGGCCATCTCCTTTTGCTTCAGAGCCATGACAACTCGCACAGTGATTCATGAAAAGTTTTCGTCCAAGGTCATTCTTGTTTTTCTGAGCTGCGGCAATTGATTGTTCTGACAAGATCATAAAAATTCCCGTCAAGAGAAATGCTGCCAGTAAGGTGATTGAAAATAATCTTCGTAGCATCGTGCTCCTCCTATTTTTGGGTTGAAATGTTAACAATTGACAGCTAACAAGTGGCAAGTATTATGCCACTGTGTTTTCACACATTGTGTTTGTGAAGCGGTTGAAGAGGGCTGCCAACTGAGTTAATTTACTCAATTAATAGTTGATTTTTACCAATACTATTTTTGAAATTGAGCAAGAATTACCAACCGAACTATCTGAATAGATAAGCAAAAATAAGAAGATTGAAAAGGGCGTCAGTGGTTCGCGGCGTGAACACGAATACGCATAAATGAACGACATTCTCGGTCGTATAGAGAACTGATTCATTTTTGCCGGACTGCTTATTTTCAGGTTACAATCACAGCGGGAACCTTAAAGAATTCAAAATCAAGCTATGACTAATCTTTATCAAACGATCAAACAAAATCCCGAAACATTTTTTTTCATCGCTGGCCCCTGTGTTATCGAATCCGAATCGCACGCATTGAAAATGGCAGAAGCGGTTTCGACTATCGCTGCGCGGCTGAAAATTCCTTACATTTTCAAAGCTTCGTACGACAAAGCGAATCGTTCTTCCAACAATTCTTTTCGTGGACTCGGCATAGAAGAAGGCTTGCGCGTCCTCGCGAAGATCAAAGCTGAAATCGGCGTTCCAGTACTGACGGACATTCACGAATCTTCACAGGTCACAACCGTGGCTGAAGTCGTAGACGTGCTGCAAATTCCAGCGTTTCTTTGCCGTCAAACGGATTTGCTTATCGCCGCCGCAAAAAGTGGTCGCATCGTGAACGTCAAGAAAGGACAATTTCTCGCGCCGTGGGAAATGAGCAATGTCGTCAAAAAAATCGAAGCGGCTGGAAGCCAGGAATTGATGCTGACGGAGCGTGGCAGTTCGTTCGGCTACAATAATCTTGTAGTGGATATGCGCGGCCTGCCGATTATGCGTGGGTTTGGCTATCCGGTTGTGTTTGACGCTACGCACAGTCTGCAATTGCCGGGCGGACTTGGCGAAACCACGGCTGGCATGTCGGAATACATTCCCAACCTCGCACGCGCCGCCGTAGCCTGTGGGATTGATGGTTTATTTATGGAAGTTCACGACAATCCGAAGGCTGCGCTCAGCGATGCGACGACACAATTTCCTTTAGAGAATTTAGAAGGATTGTTAGAGAAATTACTCAGCATTCATCTGATCAAATAATTAAATCTTAAAATAAAAAAACCTGCCTGATTACCTTCCAATTGTGACAGCACAATCTAGCTGAGCTGGTATCCCTGTTGCCACTTTGTAAATATTTTTACAACATTTATTTGTTAAGCGATGGCTAACTTCTTTGTTGAATGTACAGAATCGCAAAACTGGTTTTCATTTATTCTGGCACGCTAGTTGTATATGCATGAAGTACAAGCTTTAGCTTGGTTTTACAGT
>JAYTCQ010000133.1:0-22608 GCA_043736395.1 Blastocatellia bacterium | reverse complement strand
GCTTTAGCTTGTTCATACATTACTGCGTGAACAAGCTAAAGCTCGTACTCTTGACGCCTGTTGCCACGGGGTATTTTTAACCTGGATGGTCGAATCAGTACCGCAACCGGTAGGGAGCGTCTTATTTCATTAATGTAACTGTCGCCGGGACTGCGCTCCCTATCGGTCGCGGTACTGATTTATTGCGACACATCGCCGCTGCAAATCTGTGAATCGCGCATCTTCTCGCAGATCATCCAGCATTGGCTCTACACCGATAAATGCTAAAAATCCTGATCGCTCTTCATACGCTTGTTCCAGCCACGCGAAGGTTTGATCTACCTCTCCCAAGCCGAGATAAATCAGGGCGATGAAATAGGATGACACATATTGTTTTTGCGTCAGGCGCAACAACTGCGCGAGCATTTGGCGGGCTTCGCGGGGCTTTCCGGCGCGGGCGAGCGCGTAGCCGAGGAACGAAATAAATGGTGGTGTGCCGCCTACTAAATTCAGAGCTTGGCGCAGGGATTTGAGGGCTTCGGCGAATTGGCCGGTTTGCAAATAGACTTTTCCGGCATGCCAATGCGCGAAGCCGAAATTCGCGTCCATCTCTAAAACTTTGCGCGTCTGTGTTGATGTTGGTCGTTCTGGATAGAAGGAAAAAATAAAAATGGCTGCCGATTTTTAGAAATCGACAGCCGTGAAAAAATTGATATGTTAGAAAATTAGTCGCCGCTGATAGCCAGCGCGCCGGTGCCTTCATCTTTCTTGTCTTTGACACCGCCGAGCTGAACCAGTTTCGGAGCATCTGTTTTCAGAATTGATTGCATATACATTTTGCGCATCAACTGTTGCTCTTCTTTGGCGTTCTGCGGGAGCGTACCTTTTTCGCGTCCACGAGCAGCGTCTTCGGCGTTGATCTTTAAGCCGTGATCTTGATCATCTAGATTAACGCTGTGATTATTGGCGAAAATCTCGTGGCGTCCATTGTCTTTGTACCATTTTGCGACGGTCGCATTCTGGTGCATATTTTCAATGATGTTGCGCCATCCGATGCCCGTATTATAAGCACAGAATGAAATTTCGCCTTCCTGTGTACCGTACGGAATAATGCACATTTCGGTGCGGCGGAAATCGTAGTTGAACAAATCCTGGAACCACATTCCGGCGACGAACAGGAAGTTCCATTGGTCTTGACGACGCAATTGAATATCCTCGAGGGTTCGCTCCGCTGAAACGCTGCCGTATTTCTTGCCGCTTAATCCGAACGTCTTATCGAATTTCTTCATTAAATCTATCAGATTAAACGAAGCCGGAGCGCCAAAGGAATTGTAATTTTTCAGCAATGCTAAAGCGATCATCATGTTCGACATCAACTTGCCGCGACCGGCATCGGTGATTTTCGTGATGTCCTTCAGCAATTGCGGAATGTTGATAAAGCCAGGAACCGGAGCCATCTCTTTGGTTTCTTTATTGATCATCAACGCAGTTCCGACTCCGCAATTCGGATGGCAACCGCAGCTCATTTGTCCCCACTCGGCTTGTGGCCCGTGAATCAAATCCGCGAAATCCGCAAACGTACTCATCACTGAAATCGGGAACCAATCACGATGAGGATCAGTGACACCCAGATGTTTTTGCACGTCGTGCGCCATGTGCGACAGTGTGTAGCGTTGACGCAGGCGGCGTTCTTCGGTGATGTCTTCATCGCGTCCGGTGAATGAAACCGGCTGGAACGAAATGAAAGAAATTTTCTTCGGATTATCCAAAGCAAAACGAATGACCGGGCCAACTTCTTCGTTATTCACGTCGTTAATCAGCGTTGTCACGAGGACGATTTCAACGCCTGCTTCGTGCAGGTTATCAATCGCCTTCAATTTGACATCGAAAAGATTTCCGACTTGGCGATGACCGTTGGCGGCGTTGCCGATGCCATCGAATTGCAGGTAAACATAGCGCAATCCGGCTTCAGCGGCTTTGCGGCAGAACTCTTTCGACTTGGCGAATTCGATACCGTTGGTTGCGGCTTGCACGGAGTTGTATCCGACTTTGCGCGAATATTTGATCGCATCAAAGAAGTACGGTGAAAGCGTTGGTTCGCCACCGGAAAACTGGATGGACATTTGACGGCGCGGCTTGATCGAAACCGCATTGTCCATAATTTCTTTAATATCTTCCCAGCTTAATTCGTGGACGAATCCGACCTGGTTCGCATCCATAAAGCAGGGGTCGCACATCATATTGCAACGGTTGGTCAGGTCTACTGTGAGAACTGAACCGCGTCCGTGTTTGATGGTCGAAGAGCCATGTTTATGCAAATCTTTGTCGTTGTGCGCGTCAATGTCGCGGCCTGGATACATCGCTTCGATGTGCTCAAGGAATTTGGCGTCCATCGCCATCATGTCTTCATAATGACCGTGGATTGGGCAATCTTTGACCATCCAGATTTCGTTGTTACGTTCGATGATCTGGGCTTTGATTTCGCCGGGACGATCTTCGATAACTTTGAAAGGATCTTCGCCATTATCAATGATGCGTGAGCGAGCTTCTTTGACGCAGGCAGGGCAAAGCGAATCAGTTGTGCGCGGCCATCCGAGCGTCGGCTTGGATTTTTGCCATGATTTCAACGTGGGCTTGTCCGACCATTTCGGAATAAAAGACGGGCCTGGTTTATATTGATTAACTGACTGAATCGCATTGAAAGCGAAATTGGCGAATTTGGACAATCCCTTTTCGACGTACTTAATGGGTTTATGTGCCATTCTAATTCCTCATTGGTTTAGTGACTTCGGATGTTTTCTGTTCGTTAATATCAAGCACCTGATCAAACATCTCGTAAATTGTATTCTTACCTATTCCCAGCGTGTGTGTCATAAAGACATTCACTGCTGGGGCTAAATTTTAAAATGTTAACTTTTCATCAGCTTACAACCGCTTAGCTGTGGCGAACGACCTATAAACAAGTATTATAGCAAATAGTGTACCAGTGTTGGCAAGCCCGTCTGGGAAGTTTGCGAAGATTTATCAATTGTTGCAATAAATAAGGTTAGGATTATTCACTTTAAAATTGAAGAAATTTGGAGACATTCTTTAGGCAGTTTTTATGTTGAAGAACGTGAGGATTTGGCAAATGTGTTGCAATGTGACTTAAATGGTAGGGGCTTTTCGGAAATAGTGTATCAAAAAGAAACAGTGCTGATATTTTTTTAACGCAAAGGGACAAAGGGTCATGGAGACAAGGGGACGGAGGGAGAAAGGGAAATTGGGGGATTCGTTAATTCAAGTTTTCTTTGTCACTTTGCGTTAAAAATTTCATTTCCCCAGGCAATTAAATAAATAATCGGCGCATCCAAAGAAGCGCCTTGAATGCGATTTGCGAATCGTTATAATGAAACGATTTTATTTTTCGGTCTTAGGCTTGATGCCTTGTGCTAAACAAAGAGGGAAAACAGTGCTTATCAGACTTCAGCAACTTTCACTTATCGTCATAATTTTTCTCGTCACAGTTCCCGCGTTTGCCAAACCGCAATGGCAACAAAAAACACTTAAAAACGGATTGCAGGTTATCGTTATTGAGAATCATGCTGTACCGCTGGTGACGATTGAACTCGCCGTCAAAAACGGATCGTATACAGAACCGCCGGAATACAACGGGCTCTCGCACCTTTTTGAGCACATGTTCTTCAAGTCCAATGAGAAATCGAAGAGCGAAGGATATTTTGAGGGAGCTGGAGAATTAGCCCTTTTTCGTAATGCTACGACGCGTGAAGAAGTCGTGAATTATTACGCCACAGCCGTGAAAACCAGCCTGCGCCCGGGGATGATTATCATGCGCGACGCGTTGCGCTATCCGCTGTTTGATAAGCAGGAACTGGATCAGGAAATTCAAATTGTCCTGGATGAATTTTCGCGAAATGAAGCGAATCCTTTTTACTATTTGAATCACGCGATTGATGAAAAAATGTGGTGGAAATATCCTTCTCGCAAAAATCCGCTGGGAGCGCGTGAAGTCATTTCTACCTGTACGCCGGAAAAAATGCGGACGATTCAGAAGAAATATTATGTTCCGAATAATACGGCTTTAATTTTAACGGGAGATGTGAATACCGCTGAAATTTTCAAGATGGCGGAAGAGCTTTACGGCGATTGGCCTGCGCAGGAAAATCCTTTCATCAAAAATCCGCTCGTGACGCATCCGCCGATTCAAAAGGACGAAGGCATCATTGTCACGCAGCCGGTGCAATCGGCTTCGCTGATTATTTCGTATCACGGCCCTTCGACGGACACCGATGCGGCGGCAACGTACGCGGCAGATGTCCTCTCATTTGCGCTCCGCCAACAGGATTCAAAATTCTATAAAAATTTAGTGGATACCGGATTGATGAACGGCGTTTCGCTTGGATATTTAACCCAGCGAAATGTGGGACCAATTCAGTTCATCGGACAAAGTTCACCGGATAAATTAAAGCCTGCGATCAAAGCTGTACAGGCAGAATTATCTAAACTGGACATGTTGGATTATTTAACCGATGAACAGCTTGAAAGCGCGAAAACATTGCTCGAAGCCAATGAAACCTTTGGACGCGAAAAGCCTTCGGAATACGCGCATACGCTGAGTTTTTGGTGGGCGAGTTCAGGACTGGATTACTTTGCGAACTACCTCGAAAATTGCCGTAAAGTGACGAAGCTTGATATTCAGCGTTATGTCCGAAAGTATATCAAAGGACAAAAGCGAATTGTCGGCGTGATGCTTTCTGAAGAAGAAAAGAAACGCATTTCGTTAACCGAAGCAGATTTATTGGCGAAGTAGGACGAAAGAAATTTTATCCACGAAGGGCACGAAGAAGCACGAAGTTTTTTGACAGGATTGACAAGATTAACAAGATACAAAGATTGCTAATCATTTTAGTAATCCTGTTCATCTTGTGAATCCTGTCTTATTTTTTCTTCGTGCCCCTTCGTGTTCCTTCGTGGATAAAAAATCTTCAATCTTTATATTTCAAATAATTTTTCAGAATTTATTAAACTCAAATGAACCAAAATTTCAAAATCCGCAAAAACCTGCAAAATCCGCTTAATCTGTGGTCTATTGTCTATTGTCTTTTTATTGCTTTTACGAGTTTCGCACAAACCGCTGCGCCTGCTCCACTCACGGCACCTGTAGACAAGACTTATGATTTCACCACAGCGAATGGATTAAAGGTCATTCATCGCCGCGTCACTGCTAACGATGTCGTTGCCGCTCGCGTTTATTTTCGTGGTGGTTCGCGGAATTTAAATGAGAAAAATGCCGGGATCGAAACCTTGATGTGGGAAGTCGCGCAACTCGGCACAAAAAATTACACCAAGAGCCAGATCAACCGTGAAAAAGATCGTCTGGGAACTGTTTTGTCTACCGGAGCGAGCTTTGATTTCAGCGTGATCGCGAGTCTTTGTGTTCGTCAGCATTTTGATCGGACGTGGAAACTTTTAAGCGACATCGCGTTGAATCCAATCTTTAATGAAAGCGAAGTCACGCTCGAAAAAGCCAAGATTTTGAATGGCTTGAAGCAGGAAGGCGATGACCCTGAAAATTATGTTTCATCGGTCAGCGACCAAATGCTGTACGCTTCGCATCCCTACAAAAATCGTCCTTTTGGTACGCTGGAAACCGTAGGTAAATTGACCGCCGCAGATTTGAAAGCGTACCACGCGACGCAGTTAATGACTTCGCGGATGCTGGTGATTATCGTCGGAAATATTCCCGAAGAAGAGGTGAAACGCCGCATCGAAGAGAGCTTTGGAAAGTTGCCAAAAGGCGATTATAAACCGGAACCTGCGCCAGCTTTTACGGGAACTGATCAGCCGAAATTTCAATTGATTGATCGCGGAGTTCCAACCAATTATATTCGCGCGACGTTCGCGGCTCCATCCATTGGAAGCCCCGATTATCCGGCCATGATGGTGGCGCAAAGCATCCTCAATCAGCAATTTTATTACGAAGTCCGCGTCCGCCGTAATTTGTCGTATGCGCCAAATATTGATCTGTTGACGCAGTCTTCGAATACTGGATTTATCTCTGTCAGTACGCCAAAACCGAACGAAGCAATTAAGGTGATGTTTGACCAAATTGATGTCGTCCAAAAAAATCTTCTACGCGCCGAAGTCCTGCCCGAATTCATTAGCGGATTTTTGACGACGTATTATCGAAATTTAGAGACGAACGATTCACAGGCGGCGCGGCTGGGCGAATACGAATTGATCGCAGGGAACTGGCGCAAGTCTCTGACGTGGCTCGAGGAAGTCGCCAAAGTGAATCCCGAAGACCTGAACCGTGTTGCAAATAAATACCTGCGTAATTTCCATTTCGCAGTCGCCGGACGCGCGAAAGATTTTGATCAAAATTTATTCTTATCGAAATAAAGAGCGTTAGACAGGATTGACAAGATGAACAGGATTAAGAAAAAGCCCAATAAATACAGGGTATTTCTTAATCCTGTTCATCTTGTCAATCCCGTCAGAATATCCTCACCCACAATCTTTTCATTCCTGGAGAATCACTTATGTCCCAACGTGATTTCGATGTTGTCCTGTATGGAGCCAGCGGCTTCACCGGCAAGCAAACCGTAGAATATTTCGCGGCGCACGCCGGAAATATCCGCTGGGCAATTGCCGGACGCAACCGCGCCAAACTCGAAGCCGTAAAATCCCAAATCGGCGAATCCGTAAAAAATATTGAAATCCTCGTCGCCGATTCCGAAGACCAAAACGCGATTGATTCCATCGTTTCGCGTACGCGTGTACTGCTCACAACTGCGGGGCCGTTTGCGCTCTACGGAACAAAAATTGTAGACGCCTGTGTGCGCTTCAAAACGCACTACGTTGACATCACCGGAGAAACCGTTTGGGTCAAAAATCTGATTGATAAATATCACGCGCAAGCGGCAGCAGATGGCACGCGGATCATTCCGTTTTGCGGCTTCGATTCAATCCCTTCAGATTTGGGAGCGTTTATCGTAGCGCGTCACATCCAGCGCAATTTAGGAGTCAACTGTAAACAAGTAATAGCGTATTTTCAAATGGCTGGCGGCGTGAATGGCGGAACGCTCGCGACCGCATTTAATCAATTCGAAGGCGGCTACGTGAAGCAGGCGCAGAATCCTTTTTTGCTAAATCCTAAAACTTCAAAACAAGACCCGAAACAGCATCAAGACCCAAGTTCTCCGCAGTATGATTCCGACCTCGGCGCGTGGGTCGGCCCGTTCATTATGGGGCAAATCAATACGCGAGTCGTACGTCGCAGCAACGCTTTATTTGCACAGTGGGAAGAGGATTACGGCGCAGATTTTAGCTATCAGGAATATTCAAAATTTAATGGCGCATTCGGCTGGATGCCCGCCGCCGGACTCTCCGCTGGAACCTCAATTTTTGAACTGATGATGGCTTCTCCGTTGCGTCCAATTTTGAAATCCATGTTGCCGCAGCCGGGCAAAGGCCCTTCCGAAAAAACAATGAACGAAGGCTGGTTCCGCTGCGAACTCATCGGCATCGCCGAAGACGGGCGAAAAGTACGCGGCATTATCAAAGATCAAGGTGACCCCGGCAATCGCGCTACAGTGAAGTTTCTATGCGAATCGGCGTTAAGTCTGGCGGTGAATACGGATGAATTGCCGGGCGGGGCAGTGCGTGGGGGGATTTTGACTCCGGCGACGGGATTGGGCGAAGTGTTGGTGGGAAGACTTCGGACAATGGGGATGGTGCTTGAGGTGAGGAGTGAGGAAGCGATAGAACCTACCAAGTAACACAAGGAGAAGGTTGTGATGCCCGTTGATGGAAAGTGAAACACTGAGAACAACAATCCCCATCATAACTGCAAAAATATATTTCATTGAAAATTTCTAGCTCTCCACCTGGCCAGTAAATATAAACATCATCAAGGACATAGCAAGGTTCGTGGTTAATATATTCTGCACAAATTCTTTGGTCTGTATATTGTAGACTTGCGCAATTGTAGGTTAATGATTTAGCACTCAGCTCAGCGGGTTTACGTAAGAAGCTTGAACGAGAATACTTATTTGATAATGGATTTCTTGAGTTAGGATTTAGTAAACTGTTTATTGCAACATTATTTCCCCCATATTTTTTGATATAAGAGGAAAGTTTTGCATCAACTACATTCCACCCCCCTGGGACAACTTTGTCTTTACGCATTTCTTTACCTAATCTCCAAGCAGTATCGTCGGTATATTCAACCCAAGCAATACTAAGAGTAATCTCATCAAGTGAAGTAATTTCCTGCTGTAGTTGAAGTTGTTTTAGTGCTTTATAGAAATTATCAGAAAGCTTAAGTACGGCAGTGCCCCCATTTTCTAAAGCCTTTCCCGCCTTTGACTCGTAATAACCTAAGCCTGGGACTGAAGCGACCGGAGTGTTTAGAGATGGTGATTTCATTGTGAGGTCGATTTGTATTTTACGAATGGGCTTACCGCTAACATTAGTTACTTTTGCTTCAATTCCCTTTAGCCAATCTTCGTCGTTAATGAAAAATGGTTTGCCAATTTCAATTGAATCAACTAACGAGGATTTAATATCAGAAATCGTAATTGGCTCTTTTGGGAAATTCTGTTTGACTAATACTCTTTCTTTTTCTAAAGAAACTCTTACTGGGGATATTTTCGCAGAGACATCGTGATTAAATTTAGGCAAAAAGAAAGCTGAAGAAATAGTAAGCAGGGATATAACAAGTATGGCAAGTAAGGTTTGTTTTTTCATTCGGTTCTCCTATTTTCGGGAAAGCTAAGATTTTTAAGGTTAAGCGTGTTTCTTCGATAAGAAAATTATACATGCGCAACTACTCATAGTCTTTTTGTAACGCAATGTTGACGACTTAAATAAATATATTTTTCGTAGCTCGTCAATTTGGCATAGTTTTTGCCCCCCCCCTTACTAAATATTGTCACTATTTTTTTGAAAATTCTCGCCCATTCTTGCTGAACAGAACGAATTTTGACTTTCATTTCCTGAGCGATTTCTTCGTCTGTTGCTCCACCTATTTTGAGCCGAGCAATGCATTGATCGTGCGGAGTAAGCTGGTTTATGGCTTGCTGCAATAATGCTTGCTGCTCTTTCGTTAATAATTCTTTTTCTTGTGGTGCCGCTACGCATAATTGATTTTCAGGCAAATCTTCAATTGGTCCCGTACAAGGGTTTCTCTGATAGTAATGACTAACGTGATGGTTGACGACATTTTGCAGCCACGTACTGAATTTTGCTTTTGCTGGATCGAATGTGTTGAGACGGTGACAGCCGTCTTCCAGTAAACGCACAATGATTTGCTCAGTTAGTTCTTCAACTTCATCGGGGGCACCGTGATTGTATTTACGGCAGGCGAAAATTACTGTTTTTCCTATGATGTCACGAGAATTGGCTACGAGTTCTTGCAATTCGTGAATATTGTTGCTGCCAGGCATCGAACTAGCCTCCGAGTATTTAGCAATCACGGCTGGGGGAATTTGTGATCTGGCCGAGTTACAAGCAATTTTGTTTTACTGTGAACGCACTTCCACAGCCTTCAAGCAAAGTAGTACGATTACAATTTGTATAAGAATACCAAGTGGCGAAAGAATAAGGCAGGAAAGGTAGGGAATGCAAGCGTGATGGTTAGAAAATATTCAAAAATGTAGGTAGTCGCAACTCAATGCTGCGCTCGTACTGCGTGTGGGCTTCTGTATCATCCTCAAAATAAAATCAACAAAACTAAAACCCCGAATATTTAACAAATAATCAGAGTGTGATAGTTTCTCAATGAGAACCGAACGCGCTAGTGAAATTTTGAACTTACTATACCCGATATGGCACAACAGAATTCTTTCGATATAACATCCAAGATTGAGCACACCGAAGTGGTGAATGCGATCAATCAGGCTCTTAAAGAATTGCAGAACCGTTTTGATTACAAAGGCAGTATCAGTAATATCGAAATGGAAAAGCAGGAGGCGATTATTCTGACTTCAGATGACGAATATCGGCTTAAGGGTTTGGATGATATTTTACAGTCGAAGCTGGTCAAAAGAAATGTGCCATTGAAGGGGTTGACGTACGGTAAGATCGAATCTGCGTTAGGGGGTACAGTGCGGCAGCGCATCACTTTGCAAGACGGCATCCCGCAGGACAAAGCCAAAGAAATTGTCAAATTTATTAAAGAAACAAAGCTCAAAGTCCAAGCCTCCATTCAAGGGGATTTGGTACGTGTCACGGGCAAAGATCGCGACGTATTGCAAGATGTGATCGCGGCGCTCAAGCCTGAAGACTTTGGCATTGACATGCAATTTACTAACTACAGATCGAACTAAGCTATTCGTTGCTTCTTCGCTTTATGCACGGAGCGTGAATGAATCTTCCAAACCTTATCTCACTACCTATTACTGCGGGTACGCAGTTTAGTATCGCCCATGTTTTCGGCCTCGTTCGTCATGACCTAACTTTGGTTGAGACTGAATTAGAACGGCAATCGCGCTCCAACGTCCAAATTTTAAATCATCTCAATCGCTATCTGCGCGGCTCCGGCGGTAAGCGGATTCGCCCGGCGCTGCTTTTGCTTTCAGCGAAAGTTTTTGGCGAAAAGCTGGATCATTCGATTATCAGTATGGCTGGCGTGATGGAGATGTTGCATACCGCGACGCTGGTTCACGACGATATTATTGACGGGGCTGAAATCCGTCGTGGCAAACCTTCGGTCGCTTCAAGATGGGGCAGTGACATCGCCGTTTTGTTAGGGGATTGGTTATATATGACAGCGTTTGAGACTTCGTTGCAACAGCGCAATCTTGAAGTTCTGGATGTCCTCACCGAAGCGACGCGAAAGATGACGGAGGGCGAATTACTGCAAATTCCGATGGTTGGGGATTTGCAGATTTCGGAAGAACAGCACTTTGAAATTGTCCGCCGTAAGACGGGCTTTTTATTTAGCGCCAGTTGTCGTCTGGGCGGTGTTCTGCGCGGAGCCAGCGCGGTTGAAAAGGCTGCGCTTGAGGATTATGGAATGAATCTCGGCACGGCTTTTCAGCTCACGGATGATCTATTGGATTTCACTTCTGATGCTGAAAAATTGGGCAAGCCGGTGCTGAATGACTTACGCGAAGGCAAGGTCACGCTGCCGCTGATTCGCCTCCTTCATCGTTATCCAAAATACGAATCGCTGGTCAGTGAAGCGATGTCTGAAAACGATGAAGCGGCGCATAAGGTCTTGGCAATTTTGCGCGAATGTGGTCAACTGGAAATCGCTCGCGAAGAGGCGCTGAGTTACAGTGTGCTTGCTCAGGAAGCACTGGAATCTTTGCCTGACAATCAGTATCGGAGAGCGCTCAGAGACATCGCTCAGTTTGTGGTGGAACGGGAAAAATAAGGGTGAAAGTTTAATTTTTAATGCTAACTGAAAATACAGCAATTGAAGCCATGCATCGCGCGCTGAGAGAAGCGCGGGATGCAAAAAAACGGATAGAAGCCAGATTGGTTGAACTTGAATCTGAAGTCGCCATGTTGCGCTCACAATCAACTTCACTTGAAATGGTGATTGACCAAACCAGTTCTGCTTTGCGCTCAGCATTATTTCCCACAGACGTTTTTATCCCGAATCCTCCCGCGCAGCAGCATCAACCGCCGCAGTATACGCAGCAAGCTCCGCCGATGCAGTACACCAGACAGGCTGCCTCGCCGCCGCCCTCGCAGTTTAATAAATTCTATCCGCCCGAATCGCAACAGGCCGCGCTTGAGCTGGAAGACCTCGAAGCCATCGAATCCGGGATTCCAGTCCAAAAACTGGAGCCGATTTCGGGTAATGTCAGGTTCAATGATTTTCGGATTCCGCAGGCGGCGACCATTGTTTTGCGCGAAGCTGGACACCCTTTGCATGTGAGTGAAATCTATCAACGGATGGCCGAAGGCGGATTTGAATTTCGTGGTCAGCACCAATTGATTACGTTGGCCGTTTCGCTCAGTCGTGCCAAACGATTCCGCAAGGTTGCACCGGGCACATTTGAACTTGATGCTCAGCACGCGACTGGACAAGTAGCCTAAACCTCTTTCAAAAGGCAGAAGTCGGAACGATGAACGCGGAAGTCCAAAGGCGATTTGGTTCTTCCTTCTGCGTTCATCGTTCCGACTTCTGCCTTTTAAAAATTCTTCTCATGAGTCACGAAATCGAAGTCAAATTAAAGCTTGAAGTAGCTGCGCTTGAACGTGCTGGAATTCGTTTGGAAACAATTCTCCCGCGCCACTTTGAAGAGAATTGGTTGCTGGATACAGCCCTGCGGCAATTAGGTGAAAAATTCTCGATTTTACGCATCAGAGCCGTGAATGGAAGCGGGTTTTTGACCTATAAAGAAAGGCCTGGCAGCGACGCTCCGGTTTCGCAATTCAAGCTGCGCATTGAAATCGAAACGGAAATCGGAGACCCCGAAAAAGCACTGGATATTTTTGAACGATTAGGTTTTAAAAAATGGTTTGGGTATCAAAAATACCGGACGGTTTACCGCGCAATTTTGCCTGATGAATCAGAACTTCATGTGATGGCAGACGAGACTCCGCTGGGAAATTTTTTAGAACTCGAAGGCGAAGAAATTACGATTTTCACGGCGGTGAAATTACTCGGATTGAAAACTTCAGATTATATTTTGGATAGCTATTTAGCCCTGCAAATTGCCCATTGCCAGCAACAAGGAAAATCGCTGGAAGATATGGTTTTTTAAGAAGGTGGTCGGTGAGCGGTGGTCAGTGGTCGGTTAAAGGCGCTGCCTACTACTCACCGACCCCCGCTCACCGACCACCGACCACCTTTTATGAAAGCAATGATTTTAGCCGCTGGATTCGGCACACGACTCTGGCCTTTAACCATCGAACGAACGAAGCCGGCGATCCCATTTTTGAATCGCCCGTTGATTGCTTTCACGATTGACTACCTCAAGCAATTTGGCATCACTGAAATCATCATCAATTTGCATCACGAGCCTAATTCTGTCCAAGCACAAATTGGCGATGGCAGTGAGTACGGAGTGAAAATTACGTACTCCATCGAAGACCCGATTATTCTGGGAACCGCTGGCGCACTTGATCCGGTGCGGCATTTACTTAAAGACGAAACCTTTTTTGTCATCAACGGAAAGATCATCACTAATCTTGATTTGGAGGCTGCGCTGCAAACGCATCGTGAGCGAAAAGCGATTGCGACCTTGGTCATGCGCCCGAATCCCAAGCTGGAAAAATTCAGTCAAATCATCATAGACGAACACGGAAACTATCAAGGCTTCAGGGGCTTCCCGACACCTTATTCAGAAACACCGACTACCGACCACCGACCCCTGCCCACCCCTTTAATGTTCACCGGAATCAGCATTCTCGAACCTGCGATTTTAGATTACATTCCTTCGGGAGTTGAGTATGATTCGATTCGTCAGGTCTACCCAGAAGCGATGAGCGAAGGCAAAATCGTAGCCGCGCACGTAGGCGAGGGCGATTGGTACGAACTGAGTACGCTTGCGCGATATTTAGAAATTAGTTTGGAATTTATGCGTCGCGACAAACTGGAATTTACAGCGGATGAAGGTTGTGAAATTGCTTCAACTGCCAGCATAAAAAATTCCGTTTTGTGGCGCGACGTAAAAATTTCCAGCGGTGCAAAAATCAATCAATGTATAATTGCTGATGGAGTGACGATTCCTGCCAATGCTGAATACGAAAGAAAAGTTATCGTTCGTGCTGATCTTGTAGCAGCCGAAACGATCCCTGAAAAAGCGACTAAAGGAGTGGTGGACGGCGATAATTACGTCGTTACGATTTAATAACGAAATGAATTCATCGACTATGACAACTGAAGATTTAAGCGAAAAACGGGTGCGCGGATATGCTGCCAAATATTTTAGCGTTGAGACTGACACCATAAATCTTGAAGCGCTGACCCCTGACGCTTCGACGCGCAAATATTATCGAATTTCATTGGCTGCCAAGCCACACGAAACGTATATCGTCAGCTTGTACGCGACTCCGTTCAATCCGCAAAGCAGCACCTATCTCGATGTGACTCGCCTCTTTGAAAATGCAAAATTGCCGGTTCCAAAAGTCATTGATGTCGCCGGAACCGAAGGCATTATCATGCAGGAGGATTTAGGCGATGTCAGTCTCGCCATCTGGATGGCACAGCATCCCGAAGGCGCAGAGGCAAAGCTGAAAGAAGCGGTTGAATTAATCGCACAGATTCAGGCAACGTCAGCTCTGGCGATTAGCTCTGGTTCAGTTGCGGGTACGCTCGCGTTTGATGCGGATAAATTAGGCTGGGAATTGAATTACTTTTTCGATCATTTTTTCAGCAGCTATCGCCACGAAAATTTGAGCGAAGCAGAAACTGCTGCCATCAAATCTGAATTAGTAGCAATCGCGGAAGAATTGTCGTCACGTCCCAGAGTCCTGACGCATCGTGATTATCACGCGATGAATTTAATGGTAGATCAGGATGGCAATCTCCGAATTATTGATCATCAGGATTCGCGGATGGGGCCAGCAACATACGATTTAGTTCCGATTTTAGTAGAGCGAAGACTTGAACTCGCTGATGAAAATTGGGTCGAATCGCATATTGATTACTTCAACGAAATGCGCCTGAAGAACGGGTTGGCAGAGATTGAGAAAAAAGAATTGATGTACGAATTTCACTTGATGACGGTGCAACGACAGCTCAAAGCCGTCGGAACTTTTTCCTATCAAACCGGAGTCATGGGACGCGGCGAATATTACGAAAAATATATGAAAGCTGCGGTGGCTACGGTGCTGCGAGCGATGAGGAAACCAGGGTTGCGAGAATATCCTTCGTTGCGAAAAAAACTTGAAAGTGTAGGATAGGCGTCCCCGCCTTTCTTGCGTTTGAAGTTGCAGTTTTATCGAAAAAACTTGTAGCGTTGTCATCACCAGGCTGGAAGCCTATTGTACCTTTATGGAAAATACTTCGCGTCGAAATTTCAATGCTGGATTGCTCGGATCACTATTCACGTTCTCGCTCGTCGAAACTTTGTTCAGTCACGACGCGCTGGCAAAGCCGATCCGTGCAGAAGTGAAATACTGGTTAGCCGAAGTCGAAGAGGCTTCGCGAGCGATGCAAAAACAGCAGCTCAGGCAAATCGAATGGCAACAGAAAATCGCCGACATATTTTCCCGTGTCGACCAAAAAGATTTGCTCCGTTCGCTGGATTTTGATCGCATCAGCAAGCAGATGAAAATTGTCGGTTCGCAGGAAGCCGTGAGTGAAACGCTCCTCAAACATATCGAAGGAATGCCAAAGGAATTAAGCTTCAGCACATATATTTACGGGATGAAAAAAAATGGAGTGATTCCGCCGCATTGCCATCAAAATATGACTTCGATGCACATGCCAATTGGTGGAGGATTGCACGGCTGGCACTTTGATCGCGTCGCCGATGAATCCAATTATCTCATCATCAAGCCGACAATGGATAAGGCTTTGACGCTGGGCGAAGTGACTACGGTTTCGGACGAAAAAGATAATGTCCATTGGTTCAAACCAACCAGCGAAGTATCGTATACTTTCAATATTTTGGTGGTAGAAATTGATCCGACAAAGAAGTCTACCGGACGCCAATTTTATCTTGACGCCGCACACGGTGAAAAAACGGATGGCGATAAATTACGGGTGAAAAAGTTGAACTCAAAAGACTCGTACCGGATTTATGGAAAGTAACTTTAGTGAATAAATTTTATGACGCAAACATATATTTCGGACATTGCAAAATCTCTTGGTGAAACGATTACGATCAAGGGCTGGCTGTATAACAAACGTTCCAGTGGAAAGCTCGCGTTTCTCGAAATTCGGGATGGATCGGCCATTATTCAAGGCGTTGCTTCGCGCAAAGATGTCAGCGAAGAGACGTGGGAAAATTGCGAAAAAGTCACGCAGGAATCTTCGATTATTGTCACTGGAATTGCCCGTGAACATCCGAAAAAACCTGGCGTGTATGAACTGGATGTCAGCAATCTGGAAATTTTTCAGTTGGCGCAGGATTATCCGATTACACCAAAAGAACACGGCGTAGAATTTTTGATGGATCATCGTCATTTGTGGCTGCGTTCTAAAAGGCAACACGCGATCCTGCGCGTACGCCATACGATTATCAAAGCTGTACGTGATTTTTTTGATGATCGGGATTTCACCTTGTGCGATACGCCGATTTTTACTCCGGCTGCGTGTGAAGGAACTTCAACGCTTTTTGAAGTCGGATACTTTGATGAAAAGGCTTATTTGACGCAGTCGGGACAGCTTTACAATGAAGCTACCGCGGCAGCATTTGGGCGGACATATTGCTTTGGGCCCACGTTCAGAGCTGAAAAATCCAAGACGCGCCGACATCTGACAGAATTCTGGATGGTCGAGCCGGAAGTGGCATACGCGAAGCTGGATGATGTCATGACGCTCGCGGAAAATTTCATCAGTCACATCGTGACGCGCGTTTTGGAAAGCCGTCAGGAAGAACTAAAAAGCCTCGAACGTGATCTGACGAAACTTGAAAATATGATTCCGCCGTTTCCGCGTTTGCAGTACGACGATGCAGCGAAAATGCTGCAAACAGCGCACGCGGAAGGCAAGGTCGAGCATCTTTTTGAGTACGGCGGAGATTTTGGTTCGCCGGATGAAACGTATCTTTCATCGCAATTTGACAAGCCTGTGATGGTGCATCGCTACCCGGCAGCGGTGAAAGCTTTTTATATGGAACCTGATCCGGCGCGACCTGATTTGGCTTTGTGTGTAGACGTTCTCGCACCGGAAGGTTATGGCGAAATTATTGGCGGCGGCGAACGCGCTTCCTCACTTGATTTGCTATTACAGCGCATTCACGAGCATAATTTACCGCAAGAAGCGTTTGACTGGTATTTGGATTTACGCAAATACGGTAGCGTCCCGCACGGAGGTTTCGGGATGGGCATTGAACGCGCAGTAGCTTGGATTTGCGGTCTCGAACATGTACGCGAAACAATCCCCTTTGGTCGAATGCTGAACCGATTAAAACCGTAATCGTTCCGGCAATAAAATGTCGTGTAATTGTCATTGGCAATAAATACGGCAAGTGAAAAAGGGCTGGGAGTTAAGAACCATAATGTTAACCAAAGAAGTGGTCAAAGAAATAGATACTACCGAAAAAAAGAAAGCACCATTATTCATCACTGATTGGTTGAATGAATTAGAAGAAAAACGAGCAAAAGAATTTTTTCAACGAACTGGCCTGGAATACCAAACAATGATTTCACAAATCATTGAAGCTGCCGATTTACATCTCGGTTCCGAAGTTTTAGAACTTGAGGCCGGATCAGGCGCGATTGCCAGGCATCTGGTGAATTATGTGGGCACGGAAGGAAAAATCATTGGTGTTGACAGCACGAAAGAATTAGTTGAGCGCGCTCGATTAGATGCTCAATCAGCTAAAGTCAGCACGCGAATTGAATGGAAAGTAGCGCCATTCAATCATCTTCCATTTGATGATGAACGTTTTGATTTGGTAACCTGCGGCTTATCTTTCAATCAGCTTGACGCGAAAGATTTTTTTCATGAGACTCATCGTGTTTTGAAAGTTGGCGGAGAATTACTGGTCGCGGCGGAATTAGCTCCGCAGTCAGAGATGAGCGGGTTAATGCAGAAGGCGCGACAACGATATTACCGATACATTAAGCGCGATGAAAAAGAAGCCAAAGCTCATTTTTATAATTCACATGAATTGACAGAGATGTTACGTGCTACCGGATTTCGCCAGATTATTATTCGTGGATTAAAATCAAAAACCGGAATTACGGCACGCAGTTTTTCGATTATCAAAGCAGTGAAATAATTAAAAAGATGCTGGATGTTAGATGTTGGGATTGACAGTGCGTCCTTCCCGCTAAAAGTTAGGATTTACAACAAGAACAGGATTTATGAAGCTTCAATTTTTATCAATATTTTTAGCAAATCCTGTCAATCTTGTTAATCCTGTCAAAAAAATCCCACTCGGATTATGAACTCCAAAAAAGTAACAATTATCGGCGTGCTGATGGATTTAGGCGCTGATCGGCGTGGCGTAGATATGGGGCCATCGGCGGTTCGTGTCGCGGGGTTAAATCAACGCCTGACGACACTTGGATACGATGTCACCGATGGCGGAAATATCAATGTCCGTAATCCTGAAATGTTAGTTGAGGACTCCCGCCACGCGAAATATTTACCGGAAATTACGGAAGCGTGTCAGGCTCTGGCGGCGAAAGTGACGGCAGTTTTGCAGCATGGTGCGATGCCAATCATTTTAGGTGGAGATCATTCCATTGCGATTGGCAGCGTCTCTGGTTTATCGGCTTTTTATCGCAAGCAGGAAAAGCGCGTGGGCGTGATTTGGTTTGATGCGCACGGCGATATGAACACACCGGAAACTTCGCCTTCGGGCAATATTCACGGGATGCCATTTGCTGCGATTTTGGGTAGTGGCGCGCCGGAGCTGACTCAAATTAGCGGCTTCATCCCAAAGGTTTATCCGGAAGATTGTGTCTTGATTGGCGCGCGTGATGTTGATCCGACCGAAGCGACTATCATGAGAAATTCCGGCGTCCGCATTATGACCATGCGCGAAGTGGATGAGCGCGGGATGAGCGCTTGCGTGGACGAAGCGATTTCTATTGCGGCACGAAATACGGCAGGATTTCATGTCACCATGGATATGGATTTTGTTGATCCTGATTTTGCGCCGGGAGTCGGGACTCCGGTTCCAGGCGGCCCGACGTACCGTGAGAGCCACTTGGCGATGGAAAAAGTCGCGGATTCCGGGCAGATGTTGTCCTTTGAATTAACCGAAATAAATCCTGTTTTAGATAATTCCAACAAGACGGCAGAATTGGGAGTTCAGTTGATTCTTTCCGCATTCGGCAAAAAAATTATGTGAGGATGAGGATGGATGTTAGATGTTGGATGCATGATGCTGGGAAAAAACGACGATCTCGAAATTCTCTATCCAGCATCCAGCACCTAATATCCAGCATCTAGTTTTTACAATGTCAAAAATTCGAGTTGGTGTGATTTTTGGTGGACGTTCGGGCGAACACGAAGTTTCTTTGCGTTCCGCGGAATCAGTCATTAATGCGTTGGATAAATCAAAATATGAAGTAATTCCGATTGCGATAACGCCCAAAGGCAAATGGCTGGCTTCGAGTGAAGCGACGAATTTATTGCCGAGTTCTGTGCTGGAAACAGCCGATCAAAGTGTCGCGATTTTCGGCGATCCAACGAAAAAAGGACTCGCGCGCACATCTTCAGACGGTGCGCAAGTCAGTGATCAACTCGATGTAATTATTCCAATTTTGCACGGCACGTACGGCGAAGACGGGACGATTCAAGGGCTGTTTGAAATGGCGGATATTCCGTACGTCGGTTGCGGAGTGCTGGCTTCCGCTTGCGGCATGGACAAAGTTTTCATGAAGCGACTTTTTTTTGAAGCAGGCTTGCCGATTGTTGAATACGTTCATTTCCTGCGGACGCAATGGGAAAAAAATCCTGCCCAAATTGAAGCTGATGTCATCGCCAAAATCGGTTTTCCATGTTTCGTCAAACCCGCAAATTTAGGCTCTTCCGTTGGCATTTCTAAAGCTGACGATGTGCAGGAATTAAAATCCGCCATTGCCTTCGCGGCTAAATTCGACCGTAAAATAATTATCGAACGCGGTGTCAATGCTCGCGAAATCGAAGTCAGTGTGCTCGGCAATGACGAACCCGTAGCCAGCTTGCCCGGTGAAATTGCCACAACTGAACACGCTGAATTTTACGATTACAAAGCCAAATACGTTGATCCAAACGGAGCGAAATTGATGATTCCGGCTCCGCTAACAGATGAACAAACTGCCGAAATTCAGCAGCTTGCCATTAAAGCTTTTCAGGCGATTGATGGTTCAGGCTTAGCGCGCGCAGACTTTTTTCTCGAACGTGAAACAGGGAAGTGGTTTGTCAACGAACTGAATACCTTGCCCGGTTTCACTGCCATTAGTATGTACCCGAAAATGTGGGAAGCAAGCGGATTGCCATACGCCGAATTACTGGATAAATTAATCGAATTAGCCTTTGAACGTCATCGTGAAAAATCAAGAAACGTGACGAGTTATGAATAATTAGCTCAGAGTTCACGCTTCAGCGTGCCAACGCCAGCGAAACGCGGCGTTTGACAAACTAAAGTTTGAACTCTGAACTATTCCCACCTGTGACACTCGAAAAACCGTCACGATCTTAAAACTTTGAATTTAAATTTAGCTGTAATCTCTGGTTGTACGAATTCAAAATCAGGAGATAACTATGAAACCGAATCGCATCCCGTTAGTTTTTAAAATCATCTACACCGCCTTCGTTGCAGTGCTGGTTCCGTATTATTGGAAAGCATACGGCCCGACGAATTTTTTATATTTTTGCGACGTGGCTTTGCTGCTGACCTGTGTGGCCATCTGGATGGAAAATTCCTTGTTGATCTCAGCTTCGGCGGTGGGCATTTTGATTCCACAGGCTGTCTGGGTCATTGATTTTTTTGGGGGGATCATAGGACACCAACCGATTGGTATGACATCTTATATGTTCAATCCAAACTTATCATTATTCACTCGTGGATTATCATTTTTTCATTTCTGGTTGCCTTTCGTTTTGATTTGGTTAATTTGGCGTATTGGATACGACAGTCGTGCTTTAAAGGTATGGACGGTGTTGGCCTGGGGCTTAATTTTGATTGGGTATTTTGTTCTGCCGGCACCTCCCGCTCCAGCGGTGAATCCTAATCTTCCCGTTAATGTGAACTATGTTTTTGGATTAAATGATCAAACTCCGCAAACGTGGATGCCTGCATTGGTGTGGCTCGGAGTAATGTTGATTGGATTACCATCGTTAGTATATTTCCCCACGCATGCCATTTTGAAAAAATTGTTTCACAATAAAGCCTGATTTGTTCGCTGGATAACACATTTAATGATAAAGATGTTGACAATTTTAAACACAAGCGTGAAATTAGAACTGCCTTGAGTCTAATGGGGAGTGTAACGCAATAATGTTTATAGGAATCAACATGGAACTCAATAATAAAGGGCTTCACGTATTGATTGCTGAGGATAATTTGGTAAATCAGAAGCTGGCTGCCAAGTTGCTTGAAAAACAGGGACACACCTCAATGATTGCCAACAATGGTCGTGAAGCAGTCGAGGCATGGGAAACTGTGGCGTTTGATGCGGTGCTGATGGATATGCAGATGCCGGAGATGGACGGAATCGAAGCAACAAAGGAAATACGTGCCAGAGAGCAGAAACTCGGAAAGCACATCACGATCATCGCCATGACAGCAAACGCGATGACTGGAGATCGTGAACGATGTCTGGAAGCAGGAATGGATGAATATATTCCAAAACCTGTCGATGTATTGAAACTGGCAGAGGTGCTGGAAAAAATTACTCCTCAAGCAAGTCAATAAAAAGAAGTCAAGAGACGTAAAAAGAGAAAAGGTCAGAAGCGGAAGCTTCTGACCTTTTCTTATGTTGTTTCCACTATGTTATGGAATTATGGCGCGACGCTATCATCTGCCCAGCCGATGCAGTTAGGAGCATCGAAGACCGGGATGACTAAGCTACCATCTAAACGAACACCGGTTTTGTGGAGGGTACGGATCCCAGACCACTTGTTGGTGCCCTGTTTCGGGGTCAGGATCAGACCAACTGAACCCGTGGTATTCCATTTCAAAGTTCCGGTACGTCCGGCAGGAATCAACGCGTTGTTGTTGATGCCAGCAATCGAACCGAGTCCACCAGGAACGCGAGGCGTCGTTGGGGTGATGATTAAGCTGCGTAAGCAAGAACCACCGAAAGGATTGCTGTAGCTACCTGGCTTTTCGCCATCGTTATAAGCCACACCGATTCCGGCTTGCGCTGAACTACCAAGGCTGCCAGTGATCAGGCTACCATTCAGACCAGCCACGAGAATGCGCTGTCCGACAGAATCATTTGGGCTTTGGATTTCTGCCACGTGTTGATTTGGCAAGTAGTCATAGAAAGTGCCATCGAAATTCAAGGTAGCTGTCATATCAGCACTAATCCTTGAAGTTGGTCGCATAAAAGGAAGTTTGGACCAGAAAGCTTCAGCGCCGTAGTTACCAACATAGTTGCCATCGTTGACGAAAGCATTTCCAATCAGCGAGTTGTTTGAGATAGGTGTACCACGATCATCAACCGAAACAGCCAGCAAATAACCAGAGTTCGAAGGATCATACTCAGAAGCGAGGAACGAAGCTGATGCATTCGCGGTTAAGCAGATGTACTGATCGGCTTGCGCGCAATCCGCACCAATGAAGAACATGTGAACGTTATTGCTGGAATTTCCAGTGTTGCTGATGGTTAAGCGTGTGTCTGAGCTACCCAGTGAAGTGTAGTAAGGGAAAGCCAAAACTGAACCAGCTTTCTGATCGCTGACGCCAACGTTGGTTGGAGCGGCACCGGCTAAAGCGGAAGCGGCCAACACGATGAGGGCGGCTAACGCGAAGAACAAACGTGTGAATTTGTGTGAGGTCATTGTGAGTTACTCCTTAAGAAAGTAATAAAGTGTTAATCGTGAAATGGTAG
>JAYTCQ010000132.1:0-16290 GCA_043736395.1 Blastocatellia bacterium | reverse complement strand
GCAACAAACGCGCGATGGGCGTGCCGTGATGATGGGCACGGGCGCAAAGCCGGGGCCGGATGACACCTACATCGCGTATGGCAAAGGCTGGGCGAATGTTTCCAATACGCCGTTCCGCGAATACAAACACTGGACGCACGAAGGCGGAATTTCTACGCCGCTGATTGTGCATTGGCCAAATGGCATTGGACGTACGCAGCGCAACAACCTGGTGCAAGCGCCAGGACATCTGATTGACTTGATGGCGACAGCGGTTGATTTGAGCGCCGCCAAATATCCAACGGAAATCAACGGCCAGAAAATTCACGCGATGGAAGGCGTCAGCTTGCGCCCCGTGCTGACAGGCAAAGCGCTCAAACGCGAGCAACCGATCTTTTGGGAACACGAAGGCAATCGCGCCGTACGTGCAGGCAAATGGAAACTCGTCGCCAAAGAAAATCAGCCGTGGGAACTCTATGACATCGAAGCCGACCGCACGGAACTGAATAACCTCGCCGCGAAACAGCCCGACAAAGTGAAGGAACTCGCCGCACAATGGGACACGTGGGCAGCGCGGGCAAATGTGTTGCCCCTCGGTGCGTGGCGTGCGGCGCGATAGATAAACCTTGATGATAGTTTTATGGGAAAAGTAAAAAACAATTTATAAGTACACAGTGCAATCGCAAGATGAAATGGAGATAAGCTATGAGGTTAAATTTTTCTATCCTGGCAGTATTTATAGGGATTCTGATAGCAGCCAATACTTTTGTTTACGCCAAAGGAACATTACTTGTATTGAATCGAGATGACGCAACGTTAACAATTATTGATGCAGAGAAGATGATCGTTTTAGGAATAGTTCCAACGGGTGATAGTCCGCATGAAGTCGTAATGACTGCTGATGGAAAAACCGCCATCGTAGCGAATTACGGAGCGCAAACGGCAGGTAAAACATTATCCATCATTGACGTCGAGACAAAGAAAGAAACAAAACGTGTCGAGCTGTCGCCGCTGCTGCGTCCGCACGGCTTAGTCGAACGAGCAGGTAAAATCTATTTCACAGTCGAAGTAAATCAGATCGTTGGACGATACGATTTGGCAACCGGGAAAATTGATTGGCTCATCGGAACAGGCCAAAGCGGCAGCCACATGTTAGTCGTCACGCCCGACCAAAAAAGAATTTACACCGCCAACGTTGGATCGGATTCAGTAACAGCATTAGCGTTTGCCAACGTACCACCATCAGGATCAAAAGTTACGCATATCCCCGTTGGTAAACAGCCCGAAGCCATTGATATTGCCCCGAATGGCAAAGAAGTATGGGTGGGATTGAATACGGAAGGTGCGATTGACATCATTGATACGGCGACCAATACAGTCACTGAAAAAATTAAGCTGGGCGCACGCCCCTACCGCGTTCGCTTTTCGCCTGACGGAAAATTGGTTGTTGCAACGATTCCAAGTACGAAAGATCTGGCTGTGATTGATCCCGCTACTCGCAAAGAAACGAAACGCATACAACTCGAAAGTGTTCCTCTTGGGGGTGTTATCACGAAGGATAGTAAATTTGCTTTCGTCATTACGGTTCAAGATAACTTTGTTGTAAAAGTTAATTTGGAAGCAGGCGAAGTCGTCGGGAAACTAGCGGTAGGTAAGGCTCCAGATGGAATCGCTTTATCTGAATTGTAATTGGAAATCTTTTTATTACTGCTTGTTTTTTGTTACTGCGAGTCTTCAAGGTTAGGTTCAGGTAAAGAATTTTCTTCCGCCGCATCTTTGCCCCCACGATTTGGTCGAGTAAGTCCAAATTTATCCAACCTGTATTGCATCGTACGAAATGACAATCCAAGCAATTTTGCCGAACGCGTAATATTCCAATTTGTTTGCTCCATCGCCTGAATTAATAGCGATTTTTCGAGTTCTTCGAAATCAATTCCTTCGGCAGGGAGCTTGAATCCTCCGGCTCCTTCGATGCGGGAGACGTTGCGGATTTCCAGGGGTAAATCTTCGACGGTGATTTCATCTGTTTCGGCTAATAATAGCGCGCGTTCGATGGCGGATTCGAGTTGGCGGACGTTGCCGGGCCAGGCGTAATCCATCAGCATTCGTCGCGCCTCGGCGGAAACTTTCATTGTTTTGCTGCCGGAATTTGCGCCGTGTTTGCGCAGGAAATAATCCATCAAGACTACGATGTCGTCGCGGCGTTGACGGAGGGGAGGAATGTCAAGAGGGATGACATTCAAGCGATAAAATAAATCTTCGCGAAAATGTTTTTCTTTGACCATCGCTTCGAGGTCGCGGTTGGTCGCAGCTAAGACGCGGACGTCAACTTTGATAGACCTCGTACCGCCAACGCGAGTGATTTCTTTTTCTTGCAAAGCCCTTAATAATTTCGCTTGCATGCTGACGTTGAGTTCGCCGATTTCGTCTAAAAATAAGGTGCCTTTGTCGGAGATTTCGAACAATCCTTTTTTCTCAGCATGCGCTCCGGTGAAGGAGCCTTTTTCGTGTCCGAACAATTCTGACTCCAATAAATTTTCATTGATCGCCGCGCAGTTTACGGCTTGAAATCTTTCCTTCGCGCGTGGACTTGCTTGATGAATCGCGTGCGCCATTCGCTCTTTTCCTGTCCCGGATTCGCCGCGAATCAGCACGGTAGAATTTGATCCGGCGACTTTCACAATCATTTTTTTGACGCGTTCGATGGCGGTGGAAACGCCAACAATTTCTTCGTCTACGGCACGCATTTTTTCGACGGCGCGGGCGACAGTTGCGAGCAATTCTTCGCGGTCTAACGGCTTCTGCAAATAATCAAACGCGCCACCGCGCAGGGCTTCTTTAACGGTATCAATCGAGCCGTGCGCCGTCATTAAAATCACAGGAATGGAGCTGTCCATCTGCGCAATTTCGTTGAGGACTTCGATGCCGCTCATGCCGGACATTTTCAAATCCGTGAGCACAAGATCGAATTCCTGTTGCTTGAAAAGCTTAACGGCTTCCTGACCGGAGCTGGCAGTTTTGATGTCGTACAGCGGATGCCCGTGCGCATCGCGTTCGCCGGAGAGAATGATTTGTAAGATGTCACGCTGATTTTTTTCGTCGTCTACAACAAGGAGGTTTTTAGGTTTCATGATTTACAAAATTGAAATTGGGAAATGCTATATATCACTTTCCATTTTCCAAATAGCCCAGACTGTACAGTCAGCATGATGTTCATCTGGGTAATGCTGTTGTAATAAATTTTTAATCTCTAATGCTCGATTAAAGTCAGTAATAAGTCCGTATTCGGAGAGGTCGTTATTTGAAAATGCCAAATCAAAGCCGCCACAATTAGTTAATGCACTAATACACGTGGCTTCCTCAATAAGATCGTATCCTTTGAAATGAAATCTTTTATCGTGGAACTCGCTTGTATTGTAGTCTTGCGGTTCTCGTAAGATAGCGAGTACCTGAAACTTGGTCTTGTCCTTGATTCGATTTAGTAAGTATGTAGGGTCAATGAAAAGCCCAAATAAATAATATTCGGGCGCTAAGTAATCCCAGTCTTGTTCGATCAAATCTGGAACAACACTCGGGCAAAGTGAATTATCAAGAGAAATGATTTCTTTTAAATGATCCAACTTTGACCACGCGACATAGTTTTGCCACGCCTCATGGTCCGAGGGATCGAACGTTTCATTTGCTGTATACACTATTCCGCGCATGGTATTTATGAAGTTAATGCGACTACCTGTTTTATTATTCCTTCACGCGGTAAAGTTACCACAAAAGTCGTCCCTTTATCTTTCTCGCTCTCCACAGTCATCGTACCGCCGTGGTCTTCAATTAATTTTTTCGTAAGTGGTAATCCTAAGCCGATACCCGTTTCTTTGGTGGAATAATACGGCTCAAAAATTTGTTCGATCGGATCGGCTTCGATTCCGCAACCTGTGTCGCGGAATTCAAATTGGATGTCGGTTTCGTCGCTGCTGATGTTGATATTTAATGTTCCGCCTTCGGGCATAGCTTGTACGGCGTTGATGACTAAATTTGAAAAGCAGGTTTTGATTTGTTCGGCGTCGGCTTGAAAATGTGGATCGCAATTTTCAGCGACAAAGGAATTAACTTTGACGCCTTGTTGTTCGGCTTGCGTGTGTACTAACCCTTCGACTTCGTTGATTAAATTTCGCGCATCAAGGTCACGCAGCGTAAATCTGGCGGGGCGTCCGTAGCTTAAAAAATCACTGACCAGCCGATTTAATCTACCGATTTCGTCTTTGATTAATCCAAGAATATTCGCAGCTTCGGTGCGAATGATTTCGGCTTCGTTATTAGACTTGGGCGGTTCGATAAAACGTGATCGCAGATGATCAATCGAAAGATTCATAAAGTTGAGCGGATTGCGGATTTCGTGCGCTATGCCGGAAGCTAAACGGCCTACGACTGCGGAACGTTCGGCGCGTTGCAGTTTTTCTTCAAGGTCGCGGCTGCGGCGTAATCCGCCGATCATTTCATTGAATGTTTGTGACAGCATTCCGACTTCGTTGCGATGAGAAGCGTCCACTTGAAAATCGAGATCGCCTTTGGTGACACGCTGCGCCGCCTGTGCAAGTTGCGTGACGGGACGGGTGAAACGGCGGCTTAGAAACGCAGTGATGCTCAGCAAGATTAATCCTAACGCGATGCTGGCGTAAAGCCGGATTTGCCCGACATCACTGACCGCATTTGATAATCGCTGGAGTGAGATCACCAATAAAACGGTGCGGGTTCCGCTTTCGGTTTCGACCGGGAATTCGATTTTACTTGTGCTGTAATTAGTGTGGGGAACGGATTCGTTGTGCCGCACTGGCGGAAGATTTGCAATTTCAGGACGCAGCGGTCTATCCATGTCGTCAGCGTTCGTACTATTGATTACGGAACCTTCTTTGCTGATAATAAAGATATTTTGAACCGTTGACTGCGGTGAAAATGTCATCTGATTATCGCGAGTGATTTGATACAAATATTCTTTGCTTGGAAAAGAATTCACAGCTAAATCAATGGCGCGATTGACTTCATTAAACTGTTCTTCCGCCGCAATTGTGATGCGTCGTTCCAGTTGTAAATTCAGTATTTGCAGCGTGATAGTCGTCAATAAGACCATTGCCGCAACAAAGAAAACCATTTGTGCGCGAAAGCTTGAAAAAAGGCTCATAAGCGATAAGATTTGCCCAACTCAAAAAGATTTGCTATATTATCACAGTGCGCCTGCCCCCTGGCTTTGTCAGAAGTATTAACAAAGTTTGGAGGAAGCCACAGTGCGCGTTCTTCTCTATTGTACAGGCAAGTTTATTGGTTCAGAAACGTCTCAGGTGGAATGGGGAAACTTGCTTAAGTCCGCACACAGAGCGCGCTTCACTCCAGCTCACAAATCAATTATCAAAGCCAAGCTTTGCAAAAAAACTGTTACACGTCGGCCTCTCAGTGAGAGACGATTTTTGCCCCTTTTAATAGAAGCCCTTGAAGAGCTGTCACGTGATAACAGAAAGGGAATTATAGATGAATAAGTTGTACCGTTTATCAATCTGCCTCATTGCATTTTGTTTGATCTTAAGTGGGAATGAAATATTGGCAGCAGGCAAGCGTCCGGCTGCGAAACCAAAAGCAAAAACTTCACAGAAAGAAAAAGTAGTTAAAGGCCCCGACCTTAAGGCTCTGGCAAAACGTGAAAAAAGTGGGAAATTATCAAAAGCTGAAAAAAGGCAATTAGCCAATCAACGTGCGGCGATTGCGGCTGAAGCGAGGCGTCGCGCCGAAGAAGCCAGGCGTCGGGAATTAGCGCGTTTGGCGGCTATCCGTGCGGCACAATTACGGGCGATTGCTGCTCACGAAGCAGCTCTCAGAAATGGAGCCGCTGATAACATCATGAATGATGAAGTCATTGGCCAGGACCCTGATGTTCGCAACGCCGCAATTCAGGCTTTAGATGGTAAAGCCGGGGCAGTTGTCGTGATGGACGCAACGAATGGTAGGGTTTACGCGGTTGTCAATCAAAAGATGGCATTGAGTTCTCCGGTCAAGCCTTGTTCGACAGTCAAGCCAATTGTTAGTCTGGCGGCATTACAGGAAAATGTTTTTGATCCTAATGTTGAGCTGACCTCGTCGCGTGGACGAAGTATGGTGTTAACAGACGCAATTGCTCGTTCTGACAATCCTTTTTTCCAGGAACTTGGACGTCGTCTGGGCTATGACAATGTTGTTCGTTACGCGCAAAACTTCGGGTTTGGTCAAATGACCGGAGTAAATTTGCCAAGTGAAGGTTCCGGGTTTGTCCCTGAGGAATACACGACATTAATGTCTAGTCATGGTGATGGCTTTGGCGTTACAGCTATGCAGCTTTCCACTTTTACAGCAGCGATTGCCAATGGTGGATACTTATACGTTCCGCGTATTCCAAAGACACCTCAAGACGCCGAGAATTTCAAGCCGCAACTGAAGCGGAAAATTGAGATGACACCGGAAAATAGATTGAGAATGTTAGCCGGGATGGCAGGCACGGTGAATTTTGGCACGGGCAAAGCCGCTTTTGATCCAATGGGACAAGTGGCTGGCAAGACCGGAACCTGTACAGACCGCGATAAGCTTGGATTGTTTACTTCCTTCAATTCCGTTGATAACCCGCGACTGGTGGTCACTGTGATTACTACCGGACGGGGAGAAGCTGGGAAGAAAGCCGCAGATATTGCAGGCCGTGTTTACCGGGCGATTTCGTATCGTTTTCTCAGAGATCAGTCTATGAATCCGACAATGACATCGGCCTCAAGAGTTACTCCGGTCGCAACTCCTGCGATGCCTCCGTTGATTACAAAACCAAAATCACTAGAGGCCAACGAAGAAGAAAAAGACGATGAAAAACGTGATGAGTAACAGTCAGGTATTATAAAAAAGCCGCGAGAGTTTATTAAACTTTCGCGGCTTTTTTATTTTCTGAGAATTCTTCACGCTTCTTTCACGATAAAAGTAAACCTCTTTCCTAATCGTACCGGATTGTTCGGTTTGAGTTCGGTCCGCATAGCGATTCTTTCACCGTCAAGCCAAACACCATTGCGGCTCCCACAATCAAGAATCATCAGTTTATCGCCTTCTACTAGAATTTCTGCGTGGTAGCGACTGATGCGGTCGTCATTAGAAACAATGATGTCGTTATCAGAATTACGACCGATGCGTGTCCTGGGGCTGCGGAGCGGATACGTTTCACCACTTTTCACAACTTCGAGAATTAATTCAGGAATAATGGAGTACTGAGAAATAGGTAATTCTTTAGAAACAACTGTAATTGGCAGGATGTCTTCATCTATTTGCGGGTTTGGCTCCAAGCTGTTGAAATTTACTGGTCTCGAATGAATAAACTCTTCTGGCAGGTGACCCAGAATACTGGTGCTTAAACGCTCAGATGGGGGCTGTCCATTGAATTCCTTGGAGAGCGCAAAACGGACAAGCTTACGCACTCGCTCAATCAAATAAGGTTGTTCCGCCATGATTTCCATCACCCTCCCGCCAACACTGCGCAAATCATTCACCTGTTCAAGAAATTCGCGGATGTCCATTTTTTGGAAGAGAACTGTTCCCACTCCAAATTTAATCATTGAACTCACCGAAACGCTCAACGAATCGCAGGCAATAAATCCAGCCCGATCAGCTGTGAATTCGGAACGATTGATCCAGTCCCCAAAAATCACACTGTCGAGCAAGTTTCCAATCAACGGAATCCCAGCGCCAAGTGGATGTAACAGCGTCCGCAACCAGGTGTGACCTGCTCTGATATGACCAATTTCCCGCCCGATAAAAAATTGCAAACTTTCAGTAGACATCTGGTCAATCATGGACGAAGTAATCACAATTAACGGTTGTCTGGAGAAACCCAGTGTATAGATATTTTGCTCAGATGAACGCTTGACATAAATCGGTAAAAGCGGGCTTGAGAGCCGTACTGCTGCAATTGATCCGGCTTCATAAATTTCTGAGAATTGTCGTGGACTGACGCGCACCAGGCTACCGAAAACTGAGCGTTGCTGAATGAGTACGGTGATGATGTAAACCAGGATTCCGCCAGCCGTGATTGCCAGCGCGTTCCAGACTTGAGCGGCGCTCCGGGGAAAAAGTAAAATCGCACAGGTGTATATCGCGATCAGGATCAGGAACGTCAAAATCAAAGAAAGATTTTCTTTTGGATAGCGGAAATCACGGAGTCTGATTTGTCGTGACGAGGAAATTTCACTGATCATTTTACACCTCGATTTAATTCCTGAATTTGCGGGGAGAACTCTATGACCTATATAAATAAAATATAAGTCATAAATCAAGTAGCAAACACTTCTTAAGTAGAGAGTGCGAATTAAGTCTTCGAGGGAGAGTTTCTCTCAGTTGAGTTTATTTTTTGAGTTCTTCGGTTCAAATGTTAGCAGGTTATTCAGTTGAGATTGGTTCAGGAGAACCCTCAATCGCAGCCTGCACCGTCCGCCACGAGAGAGCAGCACATTTTACACGAGCGGGAAATTCTTTGACGCCGGCAAAAATTTTCAATCTGCCTAAATGATTTTCTTCGGTTTCGGGATCAAGTTCGCCGCGCACCATTTTGACAAATTCATCCGCCATGATTTCCACTTCGGCTTTCGTTTTGCCTTTCACCGCCGTAGTCATCATCGAAGACGAGGCTTTGGAAATCGCACAGCCGGAACCCTGAAATCCTACGTCCTTGACGACGTCGCCTTCTAATTCCAACTGCAACGAAATGTGATCGCCGCATAATGGATTGTGGCCTTCCTGCGTAATCGAAGGCGTCTCGAGCGCCTTGAAATTTCTGGGCTTTTTGTTGTGATCCAAAATTACTTGTTGATATAAATCGCTTAAATCCGACATATAGAATTTCAATTTTTCGTCAATCAGGTTATTTGCACTTTCGCTCTGTGTTGTCGTCACACCATTGCCACTTTCCTCGGGCAGCATGGAGGGCAAGGTCCTGTTTTTTTATTTCAGGGCTGGCACTTTTTTTATAACTTATCAAATAAACGACATTGTTATCCTGCTCAAAAACTAGCTCAATGTTGATGACTTCAACGCCAGGGTTTTTATCTAAGAACTCTCTCTTAACTATTTCATTGCTCGGTAAATCGCAAGCTAGAAAAAAGAAAGCTAAAACAGCAATAAAAAGCCCGCGCTTCACCATTATGCAAAAACCTCAATAACTTTATTAATTGAATTGGCCAGCGCGTCAATCTCTTCTTTTGTATTGTAAAACGCGAAGCTCGCGCGCGCCGTCGCAGGCACGTTGAATCGTTGCATAATTGGTTGCGCACAATGATGCCCGGCGCGGATGGCGATGCCTTCCTGATCCAAAATTGTACCGATGTCATGTGGATGAATGTCATCAATCAAGAACGATAAGACACTCGCTTTTTCACGCGCCGTGCCGATGATGCGCACGCCTTTGATGCCGCCAATTAATTCAGTCGCGTAGTCCAACAATTCATTTTCGTACGCCGCAATATTTTCTAAGCCAATACTTTCCAGATATTGAATCGCACGGCCTAAACCAATGCCACCTTCGATGTGCGGCGTGCCTGCTTCCAGTTTATAAGGCAAATCGTTGTACGTCGTTTTCTCGAACGTCACCGTCCGAATCATATCGCCGCCGCCTTGCACCGGAGGCATTTGCTCTAACAGATGTTGTTTTCCGTAGAGGATTCCAATACCTGTCGGGCCGCAAACTTTGTGGCCGGAAAACGCATAGAAATCACAATCCAATTCGCGCACATCTACTTTCAAATGCGGAGCCGATTGCGCGCCGTCAATCAACACGGGAACGTCTTGCGCGTGTGCGAGTTCGATGATGCGCTTCACCGGATTGATCGTGCCGAGCGCGTTGGAAACATAATTGACCGACACGAATTTTGTTTTTGGATTGAGTAACTTTTCGTACTCCTCCATCAACAATTCGCCGTCATCATTCATCGGGATGACGCGCAACACCGCACCTGTTTGTTCGCACAACATTTGCCACGGCACGATGTTCGCGTGATGTTCCAGTGCGGAGATGATGATCTCATCGCCTTCCTTGATGAATTTGCGGCCATAACTTTGCGCTACGAGATTGATACCGTCGGTTGTGCCTTTGGTAAAAATAATTTCTTTGTCGCTCGCCGCGTTCAGGAATTTTTTGACGATGTCGCGCGCGCCTTCTAATTCACGTGTCGCCAGTTGGCTCAAATAATGTACGCCGCGATGCACGTTGGAATTATGAGCTGAATAGTAATGCGTGATCGTATCAATCACACATTGCGGCTTTTGCGAAGTCGCCGCGTTGTCTAAATATACGAGCGGTTTTCCGTTCACTTGTTGCTTAAGAATTGGGAACTCGGCGCGAATTTTTGCGACATCAAATTCAGGAGCAGTTTTCGTATTCATCGTCATTATGATTGTACCGCCTTGCGGAAAATATTGAATTCAGCGTACAGCATTCCAAATGGAATCAGCGAAGCAATAAATGCGAGTGCAGTGGTTTTGATTGCCCATCGCATCCGAATGCTGACATTGATTAAAAGCAAGATATATAAAATTGTCAGGACACCATGAAGCGAGCCAACATAACGCACCATTTCAGGCTGCCCGAATACATATTTCATCGGCATTGCGATGCCGAGCAGAATCAAAAATGAGATTCCTTCAATGATTCCTGTTGTTCTGAGTGCTGATAAAAACATTCTCGAATTACTCATCAATTTCTAACGCTATTTTAAAATAGGCGAATAAACTGCATAGGGTGCCGCGTTTCACCACTTCACCGATTGATATTCAAGTGCATCAAGTACTTCTTCATTCAGTTTGTCCGCGCTCAGCGACAACTCCTTAGGCAAAGTTACAAATGTTCTTACTCGCATAAATTTTCATTAGACATCTAAATTTTGATGCAGCCTTGCGAGAACAATTTTATCCAATTGCTTGCGCACTGATTCAATTTTGATTTTGCTGATAACATCTTCGGCAAAGCCAAACGTCAACAAAGCGCGCGCTCTGTCGGGCGATAAGCCGCGACTGCACAGATAGAATAATTCTGATTCTTCCAATTGCCCGACAGTTGCGCCGTGTGAACATTTCACGTCATCGGCGAAAATTTCGAGTTGCGGTTTGGTGTCAACGTGAGCGTCTTTGGAAAGCAATAAGTTTTTATTCAATTGCTTGGCATCGGTCAGCATTGCATCTTTGCGCACAAAGACTTTGCCGTTAAAAACTGCACGCGCTTTTTCGTCGAGAATGCCTTTGTACAACTGGAATGAATTGCAGTGCGGGCGCGCGTGATCCATCGTTGTATGATTATCAATGTGCTGTTTGCCCGTGCCGATGTAGAGTCCGTCGATCGTGCTTTCGATGTGTTCGCCGTCGAGTTTGACGTTCAGATCATGCCGCGCAATTTCTCCGCCGAGCGCGATTGCGTACGAGGCATACGTGCTTTTGCTTTCCTGTAGCACTGTTGTTGTAGCGACATGAAAAGCGCTCATGCTTTCTGCCTGCAAGCGGTAATGCGTAACGTTGGCGTCCTGTTTTGTGATGACTTCAGTAACGGCGTTAGTGAAATAAACCGCGTCATCATTGGGCGAAATGTAACTTTCAATAATCGTGGCGATGGAGCCTTCTTCCGCAACCAGCAAAATTCGTGGATGTGAAACAACATTATTTTCAGAAATAAACAGCAGATGAATTGGAGCTTTCACAATTTGTCCGCGCGGAATTAAAATAAACGCGCCATCATTCGCCATTGCTGTATTCAACGCAGTGAAGGCATCGTGGTGGTATTCAGCTTGTGATGCAAAATATTCGCTGACTACTTTTTGATCAGCCTCGCGCAAATTTGAGATCGTCACATCGGCTGGAATTGCTTCAATGTTTGATAGCTTTGGTACGTAAATTCCATTCACGAAAACCAATTGGCTCTGGCGCGATTCGGGATAAGTGAACGACGCAATATCAATGCTCGATCCCGTACTGGATGCCGAAAATTCGCGTTTGAGAATTGGCGTAACATTGGTGTACTTCCATTCCTCGTTTCGCGTGGTTGGAAAACCTAATTTCTCGAATTGCGTAATCGCATTCGAGCGCAAATGTTGCAGCCACGCCGGAGCGTTGCCGCGTTGACTTTCGGCTCTCGCGAAAGCTTCAAGGTAGTGATTCATTTCTTTTTCTTTAGCTGGTTGCAGCATAATTTATTTATTGAGCGCGCTTCTGACGGCTTCCAAAACCTTTTCATCGCTGGGAAATCCAAGCCAATTCTTTTTGGCAACTTGTTGCTCATCTACCCAGACCGTAAATTCACCGTTTTCGCCTTTAATTGTGGAGGTATCGATGCCAAGTTCCTTCTTCAATAGTTCTGCCACACGGGCAGCTCTTGGCAAATAATTTCATCGGGTACAATAACGAATTGAAACGTTTGGCATAAATTTTTACCTCTTAACTAAGCTGCATTCGCAGCGGTTTTAATCCAATCGTAGCCTTTTCTCTCAAGCTCTAAAGCGAGTTCTTTTTCGCCGGACTTCACGATCCGCCCGTTGTATAAAACATGAACAAAATTCGGCTCAATATAATCGAGCAAGCGCTGATAATGCGTAACCAGCAGGATTGCATTGTCTTTGTTGGCAAGTTTGTTCACGCCGCCCGCGACAATGCGCAGCGCGTCAATGTCTAGACCAGAATCAGTTTCATCTAGTACTGCCAGCTTTGGTTCGAGCACCGCCATTTGCAGAATTTCGTTGCGCTTTTTTTCGCCGCCGGAAAAGCCTTCGTTGACGGAGCGATTGATGAAGCTTTTGTCCATTTCGACAATCTTGATTTTTTCGTGAATCAGATCATCGAATTCCAGCGGGTCAAGTTCTTCCTGCCCGTGATGCTTCGCTTTTTCGTTGTACGCCATGCGCAGAAAATTCGCGTTGCTGACGCCGGGGATTTCGATTGGGTATTGAAAAGCGAGAAAGACGCCTTCACGGGCGCGGGCATCGGGTTCAAGCTCTAATAAATTCTTTCCAAGATAGAGTACCTCGCCCTCGGTGACTTCGTAGTCGGGATGTCCCGCGAGGACTTTCGCCAGCGTACTTTTGCCAGAGCCGTTCGGTCCCATAATCGCGTGAATTTCCCCCGCGTTGACGGTCAGGTTGATACCTTTAAGAATTTCTCTATCTTCAATCTTTGCGTGTAAATTTTTTATTTCTAGCATGATATTTCTTAGACACAATGCACAAGATTTGTTTCAATATCTTCACGAAATCAATCTTGTTCATCTTGTGAAAAAATCCTGTGAATCCTGTCTGAATGGGTTAGTCTTCAACTTCAACAATTGCTTCGATCTCAACGGGAATCTGATGCGGCAGCGCAACGAATCCGACAGCCGAACGCGCGTGCTTACCTTTGTCGCCGAACACTTCGACGAATAAATCTGAGCAACCATTAATGACAAACGGATGTTCGCCGAATTCGGGCGTTGAATTGACCATCCCTAAGACCTTGACGACGCGTTTCACTTTGCGCAGTGTCCCGAGTTCTTCTTTCAAAACAGCCAGCAAATTCATCCCCGTTTCGCGGGCGTATTGATAGCCTTGTTCTTTCGTGAACTCCGCGCCGACTTTGCCTTTGACGTTGCTGATCGGGCCTTTGCCTGCAAGGAAAATTAAATTTCCGGTGCGAACCGCGTGATCGTAATTGCCACCTTTTTGTGGTACGGGGGGCAGTGAATTTTCAATTTCTGTGATTTTGTCGCTCATTGGTTTGTACCTTCAAAATTAGTTGATGGATGCAGCCTGTACACAACCTTCAGGCTTGAAAATGCGCTGCGATGAAGCCGGATATTTTTCCAGCAAACGCGCGGGGCGGATGGGTCGCGGCAATAATTCGCCGCCACAATTCGGGCAAACCCAATTGAGTTTCTCGCTCGCACAATCCGAACAAAAGGTGCATTCGAACGTGCAGATCATCGCGCATGCTTCAATAGGCGAAAGATCGCAATTACAGCATTCACAATTGGGTCGCATCTCTAACATGATTTACCCTACACTTCCTTCCAGCTTTAGTCCTAATAACTTCGTCGCTTCCACCGCAAATTCCATCGGCAATTCTCGGAATACTTCCTTACAGAAACCATTGATAATCATTGACACTGCGTCTTCAGTAGATACGCCGCGTTGATTAAAATAGAAAATCTGGTCTTCGCTGATTTTTGAAGTCGAAGCTTCGTGCTCAATTTTCGCGGTGTTGTTCCCAACTTCCAGGTAAGGGAATGTGCTGGCGCTGCACTTCGGGCCAATCAATAAAGAATCGCATTGCGAATAATTTCTTGCGCCTTCCGCCTTCGGTAAAATCTTCACCAGGCCGCGATAACTGTTGTTGGAAACACCCGCCGAAATGCCTTTGCTAATGATGCGGCTCTTGGTGTTTTTGCCAATGTGAATCATCTTGGTGCCAGTGTCAGCTTGTTGGTGATGATTGGTCAGCGCGACGGAATAAAATTCGCCGATGGAATTATCGCCCTGCAAAATACAGCTTGGATATTTCCACGTAATCGCGGAACCCGTCTCAACTTGTGTCCACGAAATCTTGGAATTTTTGCCGCGACACGCGCCGCGCTTCGTGACGAAATTATAAATGCCACCCTTGCCGTCTTCATCGCCCGCGTACCAGTTCTGCACCGTCGAGTATTTGATCTCCGCATCATCCAGCGTGACTAATTCAACGACTGCCGCGTGCAACTGATTCTTGTCGAATTTTGGCGCGGTACAGCCTTCGAGATATGAAACATATGCGCCTTCTTCCGCGACAATCAACGTGCGCTCAAACTGGCCTGAATCAGGGTTATTGATGCGGAAATATGACGACAATTCCATCGGTGATTTTACGCCTTTTGGAATGAAGCAAAACGAACCGTCCGAGAACACCGCCGAATTCAAAGCCGCAAAATAGTTGTCAGTGTAGGGAACTACGCTGCCCAGATATTTTTTGATGAGTTCGGGATATTCGTGTACCGCTTCTGAAAACGAACAGAAAATCACACCGGCTTCGGCAAGTTTTGCGCGGAAAGTGGTGGCTACCGAAACACTGTCAAAGATCGCGTCTACGGCCACGTTCGCCAACATTTTTTGCTCGTTGAGCGGAATGCCAAGCTTCTGAAAAGTGTCGAGCAATTCAGGATCAACTTCATCGAGGCTCGCCTTTTTTTCTTTCGGCTTGGGCGCGGAATAATAAATGATGTCCTGATAATCAATCTTTGGATATTTGACGTTCGCCCATTCCGGTTCTTTCATTGTCAGCCAATGACGAAAGGCTTTCAGTCGCCATTCGAGCATCCATTCCGGTTCTTTTTTCTTGAAAGAAATCAGACGAACGGTGTCTTCGGTCAATCCGCGCGGAGCGACATCAGATTCAATGTCAGTGACGAATCCGTATTTGTATTTCTGATTAGCGATTGCTTCAATTGTTGCACTCATAATGATTTAAGGTTTTAGCGATTAGCTTTTCGCCGTTAGCAAGACGCAGGAGGTTCCCGTTTTGGCTAACTGCGAAAAGCTAATCGCTAATTGCTCCTTTTCCCGGCGTCATTTGCACCATTTTTACTTCTAATTTGCCTTGCAAAAGTTGCGACAGCGGAATGCGATCAAACACGCTGTTGACGAAATCTGTGATACTCGCCCACACGGGTTCAAGGTCGCAGTCGCCGTGATGGACGCACGTGTCGTGATTGCCTGTGAATTGCCCGCAAATTTCTTCAGAGGAAGGAATTCCACCAAGTGCGCGCATTACTTCGCCTATGAAAATTTCTGAGCAAGGTCGTGTGAGACGATATCCGCCTTTAGGGCCGCGCACGCTTTCGATGATTCCGCTCCGGCTCAGCGTCCACAATATTTTCTCAACGTAGGCGACCGATAGCCCTTCACGATCCGCAATATCACGCACCAGGAGTGGCTCGCCATCCTTTTGTTTGCCAAGCTGAATAATGCACCGCAAACCGTATTCTTCCTGCGCTGTAATTTTCACGTTTCGATACGACCTTTCTAAAGTAATAGACATTCTAACATATACCTTACTAATTTGTCAGGTATAGGGAAGAGAAGTCGTAAAATTTTTGTGAATTATTTTTCCTGAACAGTTGATGAAGAATTAATCAATGAATTCTCGAATTGTTTTGTCTTGAGCTTCCCATAAAAATTCATCTTTGTTATTGCAATAGTGCGGACAAAAAATGAGGAGAGGGCTTCACAAAAAAGGCGATGAAATGGTTCACTGTGGAAGACAAAATCTACAGTATACCAAACATCGCCA
>JAYTCQ010000131.1:0-34244 GCA_043736395.1 Blastocatellia bacterium | reverse complement strand
TACGCGATATTGAAAGTGACGCCCACTTGAATCGCCAACGCTATGCCAAGCTTGGAGATGATATTTTTGTCTGGAAAATGACCGGCTTCGATATTGAAGAAAGTGTGGTTGATGGAATGATGGGTCGTGCCAAAAAATCCAAGGCGTTGATTCTGGATTTACGTGGAAATGGCGGCGGATACGTGTCTACATTGCAACGTTTAGTCAGCAGTGTCTTTGATAAGGAAGTGAAAATTGCTGACCGACATGGACGAAAAGAAATGAAGCCAGTGATTGCCAAGAAACGAGGTGATGGCTTCACAGGAAAAATCGTTGTTCTGATTGATAGCGGTTCAGGTTCTGCGGCGGAGATTTTCGCGCGCATTGTTCAACTTGAAAAACGCGGTACAGTTCTCGGTGATCGCTCCGCCGGAGCTGTGATGGAAGCGCTTGGATATTCCTTCCAAATTGGTCTTAGTACAGTTATTCCTTATGGATTCAGCATCACAGATGCAGATGTGATTATGACGGATGGCAAAAGTCTCGAACATGTTGGCGTAACTCCTGATGAAATGAGGCTTCCTACGCCAAAAGATTTGGCAACGGGGCGCGATCCGGTTATGGCGTACGCGATTGAATTAGCTGGAGCGAAAATTTCACCGGAAGATGCGGGGAAAATGTTCCCGATTGAATGGCCTGTGAAATAATTTCTACAAAGAAATTTTATAAGAGCGGCATCCTCAACGATGCCGCTTTTTTTGCGTCTTTCTCAATCTTAACTTGCCGCACTCACAATCGAATCATCATCCGTCGCCGTAGTCTTTTCAAATTTCGGCAAGGATTGATCACGGTCGCCGTCGCGTTCTTCGCGGAGGCGGTGTTCGTGGGCGGCTTTGATAAAGCTCACAAATAATGGGTGCGGATCAAGCGGTTTGGATTTTAGTTCGGGATGAAATTGGCAGCCTAAAAACCACGGATGATCTTTTAATTCTATGATTTCGACAAATTTTCCGTCGGGTGACTTTCCTGAAAAAGTCAGTCCGTTTTCTGCCAGACGATCAATGTATTTCGGATTGAATTCGTAGCGGTGACGATGGCGTTCAGAAATAATTTCCTTCCCATACACCTTCCGCGCCAGTGAATCATTTTCCAGTTCGCAATCGTACGCGCCAAGCCGCATCGTACCGCCTAAATCTTCGACGCCCAGCAAATCACGCAGCTTAAAAATTACCGGATCAGGTGTGTCAGGATCGAACTCCGTTGAATCCGCCGAATCAATTTCGCAAACGTTACGAGCGAACTCCATCGAAGCGCATTGCATCCCCAAACAAATTCCGAAAAATGGTTTTTTCTCACGACGCGCAAAGCTGATGGCGCGAATCATTCCACTGACTCCACGCTTGCCAAATCCACCCGGAACCAGAATCGCATCCAGTTCGCGCAACCGGTCTTCCCAGCGCTCGTCGGTCATCAATTCTTCGCTTTCAATCCAACCGAATTTCACTTTGACCTGATTCGCAAAACCACCATGATACAAGGCTTCGTTGAGGCTTTTATATGAATCTTCAAAGTCTACATATTTACCGATGATGCCGATGTTGACTGTCTCGCGTGAACTTTGGATGCGATTGACCAGCGCCGTCCATTGACGTAAATCCGTATCGCCAATCGGCAGCCGCAACAGCTCGACAACCAAATGATCCAGACCTTCACGATTAAAAACCAGCGGCACTTCGTAAACGGATTTCACGTCCTGCGCAGTGATGACTGCGTCTTCAGAAACGTTACAGAACAGCGCAATTTTCGCCTTCATATCCGCCGGAATTTGACGATCACAACGACACAGCAAAATGTCCGGCTGAATCCCGATGCCCAGTAATTCTTTGACAGAATGCTGCGTCGGTTTGGTCTTCAGTTCACCGGAAGCGGCGATGTATGGCACGAGCGTGAGATGAACAAAAATTGAATTTCCGCGTCCGACTTCATTGCTTAATTGGCGGATCGCTTCGAGGAACGGCAGCGATTCGATGTCGCCGACAGTACCGCCAATTTCGACGATCATTACATCTACATCTTGCGAAACTTTTTTGATCGCGTCTTTAATTTCATTGGTGATGTGAGGGATGACCTGAATCGTTTTGCCGAGATAATCGCCACGCCGTTCTTTCTCAATCACGGAAAGATAAATGCGTCCCGTCGTCCAGTTGTTGGACTGGGTCAACTTGGCGTGCGTGTAGCGTTCGTAATGACCTAAATCAAGATCGGTTTCGGCTCCATCATCGGTGACGAAAACTTCGCCGTGCTGAAACGGAGACATCGTGCCCGGATCAACATTGATGTACGGATCGAATTTCATGATGTTGACGGTCAACCCGCGCGCTTCGAGCAAAGCCCCGATGGAAGCGGCTGCGATGCCTTTGCCTAAGCCACTGACGACGCCACCTGTTACAAAAATATATTTCGGCATTTTTCAGGTCTCCTGCGAAATAGCGCAAATTTTCCAGTTCGCGCTATAACTTCGATACAGTAATTTTCGCCACAATTTGAAATAAATCTGATGAAGAAATAAAAAAAGATTACGCTCTGGAGGTAACACTAAGCTTAATCGCAGAGGCGGCGAACGTCAACGGATTGCGCATAAACTTTCGACCATATATTATCTTCACGAATAGCCGAATCGCACAATTCCCCTCTCTTTCCCCAGGAATTCTATGCCGTCAAGAATTGCTCTACTGATTGTTTTTTTGTGCCTGCCTCTCGCTCCGATTCAGGCGCAGCATATCTACCAACTCACCGACCTTGGATTTTTGCCTGGATTGCCGTCAAGTGAAGCAAATTCCATCAACAATGCCGGGCAAATTGTGGGGACTTCTTATGTTCAGACCGATCCTGTCCTGATCGCTCGTCCGACGTTGTGGCAAGGCGGGAAAATTTACAATCTGGGATTACTCGGCGGAGACTTCGGCGCAGCATTAAAAATCAATGCTGATGGCGTAGTCCTTGGCACGTCACAGCTTCGCAGCGGAGACTTAACCAGACGTGGATTCGTCTGGTCACCTTCCAACGCGAACCAACCAACTGGAACAATGAGGGCCATCAACACCGCCAATGCATTGCTCGCCGTAGCCAATGGAATCAATAGTAACGGCTTCATCGTCGGCGATTCACAACCAGCTCCCGGATTTTTTCAGGCATTCAGTTTTAGCAATGAAATAGTGAGTCCACTGAATGCAATCAATGGACTCAGTACTTTTGCGAAAGATGTGAACGATTTTGATTTCATTGTCGGCAGCGCGCAGCTCACGACTTCGAATAATTTGACGGCGATTTATTGGCAAAATAATCAGGCTCGATATTTGGCTTTTCCTGGCTCTGGAAATTCCGAAGCGTTGGCAATTAATTATCGCGGCTGGGTAGTCGGATACAACAATTCCCGTCCGGTCTTATGGAAAAACGGAAGAATTCTTGATGTGAATTTGCCTGGCGAAAATGGTACTGAAAATTATTCAGGAGTCGCCAAATCCATCAACACTGCCGGAGAAATTGTGGGCTATTATGAACGCAACGGTCAACGCCGCGCCTTCCTGAATTCTAACGGTCGCGCCACAGATTTAACTGATTGGTTTCCGCTGACAAACGGATTGGTTTTCACGAGTGCGAATAGCATCAATGATGCAGGACAAATCGTCGGGACAATGACGGTTCCAATCAATGGAATCATTGTTAACCGTGCATTTTTATTATCTCCGGTGAATCGCGCTACGGCTGTGAATGCGGCAAATTACAGGCATACTCTGGCACCTGAATCCCTTGTTTCAATTTTTGGAAATAACCTGGCAAATACCACCGTTGCTGTAACTGATTTTCCGCTGCCGAAGCTCCTTGAAAACACTTCCGTTCGCGTCAATGGAGTTCTCGCTGAATTGCTTTTCATCTCCCCTTCACAAATCAATTTTTTATTGCCGCGAATTGTGTCCGAGACTGCCTTGATCGAAGTCTATTTTACCAACCGTATCGTTTCGTTTGGATTGGTAGCCAATGAACAAGTCAGCCCTGCCATCTTTACATTTTCGCAGGACGGACGCGGGGTTCCTGTCGCGCAAACTACCTCTGACGGAAATATTTATTCGCCTGTTTATAATGCCGATGGAACGGCGAAACCCATTGATGCAGGAACCGCAACGAAGCCAAATTATTTGGTGCTTTACGCCACCGGAGTGCGTTGGTATTTGGATAAAACTACAGCAACCATTGGAGGCATCGCCGCACCAGTAGAATACGCCGGAGATCAAAAATATTTTGCCGGACTCGATCAGATCAACATCAAGATTCCGCCCGAATTAAAAGGTCGCGGCGAAGTCGAAGTTATTGTTAATGCTGATGGGCGTCCGGCAAATAAGGTGAAAATTAATTTTCAATAGTAAGCGGCTTCTCAAACAAAATAGCTTTCGACCAGATTGCGTTCCTCGCTTGCAAGTATTTCGCGTTGATTTCTTCGCGGGCGTCGCGCCCCTTTACTGAAAATCCGACGCGGAAATATTTCAGAATCTTCATCATGGGATGGGCGAGGTTTGGCTCGCCACGCCGGAACGAGTGATTCGTTTTCTGGAAAGCGGCGGCACACAAGTTTATAGCGAGCAAACAGGTGTTTTCAAGGAGCGGAGGCAATTATCGAAATTGCGCGGCTTCGCGGCATGCTTCCAGGAGGATGGGCAAATCGGCGTCGGCATCTTTCCAGAACGCAAAGAATGTGTCGTAGGCTTTTTGACTCTCTTTCGTGTTCCCTGTGAGAGCCAATGCGCGCGCCAGCCCAAGCTGTGCCAGCGGCCAAAGGGGCGAGAGTGGATGATAGCTGCGATGCTCCGTGATTTTGCGAAACTCTGCTGCGGCTTCGTTCCCTGAACGCAATTGCAGATACGCCTGTCCGCGCAGGTATTCCGGCCAGAACCAGGCTCCGATTTCGTACCGTTCGACCGGGCGCAGGTGGTCGAGTGTTTCAGCGGCCTGACCAGCGCGCAGGGCAAGGGTGGCACGTAGTATCGGCAGCCAGACGAGATTGATCAACGTATTGTGCGGGTAGCGTTGCGCCAATTCAGCTTGCAACGCCAGCGATTGAGCCTGGTTTCCGCTGAGAGCGTATGCCAGCCCTCCATTACTCAGCGTAGTTCTATCACGTGCGAGTGCTAATGATTCCTGAATTTGACTGGCGATCTGAGATTTACGTGCGGCAGAAGTTGTTGCACTCAAGAGTGTACTGTGCAGTGCAAATTGTGACGTGAGCGCAGCAGGTAAACTGCGATTATTCAGGCGTAACGCCAGTTCGTTTGCGCGATGTGTCAGTTCCTGGGTCTGTCGCCACTGTCCCCGAAAGATCGCGTGTTCAGCTCGTAACTGCCAACTCAGGTATTCATCAGATTGCTGTTGGATTCGCTCCATGAACTGCTGCTGCCCCGTCGCATCTCCCGCGAGGGAAGCCAGTTGGAAGCGTATCCAGTGTCCGACCATCGTGGGGTTGAGCGATTCTTCCATTTGCTTGAGGACGGAACGACTTTCCGCCAGGTGACCCAGCCTCATCAGAGCATATGCATAGTTTGTATAGCTGACCACATTTTTCGGGTTTACCAGCAGAGCTTCGCGTGCAGCGTCCGCCGCGCGTTCCAATTGCCCCAGACTGGTATAACAGGAATAGAGGCCAGTGGGCGCAACTCCTGACCGTGGGTAGGTACGCCGAAATTGCTCCAAAACCTCAATGCGCTGTTCTACCTCGCCGGTGGCGTTGGCATAGTACCAATTCATTATTTGGAACCTTTCCAACTCACTGACGCGCTCTCGCAAAACAAAGGCGCGCGTCGCGCTTTCCGCTGCTGATTGTATTTGATTCGTATTGGAATATAGCGCTCCCAGATAAGCCCATGCACTCGCAAAATTCTGGTCTAATTCAATCGCGCGTTGAAAAAACGAGATAGCCTGTCGGTCTTTGCCTGCGCGGTGTTCATTCAGTCCCTGGGTATAGGCCTTGAGCGCAGGCAACGAAGACGTGGTGGCTTCCAGCAAGGCTGAATACTTCTCGACCGAAGCGAGGCTTTCGCCGAGGGATTTCCGTAAATTGCTGGCGGCTTGCGAAAGCGCTTGCAACACCTGTTCTTTGGCTGGAGCTTCAATTTGTTCTCGCGCCAGTGTTTCGCCAGTTGGTCCGCTGACAGCTTCGAGCGTCAGTACATAATGGTTACCGAGTGCGGCGATGTCGCCCGCGATGACCGCCTTGAGTCCATGCCGTTCACAAATCTCCCGCCCGATTTCCGGCGTCACCAATTCATCGGGCGAACGGCCCATTTGCTGTAAGGTTTCGCGGATGCGCGGCTCGGAAAAAAGTTGTAGGAAAGGGGTTTGTGCCAGTTGCACTGCCAGCCCCTGCCGCAACGTTCCATCAAACACTTCATCCCCCGTCCGGTTAAGAAAACCGCCCAACAGAATCGTGTCCTTGTCGGTCAGCGCGGGCTTTCCGCTCCGATGGAAAACAAAGAAAATGGCGAGCGCAGTAGTCACGCTTAACGCAAGCGTTGCCGGAAGCCAGTAACGCCTGACGTACGCCCTGACTTGTCCTAACACCAGCTTGCCGCTGGGTCGCGTCGGCTTCGCAGGGAACACGGCAGTGGTAGTGGCCATCGGCGCAACGGCTTCCGGCGTGCGGTCAGCACTTTCGGGTCTGCCCTGGCGCGCGAGTTCTTCTCTGGCCTGGCGCAGGTCAACCATTAAATCATTGCTGGTCTGATACCGCTGTGTACGATCCTTGCACAGCGTTCTGTTGACGATGCTTTTTAGACAAGCCGGGACAGCCGGGAAATGCTGCTCCAGCGGCGCAGGCTCTTCGTGCAGAATCGCGCCTACCACTTCCAGCGTCGTCGCGCCATCGAACGGCGGACGTCCTGCCAACATTTCATAGAGCATTACGCCCAGACTGAAAATGTCCGAACGCACATCCAACATCTGCCCACGCGCCTGTTCGGGCGACATGTAGTGCGGTGTTCCCATTACGATGCCAGATATGGTGGAGGGATGAGGGGTGAGGGGTGAAGTATGAAGGTTTGTTTCTAATTCATCCCTTCGCGTAAGTTTCGCCAGTCCAAAATCCAATACCTTCACGATGCCGTCTTTGCGCAGCATCACATTTTCCGGTTTGATATCCCGATGAATGATGCTGGCTTCGTGCGCGACGGAAAGTGCCGCCGCAAGCTGAAGAGCGATGTCCAGCAGCGCCCGTAACGACAGGCGCTCTCGGTCCATTCGTTCCCGCAACGTTTCGCCTTCGATGTATTCAGTGACGAGAAAATGCAGCGTACCGCCTTCGTCTGTTGTTTGACCCGTTTCGTGAATCGTGATGATGTTGGGATGATTGAGCGCGCTCACGGCTTTGGCTTCGCGCACAAAGCGGCGCAGACGGTCGGCATCCGTGGTTAATCCGACAGGCAGAAGTTTGAGCGCTACGCGACGGTCGAGTTGCGTATCTTCCGCGAGATACACTTCACCCATGCCACCCCTGCCGAGTACGGAAAGGATTTGGTAATGGCGCAGGTGTTGACCGATTAGTGCCCCCGATTGAAGCGGTGCCACCGATTGTTGCCCTATCCAGTCGGCGGCAAGATCAGCGGCAGGAATGGCGAAAACGCTGGGGGGCTGTTCGTGCTCGGTCAGCAGCGATTCCACTTCGCGACGTAATTCTTCATCCCCCGCGCACTGTTGCGCGAGCAGCGCGCCACGTTCGGCCACCGGGGATTCCAGTGCCACATGAAACAGGTGCTCAATTTGTACCCAGCGCTCATTCGCCATCCGTGTTCCCTTTGCGTATTTCCCGTTGCAGCCACGCTTTGGCCAGCGTCCAGTCGCGCATCACCGTGCCGGGCGAAACCTGTAAGGCCGCAGCCGTTTCTTCGATACTTAACCCACCGAAAAAGCGCAATTCCACAACCCGGCATTTGCGCTCATCAAACGAGGCCAGTGCCCCCAGAGCCTCATCCAACGCCACGATCTCAGCCAGGCGCTCAGCCGACACAAGCGCGCCTTCGTCAAACGTCACCCGCTGTACCTCGCCGCCCCGTTTCAGCGAATTATGCGACCGCGCATGATCCACCAGCACGCGCCGCATCATTTGCGCCGCCACGCCAAAGAAATGGGCGCGGTTTTGCCATTCACGCGCGCCTGAATCCACCAATTGTAGATATGCTTCATTGACCAGCGCCGTCGCCTGCAACGTATGACCGCGTCGCTCGCCCACCAAATAATGCCCCGCCAGTCGGCGCAATTCCTCGTACACAAGCGGCATCAGGCGATCAAGGGCTTCCCGATCGCCACTGCTCCAAGCAAGCAAAAGCTGGGTAACTTCATTCGTTGATTTTTTCATTTTAGGACCACGAGTATATGGCAAAACTTAGCAAACTGCCAAACCGGGCGTTGTCTGTTAGCAAGACATCATCGGGTCTGTGGCTCAACCCCTCAAAAAAAATATTTTGCCCGCGTTAGAGGTTTTCCGACGGCTTTCCGCCTTTAGAGGTGCAGGCGAATGAACATATTCACTGCAAGAACTATCAAACAGATGAAACAGAGCTTTTTCGGTAGAGCCGCGCACTGCGGTACGGAAAATCCTGTTCTTGAATTCGACTTAAACAAGGAGCTACGTCTATGAATTCTCAAATATTCGCCAACACCCATAACGCTTACGTTCTTTCCACCTGGCGTCAAAGCCTGCGCCTGTGTCTGACCTTGTGCCTCTTCACACTCGCGGCAGCGGCGCAGAGTCACACAACTGGACGCCATCATCTCCCAACTCCGTCCACGATTCGATTGGGAACGTTCGGACAATCGCTGCAAACGCTGGTGGCCGAACGCCAAGGCTTTTTCGCCGAACAGAACCTGACCGTTTCTGTGTTGAGCGTCACTTCGTCTACGCAGCAGTTTCAATTTCTGCGCGATGGGCAATACGACATGATTTCGACCTCGCCCGACAATGTCGTCAACTATCGCCTCAATCCGAACAACGCGCTCGCCTCCATCATCAATGCCAAAGTGATTGCCGGGACGAACTACGGCCAAAACCTGTCGCTTTTAGGTCAACGAGGGATGACCTCGCTGACGGATTTTCGTGGACGTTCGATGGTGCTGGATTCGACTGTGTCGGGCTTTGCGTTCGTGATGTACAAGATGCTCAAAAACGTGGGGATGACGAAAGACGTGGATTACTCCGTCGTCCCGTGCGGTGGCGGAACCCAACGCTTTCAGGCCCTGCTGAACGGTCGTTGTGGCAGCAACGGTATCGCCATTACCGGCGGCGCGTTGCTCGGCGGCGGCACCGAATTTCAAGCCGCCGATGCAGGTTTTCCCATCCTGCAACGCATTCAGGACGTCGCCAGCATCAATCCGTATCTGGGCGGCAGCATCGCAGCGAAAGAAGAGTGGCTGGCCAACAACGACGAGGTCGCCGTGCGCTTTCTGGCGGCGATGATCAAAGCGACGGAATGGATTCTCGACCCCTCCAACCGCGAAGAAGCATTGCAAATTCTGCAATCCCAACCGAACACCTCGCGGCTGGCCGCCGAGCGCAGTTACGAAGTGCAGGTGACGTCCGGCGTCGGCCTGATTCCCGAAATGACGATTGATCGGCGCGGCCTGCGCGCGGTGCTCGAATTGCGCGCGGAGTTTGGTGGCTTTGAGCAACCACAGAACATCAATCGTCTCACAACCCCGGCGGGCGGCCTTTATGACCGTTCTTATCTGCGCGAAGCCCAACGGATCGTGGATCGCTGCTATCGCTAAGGCTCGCGCATCAATCTCATTACCCTAAACACACCACTCAACTTAAAAAGGAGATCAAACATGAAACGAAAATTAACTACCATTCTGACCGCGACATTTCTCTTCAGCCTCGCACTTGCTCTGGCTGGTATCTTGAACCAACGCGAACTGACACCTGTCGCACAAGCCAAAGCACCAACGAGCGACAGCGGACGCCGCTGCAAGCTGCGCAATCTGGAAGGCATCTACGGCATTTTTGCGAATGGCACAGTGGTGACGCCTCCGCCCGGCGTTCCGGCTGGTCCCTTCGCCACGGTTGGCACGATGGAAGTCAATGAAGACGGCACTGCCACTGTCAAGCTGACGCGCAGCTTCAACGGCCTGATTACACGCGAAACGCTGCCCGGCGTTTTGACCATCAATGCCGATTGCTCCGGCACGGCCATCTTCGGCGGTGTGCGCACTTTCGACATTATTTCGGTGGATGGCGGTGACGAACTGCAATTCATCCAGACCAATCCCGGCTCCGTCGTCACCGTAATTGCCAAACGGCAATAGCTCTGACAAGCAGGCAAATGAATGTGAACAGATAAATCTGAACTCAAACCCAGAGCGGAAATGCTCGACTACCGAGAAAGGTCAAACCTATGTTACGAAGAAGCAAAACCACTGTGCTGACCATCACGCGGCAGTCAGCAATCAACCCGAATCCCCGCAGCCTGCGCTCCGTGCGCAGGCTGAAAACAAGCCTGACAAGTGTAGTGACAGCAGCAGTCGTCTGCCTGCTGTTGCTGAGCAGTACGGATAACCAGCGCGTGCTGGCGCAAGTGTCAGGCGGCTGCCGTAGAGGTGTCGTGACCTGAATGGAAACTTCCCCGCCGCACTTTCTACCCACGATCTGTTAAAGATTGCGTTCTGTGGGCAGAAAGTGCAGGCGGGGAAGTTTCGTTAGACAGACCAGCCGTTCGGGTATCTAGCGACGCCGACAATAATCAACAGGATCATGCCAATCGTCACAAATAAATAATTTCGAGCGCGTAGAGTTGCCGGAGAACCTTTCCACTTCGCAGAAAAATGTCCCAGGATTAACGCCAGTGTCAAGATGAACGCGTGTTCATAATGTTGCCGGGCTAAACCTGTCGATGTTGCCCGCAGGATCAATAAAATCAAGCCCATCAGCCATTGCAAATCTACGCAACCCAGGAAGATTGCCATTAAAGTACGATCCAGTTTTCCATCGTCTTTTTTACCCAGCCAGGTGAGTAGAAAAACGATCAGGGCAATAATCGCGACGAGCACGACAATCCAACGAAAATGCGCATGCGCCGTGAATAGAATTTGATAAAAAGTACTCATGTTTGCTCCAATCAAGAACTGAGAACGGGACTTTTTCAGTCTTCCCAGTTGGAATTTATAGTTTGAATATTTGTAAAGTTAGATAGCTTCACTGGTATAGCGCAGAAGCGACTTTCACGCAAATCGGTGCAGCATTTGATTGATCTGACGACGCTCAGTATAGTTCTGAGTCTTATGCCAATGCTCTTACAAGAAATTATTCCCTGGGGACGCACACTGCGCGAATATGAATTAATGTTTGCGCTGACCGAAGCTGACAAAAATCTAAAAATTCTCGGCTGCGGAGACGGCCCTGCCAGCTTCAATGCAGAATGGACGGCAAGTGGAGGAAACGTAATTTCAATTGATCCTGTCTACGAATTTTCCGCCGCAGAAATTCAGGCACGATTTGAAGCAGTGCGAGAAAATATCATGGCTGCAGTTGAAGCTTCGCCGGAAAAATGGTCGTGGAGCTTTCATAAAAATAGTCAGGATTTATTAACGAACCGGACTGTTGCACTGCAAAATTTTTTAGTGGATTACGAAGCCGGAAAGCAGGATGGAAGGTATCAGATTGGCGAGTTGCCAAAACTTGCCTTCAAGGATCATGCATTTGATGTAGCGATTTGTTCGCACCTTCTGTTTTTATATTCTAATCTGCTCTCTTTCGATTTTCACCTCGCAGCGTTGCTGGAATTATGTCGTGTGGCTCATGACGTGCGCGTCTTTCCGTTACTGGATTTAACCGGAAATGAATCACAACATCTGAACCCGATCCGTCTTGCATTAAAAAACAAAGGCATCCAAACTTCTCTTGAACAGGTAAATTACGAATTTCAAAAAGGTGGCAATCAAATGCTGCGGATTTTTTCAAACTAAATGTTTGAAAAATGATAGAACTATGCGGTTATTATTAGTCGAAGACGAACCTCGCGTCGCGCATTTTATTTCTAAAGGATTGCGCGAACAGAGCTACGCCGTAGACATTTCGGCGGATGGCGAAGATGCGCTTTATCGCGTGGCAATCAACGATTACGACGTGATTATTCTGGATGTGATGTTGCCGAAAAAAGACGGTTTCGCGGTGTGCCGCGAATTGCGCGGGCAGGAAATTCGGACGCCTGTCCTGATGTTGACAGCGCGTGATGACGTAGATGATCGAGTTCTGGGGTTAGACAGCGGAGCAGATGATTATTTGGTGAAACCGTTTGAGTTCAAAGAATTGCTGGCTCGCGTGCGCGCTTTGTTGCGTCGTAAATCAAAGGATTTGCGCCGGGACGTTTTGCAAATCGCTGATCTTGTTTTGAATACTTCCAGCCACACCGCCACGCGTAATGGCTCGCTCATTAACCTCACGACTAAAGAATATGCCTTGCTGGAATTTTTCGTGTTGCGCTCCGGGCAATTGCTGGGGCGCGACGAAATTGCTGAGCACGTTTGGGATGAAAATTTTGATCCGGCTTCGAATGTGATTGATGTGTATGTGCGACGATTGCGCCGAAAAATTGATGACGGCTTTAGGCCACAATTGATTCATACACGGCGCGGCGCAGGATATTTGCTCGACGCCAACGGAGGTGAAGAGGATGTTCAATAGTGTGCGGCTGCGGCTGACATTCTGGTCGGTATTAATTTTTGCGATGCTGTTAATCGCTTTCAGCGGTTGGTTATATTGGCTCATCGCACGCGAAATGGATGCGCGGTTCGATCACATTATCACCGATAAAGCACTGACAGCGGCAGCCGGGTTTCAAGGGCAAATGCTGGAAAATCACGGCGATGCCAAAGTCGCTACGGCGCATACGTTCGTCGAATTCCGACCCCTTCATACATATTTAGCGGTGCTAACTGAGCGCGAAATTTTAAGCGCAAATTATTTTGATCAGCAATCCAGACTCAGCAGCGAAATCACCGTCGTGTTGCCGCCTGCGGCTGTGCTGGCAACCGCTAAACTTTCCGAAAAACCAATTCTTCAAACGATCCACACGTTTGGGACTGAGGGCGGACGCATGGCGATTACGCACATCAACGAAGCAGGCACGGATTATTTTATTGTCGTAGCAGAAAGCCGCGAAGATGTGATTGCGCAATTGCGCGGACTGCGCCGGATTTTTTACATCAGCCTTCCAATAATGTTGTTAATTGCCGCTATCGCAGGATCATTACTCGCGCGAAAAAGCTTGGCTCCGGTTGCGGCAATGTCTGCCCAAGCCGAACAAATCAACGCCAACAATTTGCATGAACGCTTACAGGTGCGAAACCAGAGCGATGAATTAGGACGCCTCGCGACGGTGTTCAATTCATTGCTGGCACGCGTGAATGGATCGTTTGACGGTTTGCGCAAATTTACGGCGGATGCTTCGCACGAATTGCGGACGCCGCTCGCCATCATTCGCGGCGAAGCCGATGTTGCGTTATCACAGCCACGAACATCACGCGAATATCAAGAAACCATTGGCATCGTCCGCGACGAAGCAACACGTTTGTCGCGCATCGTGGACGATATGTTGTCGCTCGCTCGCGCCGACGCAGGTGAACACAAATTACTCTACACTGAAATTTATTTGAACGATTTGGTCGAGGAATGTTGCCGTACCGTGCAAACGCTGGCTGGCAGCAAAAATATTGCTGTCATCTTCACCTACGATGAAGATACTGAATTCAGCGGTGACGAAGATTTACTGCGGCGCATGATTTTGAATTTGCTCGACAATGCCATCAAATACACGCCACAGGGCGGCATCGTGCGCGTCAAACTTACCGATGAACCTAAGCAAATTCAAATTTGCGTAAGCGACAATGGCATCGGTATTCCGGCGGAAGCTGCGGCACATGTCTTTGACCGTTTCTACCGGGTAGACAAAACGCGAACGCGGACCGAAGGCGGCAGCGGTCTCGGCTTACCAATCGTCAAATGGGTAGCTGAAGTGCATCACGGTAATGTTACGCTGGAAAGCAATCTTGGACTCGGCAGTAAATTTATTGTGTCATTACCGCGAGAATAAGCGTGAAGCGTTTAGAGTGCGCTGGATTGTTCGCACTTTCAGAGTTGTTTTTATTGCAATTCATTGTCTGTTCATCTTGCATGAGTATACTTCCCCGGCAATGTCGAATTACTTTCTTCTGATTCGCCCCATTATTGTCATTTGTATTTTTTCTCTCGCGCATCCGGCGTGGGCGCAAACAACTGTGCCAAACTCACTCACGCTCAATGAAGCCGTACAACGCGCTCGTCAAAATCATCCATTGCTCGTCGTCGCCAAACAGCGTACCGCCATGTTCGAAGGCGAATTGATCGAAGCTGAGATGCGACCGAATCCGACACTGACCATCAGCGGAGAAAATTTTCCACTTGATCCACCCGAAGGCGGATTTGGATTCAAGCGCACGATTGACTGGTTCGCTTATTTTTCGCATACAGTGGAACGCGGCAACAAACGCGAACTGCGCCGCGCGAATGCCGAACGCGCCATCAACATTGCCAGAGTCGAAGCCGAAGCTCTCGAACGTCAACTGGTTTACGAAGTCAAAACTGCTTATCAGCAAGCCGCCATTGCCCGCGAAAAAATTGATTTCCTGCGCGAAAATATTAATCAACTTTCACAACTCGTGAAGCTCAATGAAGTACGCGTCAACGCCGGTTACACTGCCGAAGGCGATCTCATCAAAACGCGCCTTGAAGCGCAGCGCATTGAATACGCCGCCCGCAAAACGATGATCGAATATGACCGCGCCAAAATTTCTTTGTTGAAAGCGATGGGCGAAAATTCATTTGAAACGGATTTCGATCTGGCAGAACGTTTGGAATTCAAAACCGTTTCTCTGAATGCGGTGGCATTGCAGGAAGCTGCGCTGCGACGATCAAATATCAAAGTTATCGAAGCTCGTTTGGAAAAAGCACAAGCTGGATTGCGCTTGGAACAGGCACTGGCAAAGCCCGACATTACGGCTTCATTTGGTTACAAACGCAATGGCTTAGACAATGCGCTTTATGGTGCGCTGAATATTCCGCTGCCGCTTTTCAATAAAAATCAGGGCAACATCGCCCGCGCTAATTCTGAAATTTTAATGATCGAATCGGAGCTTCGTTTTGAACGCGCCATCGTGTTGGCAGAATTAACCGCCGCACGTCGCACCGTCATAGCCAACGAAAGACAGATTGAAGCACTGCGTTTGGAATTCTTGAAAAATGCGGATGAGTCGCAACAGGTTTCGCTGGCGGCGTACCGAGAAGGGGCGACGGATTTACTACATTTAATTGACGCGCAACGAACGCGGACAGAGGCGCAGGAGCTTTATTTTCAGGCTCTCGCCGATTATCAATTGTCAATTCATGAACTGGAACGTGCCGCTGGCATCGAACGATTGCCCGCCCGCGAAATTGTCAAAGGCGATCCAAAATGATGGAAGAAAAAAGCGAAGCCGTAGCCGAAACTACTCCTGCTACAAACGTACGAAAAACAATAATTTCGTTGATAATCCTCGCACTCATCACAGCAGGATTATTATTTTGGTGGCTCATGCCGCGCCGCGCCGCTGAAAACGCTGCGATGCCCAAATCAGAAGAAAAAGCCGCTGAGGTCAAAGAAGAAGAACCAACCAATCGTGTCGAGCTTTCGCCTGAAGCCCTCAAACGTGCCAATCTCGAAACCACCGAAGTCACTTCGCAATCGCTCGGACAAATCCTCACCGCGACCGGACATTTAGCCATGAACGAAGATGCTGCCGTCCGCGTGGGAACCTTTGTGGACGGGCGTGTCGTTCACATCTTCGCCAAAGTCGGTGATTTTGTTCGCAAAGGTCAAACCCTCGTTCACATTCACAGCCACGAATTAACCGATGCGCGAGGTAGTGTCGCCAAGGCCAAAGCTTCAATTGTTGAGAAAGAAAAAGCATTGGCATTTGCGCAGGCAGAAGCCGACCGCGCCACCCGATTATTTGAAGCCAAGGCCATCGCCAAACGCGAAGTAGATCAGGCCAATGCTCACGTCGTCGCCATCAAAGCTGAGACCGAATTAATCAAAGCTGAGCTGGAACGCGCCTCTGAATTTCTGGAACATTTAGCCGTAGATCAAGACGCACCCGATGAAGTGGCAATTCGTTCGACTCTTTCCGGCGTTGTTACCAAACGCCTGGTGACAGAAGGTTCAGTCGTCAGCGATGCCGCCGATTTGATGGAAATTACCAACTCTTCCACGCTATGGGCGATTGCTGAAGTGCCGGAAGTAAATGCGGGAGTTGTTCGCATTGGGCAAGCCGTATCCATCAAAGTTCCTTCGCTCGGCGACGCGACCATCAGCGGCAAAGTTATTCACATTGGTGCGGCATTGAATCCTGAAACGCGGACGATGCAGGTGCGCTGTCTGGTCAATAACCCACGCGGAAATTTGCGGGCGGAGATGTACGCTACGATGCAAATCAGCGGCGGCACAACCACATCAACATTGGCTGTCCCGCGCGAAGCCGTCCAAGACATCAACGGCGAAAAAGTCGTTTTTCTCGCGCTCGCAGACAATTCTTTTGAAAAGAAAGTGGTCGAAATAGGACGCGAAATTGGAGATAAAATTGAAATCACCAACGGGTTGCAATCCGGTCAACGCGTCGTCACCAAAGGTGGCTTTTTTCTTAAAACGGAACTCTTAAAAGGAGCCTTAGAAGAGGAGTAACTTTTAGAATGGCACACGCGCATGGACAATCTGGCGGGAGCACAAACAAGAAAAAACTCATGCTTGTTTTTGGGCTTACTTCTTTTTATATGCTGGCTGAAGTGGTGGGTGGTTTCGTCACGAACAGTTTGGCATTGTTGGCAGATGCCGGACATATGCTGACAGATGTGGCTGGGCTGGGCTTAGCGTTATTGGCTATCAAATTTGCCGAACGTCCTGCCACACCGGAAAAAACATACGGCTATTATCGCGTCGAGATTTTAGCCGCGCTGACCAATGCTGTCATTTTAATAGGAATTTCGCTCTACATTCTTTATGAAGCCTACCAACGCTTTCGTCAGCCTCCCGAAGTTGAAAGCAAAGAGATGCTCGTAATTGCAGTCATCGGATTAATTATCAATATCGCGGGCGTTTTTATTTTGCGTGAAGGCTCAGAAGAAAGCCTGAACATGAAAGGCGCATATTTTGAAGTTCTCTCTGATATGTTGACTTCGGTGGGAGTCATCATCGCGGCTGTCATTATGTTGACGACCGGCTGGTATTACGCCGATCCGTTAATTTCGGCGGGTATTGGTCTATTCATTTTTCCACGTACCTGGCTCTTACTGCGTGAAGCGGTTGGCATCTTACTGGAAGGTACTCCATCTGACGTAAATCTTGTCGCGTTACGCGGAGCGATGAATAAAGTTGCCGGAGTCGTCGGCATTCACGATTTGCATGTCTGGACGCTGACCTCCGGCATCAATGCCATGAGCGTCCATGCCGTCTTAGCTGATGGTGCATTACACGATGAGGTTTTAGCCCGGGTTCAGGAATGCGCCACCCACGATTTCAAAATCTCCCACACTACGATTCAAGTAGAAAAACAGGGCTGCGCTGCGCATGAAACGCACCTTTGATATTCATCCATGATTAAAGCTTTAATCGAATTTTCTCTTCACCAACGACTCCTTGTCTTCGCACTTGTTTTGGGGCTGGCAGGGGCAGGTCTCTACGCTCTAACTTCGCTGCCGATAGATGCTTTTCCTGATCTCACTAACAATCAAGTTACTATTTTTACGGTTGCGCCGGGGATGGCAGCGGCAGAAATTGAACAACTTGTTACTTATCCGGTTGAAAGCACTATGATCGGATTGCGAGGCACGGTTGAAGTGCGCTCCATCTCTAAATTTGCACTATCGGTTGTCACGATTGTTTTTGACGATAACGTAGATATTTATTTTGCGCGGCAGCAGATTACTGAGCGATTGCAGGAAGCACGGAGCCGTTTGCCGCAAGGCGTTGAAACTTCGCTGGGTCCGCTCGCTACGCCGTTTGGTGAAATCAGTCATTACGTTCTCGAAGGCAAAAACAAAACCGCTATGGAGCTGCGTACCTTGCAGGAATTTGTGGTCAAACCACAACTGCGCACTATTCCAGGTGTCAACGATGTCAGTTCGTGGGGCGGAGAAACGCAACAATATCAAGTGCTGGTCAATCCCGAACGAATGCTGGCGTATAACCTGACGTTGCGCGATGTCTATCAAGCATTGGCGGACAGCAATGAAAATTTTGGCGGTAGCTATATCGAACGCGGCGCAGAGGGTTTCACCGTACGCGGTCTTGGTCGCTTTGAAGCGGCAAATGCCGAAGAAGACATTCGCAATGTGGCCATCAAATCAACGACGGGCGTTGCGATTAAGGTGAAAGATGTAGCTGAAGTGCAGATTGGCGCAGCCACCCGACAAGGTGCTACCAGCAAAGACGGCAAGGGCGAAGTCATGTCAGGAATGGTGATTATGACGCGCGGCGAAAGCTCGAAAGAGGTCATCGGAAAAGTCCATGAACGTTTTCGTCAAATTGAAAAAGCATTGCCGGACGGCGTCAAAATCATCCCATTTTACGAACAAACAGACCTTATCAATCGCACGATTCGTACGGTTGCTACGAATTTGATCGAAGGCGGCTTGCTGGTGATTGCCGTCCTATTTTTATTTTTATGGAATATTCGCGCCTCATTAATTGTCGCCGTTATTATTCCACTTTCGATGCTGATTGCGTTTATTGGCATGAAAGCGTTCGGCTTAACGGCTAACCTGATGAGTTTGGGTGCAGTTGATTTTGGATTGATCGTAGATGGCGCAGTGGTGATGATTGAGAATTTTATTAGCCGCCTGAATAATGCACCTGCAAACCCCGACGCGACAACCGCCACGCAAGCAAAAAATTCACGCCTCAATCTCATTCGTGATTCCGCACTCGAAGTCGGCAAGCCCATTGTCTTTGGTATTATCATTATCATCGCTGTCTATTTGCCATTGTTTGCGTTGGAAGGATTGGAAGGACGTATGTTTCGTCCGATGGCGTTGACGGTGTGTTGTGCGCTGATCGGAGCCTTAGCCCTGACATTACTATTGGTTCCTATGCTTGGGTCACTGGTGCTACGCCCCCACAAACATGGACTGCACGAAAAACTGATGCTTGGAATGCAAGCCATTTATCATCGTGCGCTGAAAGTAGTAATGCAATGGCGTATGCTAACCGTTGGGCTATCATTGCTCGCGGTGGTGGTGACAGTAATTTCGATGAGCCGTTTGGGAACAGAATTTATGCCGCGTCTGGATGAAGGTCAGTTTCTCATTGAAACGCGTCGCTTACCATCAGTTTCAATGACACAGTCCGTAAATATTTCGCAGATGGTCGAACAGGCTCTTCTGACATTCCCCGAAGTCAATAATGTTGTCACGAAACTGGGTCGCCCTGAACCGGCAATTGATCAGATGGGGATTTATCAGGCTGATGTCTATGTGCTTTTAAAGCCACCCGCCGAATGGAAAACTGCGAAGACACGCGAAGGATTGATTGAAGCTTTTGATAAAAAATTAAAGGACGTTCCCGGTATTGCCTACAACTTTACGCAGCCGCTGGAAATGCGAATGGATGAAGTCATTTCCGGCGTCCGCGCCGATGTTGCAGTGAAATTATTTGGCGATGATTTTGAGCAGTTACAACAAAACGCTGAACGTATTCAAAAAGTGCTGGAGCGCGTACCCGGCGCGGCTGACGTACAGGTCGAAACGCTTGGCGGCGCAGGCGAATTACAGATTAAGATCAAGCGCGATGAAATGGCACGTTATGGATTGCACGTCACAGACATTAAACAAGTGATTGAAACTGCAATGGGCGGACAAATCGCCACCGCTGTGATTGACGGACGCCGCCAGATTGATGTTGTCGTCAAAGTGCCGGAAGCCCGCCGCCGCGATAATCAATCTATCCTGAGCTTGTTGTTGCCGACGCCAAACGGCGAACGTATTTCGCTGGGACAGGTCGCCACCATCACAACAACCGAAGGTCCCGAAGTTATTAACCGCGAAGACGCGCAACGTCGCCTCGTGATTCAATCCAATGTGAGAGGTCGTGACATCGGCAGTTTTGTCGCGGACGCGCAAAAACAAATTGAGAAAGAAATTAAATTACCGACCGGATATTTTCTGACCTGGGGCGGAGAATTTGAAAATCAGCAACGCGCCATGAAACGACTTTACATCGTCGTTCCCATCGCAATTTTATTGATCTTTTTGTTGCTTTACTCAATGTTCAATTCATTGAAATATGCGACGCTAATTATTGCGAATTTGCCGTTCGCTTTAGTTGGTGGAGTCGCAGCGTTATGGCTGCGAGATTTAGATTTGAGCTTGTCCGCGTCCGTTGGATTCATCGCGCTTTTCGGCGTCGCAGTCCTGAACGGTGTCGTGATGGTGAGCTATATTAATCAACTCCGCGAATCCGGAAAAGCTGTTCACGAAGCCGTTCTTGACGGAGCCAGTTCCCGCTTGCGACCTGTGTTAATGACAGCATTAGTCGCCAGCTTAGGATTCATCCCGATGGCGCTTTCGACTGCTCCTGGAGCCGAAGTGCAACGACCTTTGGCGACTGTTGTGATTGGCGGATTGATAACTTCGACGTTGTTGACGTTGTTTGTTTTGCCAACGCTGTATGAATGGATCAGCAAAGAAAAGTAGTTTCCAATTCCGTCGCATCGCGACGATTGAATTTAGCCGTGCGGTTTCAACCCACTTCGTCGCGTTAGCGACGGCTGAGTTCAATCGTCACTAACGTGACGAGAAACTTCGTTCGCATCTTTCCCGTGGGTTGAAACACCACGGCTAAAGTCAGGCGTCGCGCTGCGACGGAGAATCAGTTTTCCATCGTTCGTCAAAGAATATTTCACGCCGCGCCATTCAACTTTATTCCCAAACAATCCCGCCAACCACACACCAAAGCCAATAAAATCGCGGATGGGAAGCAACCATAAATTTTTCAGTAGTGTTGTATCCTTCATCAAAATCACGCCACCAAACACCGCAGTCAACAATCGAACAATCATCGTACAAAAAAATAAAACCCACGCGGCGAATGAAAAATTCAAACTCAACAACAACAAAAACGAAGTCGCAATTCCGTAGGTCAAAATCAATCCGGCGTATCCTTTCGGACGTGAAAGCCGCACAGCTTTGTTCCATCGTAATTGATGCTTCAACATCGAAATCATCGTTTCGCGTTTGGGAACGTGATCTACGACGACATCTGAAATAACGATTTCAAATCCTTCTTTCGCCGTCAAATATCCAAGCCAGAAATCATCTGCCAGATAATCCGCAATCGCAGCGAAGCCTCGGATTTTATTGAGTGTTTCTCTCTTCATCGCAATCGTCGAGCCGAGTGCAAAGTTGACTCCTTCCAACATCCGCGAAGTCATCACTTCCGGGCCGAACGTGGAAGACAATCCGATATTTTCGAGCAACGAAGCAAAGCTTTTCGCCCGCGTTCCGCGATATAAACACGTCACCATTCCAACCTTTGATTTTTGCAACGGAGCCACGACTCGCCGCAAATAATCCGGCTCCACTTTGATGTCGCTGTCTACGATAAAAATGTAGTCGTGCCGCGAGTGCTGATAAATATTTTGAAGGTTGGAAACCTTCGCATTCGTCCCGATTTCATTGGCTGAAATGCTCAATTCAATTTTTGTATCAGGAAATTCACTCTGTAATTTTCGAATGATTGGCACAGCCGAATCGTCCTTGTCACGGCAGCCAAAAAGAATTTGAAAATCTGGATAATCCTGCCGACAAAAACTGGCAAAGGTTTCATAGCTTTCTTCATCTGCGCCGCGCACCGGAATCAAAATTGAAATCGGCGGAGTGAAATCTGTTCCGAGTTCGCGCTGTCGCCGACGATCTATCGTCCATAAAATTCCTGCGATGAAGGCGATCAAATAATATGCAAGTGCTGCAATGACCAGTAGTAACAAAAATGCTCGCAACGAAAATAAGCTAATAAATACGGGCGTAAAAACCGCATTGTCAGGATTTAAGAAATGATAAATGTGGTCATGAAGATCGAACAAAAATCCTAGTAGCGGAGCTTCTAACTTGCCGGAAAGCGAAATGATTGCCACGCCAATCGTCACCAAAATTGTCCCCATCCATCGCGCCGCCGAGATCGTTTCTTTGAGCAAAAATTTTGCACCTATCGTATTCGTAATGTAGCCAATTGCCGTCAGCGGTACGACAAAACTTAAATCCGCATAACTCAACAAACTCAAAAAAGAAAAAAACGAAATGGCTAAAAATGCGACGCCGACGATTAAATTCACGTTGGTAAAAAATTTCGGAATTGTTCGAAGCAGCAATTTTGGACGAAAAGAAATCTCACCGATTTGCTTCATCGCACGGGCGGAAAGAATTTCTCCGAGCGAACTAAAAATTATCAGTGAAAACAATAAAAGCGGCGTCTTCATTGGTCGTTGTCACCCCCGGTAGTCTTTTGCTCCGTACGCGAAACAATGGCAACGCCAAAGCAAATGACTAATGTCCCGAACCATCGCGACAGTGAAATATGTTCGTGCAAAAAATATTTCGCCATTAGCGCGTTCAGCGTATACCCGAAGGCTGTCACGGGTAACACATAACTCAAATCCGCCCACGAAAGCGCGGCGAGATAGAGGAAATAAAAAATTGTCAGGATGGCAATCCCCAGCCAGATATAAGGATTCGTGAAGACTTGAAATCCCAGCTGTAAAAGTTCAGCCGGATTCAGTGTATTGACTTCGCCGATGCTTTTCATGCCTTTGGTCAGGCACACATCGCCCAGAGTCTGACAGATGATGGCGAGAAATAAGACAATCAGGGTTTTCATGCTCGCTTGATGTTACGCAGCATTTAGAATTTGGCAAGGCGTAATGCAGAAGCCGGCACGCAGTAAGGGCGCTCTTATCATGTGCGAAATCGCACGTTATGTAAAAACGCCCTTACTGCGTGCCGGCTTCTGCATTTTTTAAGAAGTCACCGGATTATTGATCAACTGAGGAGCCAATGATTCCGGTGCTGACGATTGCTTTGGCTTGGTGAATTTCAGGTCTTTCCAGGCAATAAATTTACTCTCAAAAAAGCGGAAGCTGATCGCGGCAGCCAGGTAGACCGCGCTTAGATAAATAGCAAAAGCTCCCAGCCCTTTCGGAGAAATCGAACTCAGTTCGGCACCCAGTAAAATTGCCAATCCGACCAGTGGATAATGAAAAACATAAATCCCGTAGGAAAGTTTTCCGGTGTACACCAGAAATCTGTTGCTTAATATTCGGGTGATAAAATTGCCGCTTAGCAAATTCACGATCAAATATGCAGACCAAAAATTTAGAATCGTATAACGCCAGATGTATTGATAATTACTGGTTCCATCGAAGGCAAAGCCAAATGTGTACAGCACGCGCATTAGCGGCATTGGCCGATGCTCCACAATGAGTTGATGCCACGGTTCCGCCACCAACGGAGCCATATTCATGACTCCCAGTCCCAACATGAATACTGTCAAAATAAGAAAAATGGGTAAGTGAAATTTGCTTTGCTTCAACTGAAGCATCGCCAGTCCCGCCCCCGTCGCCAGAGCATCAATCTGGCTGGTCGTCGGGCTATAAGCAAATAACCACGGCGCCGGATGTTCAGGATAATAAGCCTGCGCAAACATCACTGACAACACCCGAATAATTGGGCATAACAGAACAAGTGCGATGATTGTTTTGCGCAGCGATTGGCGCGAGAGGAAATAAACAATGGGCGGCCAGAATAAATAAAATTGCTCTTCAACGGCTAATGACCAGAAATGTGAGTACGCCCGCGTTCCTGAGAATGGAAGTTGCAACCACGAATAATTATATGTGTAAGAAAAAAGAAAAAACCAATCCGTTGCAAAAAGATTCGGCTGTCTGGTGATCAAAAAAATCAACGACAAAAGAATGAGATAACCGAAATAAAGCGGGAAGATGCGGAGCGTTCGACGCCAGTAAAAACGCTTTAGAAAGAAACTAAATTTCAGCTCTTTATCATTTACCAGAATCGAAGTGATCAGAAAACCGGAAATCACAAAGAAAATTTGCACGCCGATCCAGCCCACCGCGAGGTAGTCGTAATGAAACAAGACCACCAGAAGTACGGCGATCCCTCGTAATCCATCCAACGGCTTAAAGTAATTCATAGAAGGCCAAAAAATGATGGTGACAATTTTCTAACTACCTACGATTTTTCGAGGTGTAGCAAATCTAAAAAATTGTCTTCGCGAGGCCGAAAAGATTAGAGGTTTTCGGCAGATTTACAGTTGACGATATGTTGTTAGGCTGAACCCAGCCATCAATATTCTTTCACGAACCTCGGCACTTAGCAATACATTTAATTCGGCAATTCCCCCAGGATTTTGTTCAAGATTCCAGTTTTCGGCTTCCGGCGAAAGCGGATGCGCATAGATTTCACTCGGAACTTTTTCCATTTTTGGGATTAATTCCAACATATATTTTTCATTCATGTTGCCTGTTTGCAGCAGTCCGTACACTTTTTCGGGAACCGCGAAGCCACGCCCTGCCAGCTTTTTGTCACAACGTTTCGCCAGCAATTTGAAGACCGTCCCCACAATGATTTTGAAGGGCAGCGCAGACCGATCAAGGCTCAGGCTAAGTTTCATTTCACTTCCGACAACGCGAATTCTTCGCACATTAAATTCTTCGCAAAGCTCAATGAGTTCGTCAAAAATTACGGGATGCATGTGCAGGTGCGTATGTCCGTCGACGTGAGAAAACGGCAGCCCGGTCGCGACAAATTTTTCGAACTGCGCGCGCATTTCTTTTTTGAGTTCACGTCGCGCCTGTCGGCTGAAAAAATATTTTATCCCGGCGAGCGGGGGGCTTTTTAAAAATTCATGATTGCGATTAGTGAGCGATGGGATTTGTTCGTGGGGCAGAGTCGAAGTTCCCAGCACCAGCACTAAATGTAAGCCTACTGCAAGATCAGGATTTTCTTTGGCGAGTTGGACGGCTTCCGTTGCAGCGCGTTCATTAACCATCAAACTCGTGCTGGTCAAAATACCTTCACGATGGGCTTTGATAACGGCGCGATTGACCGCCGAAGAATAACCAAAATCATCGGCGTTGATGATGAGGGGAATTGTCATAGGAAAGATTTCGGATTTCGGGAGAGATGATATTTTTTGATCTAAAATAAAAGCAGCACGAGTGAAACTTTTTATGCTGGACTTAATATTTTTGTATCTCATCAAAGACCAAAAATCCAAGACCAAATATCAAATTTAATTATTTTGAATTAACGACAAGAGATATTCCTGAGAATTCAGCGCTTCGTCTTCGCGGCGGGGAGGTCGGAGATAGCTGCCATCTGTTTGCAGCCAGCGCATTTTGACGTGATCCGCCAGTGGAACTTCAAGTGCTTCGCGACTAACTCGTTCACGCAAGCGTTCGTCCATCACTGGAAAAATAACTTCGACCCGACGATCAAGATTGCGGCTCATCCAATCGGCACTGCCTAAATAAATTTCTTCGGCTCCTCCATTCACGAAACGGTATGCGCGCGAATGCTCCAGAAAACGTCCCACAATTGAACCAACACGGATCGTTTCACTCTGCCCGTTTAAGCCCGGACGCAAACAACAGACGCCGCGAATAATCAAATCTATGGGGACACCGGCACGCGAAGCGGCGTACAGTTCATCAATAATTGCGGTGTCAGTCAGGGTATTAAATTTCGCCGTAATTCCTGAAGGCTGACCTGCCACGTGATTCGTAATTTCACGGCGAATCAGTTCTGTAAATTTATTTCGCAAATTGACCGGCGCGACCAGAAGCTTTCTAAATTCACTCTGACGCGAATATCCCGTCAGAAAATTGAACAGCTCAGAAGCATCCGCGCCGAAATCAGGATGGGCGGTAAATAATCCAATATCTGTATAAATTTTGGCGGTCACAGGATTGTAATTTCCGGTTGCCAGATGCACATAACGCCGCAGGACTTCCCCTTCCTGCCGAATGACAAGCGCGATTTTGGCGTGAGTTTTTAAGCCCAATAATCCGTACACCACATGGACGCCGACTTTTTCCAGTCGGCGCGCCCACTGAATATTATTCTCTTCATCAAAGCGGGCTTTCAATTCAACTAACACAGAAACCTGTTTGCCGTTTTCAGCGGCTTCAATCAGAGCTTCGACGATAGGAGAATCCACGCCGACGCGGTAAAGCGTTTGCTTGATGGCCACAACTTTTGGATCACGCGCTGCCGCCCGCAGGAATTCAACTACCGGCGCGAACGAATCATACGGCGTATGCAACAGAATATCCTGCGCTTTAATCGCCTCAAAAATAGATTCAGAAGCACGCAAGGCAGCCGGCGTCGCAGGCGTGAACGGCTTGTCTTTCAAGTCCGGTAAATCAAGTTTATAAATCGTCATCAAGTCGGGAATGTTCAGCAAGCCATCAATGGAATAAACATCCTGTTCGACCAAATCCAAAGATTTTTGCAGCAGCTTTACCATCCGGTCACTCATCCCGGAAGCGACTTCCAACCGGACGCCGAACCCGAAGCGGCGTTGACGAATTTGCTTTTCGATGGAGCGCAATAAATCCCCCGCTTCGTCTTCTTCGATTTCAATATCAGCGTCGCGCGTAATGCGGAAGGGCTGACATTCGAGCACGCTCATCCCAGGAAAAAGTTTTTCGATATGGGCGGCAACGACTTCTTCGAGCAAAGCAAAATGATGCGAATCGCCGAGCCGAATCAAACGCGGCACATTCGGTGGAAGCTTGATGCGGGCAAATTTTATTTCTTCATCTTCGTCTGGCTGCGCCGGAACTACGAACGTTCCAAGGTTCAAGCTGATATTGGAAATATACGGAAACGGATGCCCGGGATCGAACGACAGCGGAGTCAGCACTGGAAAAATTCGTTCATCGAAAATTGTCCGCAACGTCTCGCGCTGCGCGAGTCCCAGCTCAGCGTACGGGACAATCCGCACGTCGTGCATTTCCAGCAGAGGTAAGATTTCAGAATTCAAACACGCCAGTTGTTGCGTGACTAAAGGTCGAAGCTGTTCGGAAATTAATCGCAGTTGCTGACCTGGCTTTAAGCCATCCGGCGAAAGTGTAGCGGGATCGGCTTCGAGTTGTTCCTGCAAACCCGAAACGCGCACCATAAAAAATTCGTCGAGATTGGTTGAGAAAATAGCGAGGAACTTTAAGCGCTCAAGCAACGGCTGCGACGTATCCAACGCTTCATCCAGGACACGACGATTGAATTCAATCCAACTAAGTTCACGATTGAAAAGTAAATCTGTGGCGCTCACAGATTCGGCTGAGACTGGCTCTAAAACTTCGGTATTCATACACAATGAACGTTTTATTTAATCGCTGTTCCAAACCTTCGGAACTTGACGAAATCCATCCAATTGGAGCTGCCTGGTTCCTGGGAATTGAATGACCAATACACATACAGCGGACGACCCACAATAAATTCACGCGGCACAAAACCCCAATAACGGCTGTCCAAACTGTTATCGCGACTGTCGCCCATCATAAAATAATGGTCAGCCGGAATTTTAATTGGCTTATCAACAGCGAAAATCATCTGACTGTTTTCATAATCTTCTTCGCGCGAATCCTTGTAATAAGTTTTCCATTTCGCATTCGGCGGAGCAGTTTCTTCACGCACAATTGGCAGCTCGGAAAGCTTGTCGACATAATGAGGAAAATCAACAAAAACTTTTTGTTCCGGAACTTCCTGACCGTTAATAAAAATAGTTCGTCCTTTGACTAAAATTTCATCACCAGGCAATCCGACACAGCGTTTGATGTAATTCACTTTCGTATCTTTCGGCCATTTAAAAACCACGACATCACCGCGGATGATCTCACGTTGCGGCAAAATCTTACTCAGCAGAGCTTCGGGTTTGCCGTACATAAATTTATTGACGAAGAATTGATCGCCAATATTAATCGTATTTTGCATGGATCCGGTCGGGACGTTCATCGCCTGAAAAATAAACGTCATCAGAAACAGGACTTGGACACCTGTCACTAAAATCATTTCAGCGTATTCGCGGACAATGGTTTTCGGTGGATTAAACTGCGGTACATTTTCGGGTTCAGCCATAAAGATAAAATTGCTCCTCTGCAAAGTTGAATACTACAAGATAATGTTCGTTCTGCGTAGCGTCAAATTAAACAGAAGAAAGTGATGGGGGGAAAGTGATGAGTGCTGAGAAGAAAGACACTCGTTACTCCTGACTCAGCACTCATCACTTTCCCCCCATCACTTCCCCCTCTATCCGACATTCGATATAATTCCCGCGATATGAAAACTAAAATCGGATTGATCCAGATGTCCTGTACGGCTGAGCCGCAGGAAAACATTCAGAAATGCCTCGCAAAAATTGAAGAAGCCGCCAAGCTTGGCGCGAAGATTATTTGTACGCAGGAACTCTTCACTTCGCTCTATTTTTGCCAGACCGAAAACCACGATAATTTTAATTTAGCGGAGCCAATCCCCGGCCCCGTCACCGAAGCGTTACAGAAAATTGCCGCGAAACATGAAGTCGTCATTATCGGTTCATTATTTGAACGGCGCGCACCAGGGCTGTATCACAATACCGCTGTCGTTATTGACGCTGACGGCGCATTGCTCGGCAAATATCGAAAGATGCACATCCCGGATGATCCGCTATTTTACGAGAAATTCTATTTCACGCCGGGCGATTTAGGCTTCAAAACTTTCGAGACCCGCTACGGCAAAATCGGAGTCTTAATTTGCTGGGATCAGTGGTATCCCGAAGCCGCGCGATTGACGGCGCTGAGCGGTGCGCAAATTTTATTTTATCCGACGGCGATTGGCTGGCAGCCCGATGAATTTGAAGAATACGGCGAACGTCAGCACGCTTCATGGGAAACGATTCAACGTTCACACGCCGTAGCGAATGGCGTCTACGTCGCCGCCATCAACCGCGTCGGACACGAACAAACGCCAAGCGAACATCCCGGCAAAGGCATCAAATTCTGGGGACAAAGTTTTCTCGCCGATCCGTCCGGACAAATCGTCACCAAAGGCGAAATCGAACAGGAACAGATTTTGATCGCTGAAATTGATTTTAATAAATCTGACATTCAGCGTACGCACTGGCCATTTTTACGTGATCGCAGGATTGATGCGTATGGCGAGATTACAAAGAGATTTATTGACTGAAGAAGGGAAAATCAAAAGGCAAATATCAAAAGTTAAAAGGCAAAAGGTCGGCACTTTTTTTATTTATATAAGTGGCGCAGCCTTTCCAAATTTACTTTTAATTTTTGCCTTTTGATTTTTGCCTTTTGATTTTTATGAAACAAAATTCACCCCAAACTCCTGCCGCCCTCGGCTACACAATGCCCGCCGAATGGGAACCGCACGAAGGAACGTGGCTTTCGTGGCCGCACAAAGAAGCCAGTTGGCCGGGAGCTTTTGAACCCGTTCCCGCAGTCTTCGCGCAAATCGTGAAGAATTTAACCGACTCTGAATTCGTCCGCATCAATGTTGCTGATGAAGAATTTGCCGAACGCGTCCGCAAAGTTTTACGAGAAGCAGAAGTGAATTTGCAGCGTGTGATGTTTCATTTCAATCCCACCAATGATGCTTGGTGTCGCGATCACGGGCCGATTTATGTGACCCGTAAAATTAACGGCAAGCACGAACGCGCCATCAACGATTGGGGATTTAATGCGTGGGGCGGAAAATATCTCCCCGCCGATTTAGACGATGTAGTCCCGACGCGCATTGCGCACGAATTCAACGAAACACTTTTCACGCCGGATATTGTGATGGAGGGCGGTTCGATTGATGTGAACGGCAAAGGTACGCTGCTGACTACCGAAGCATGTTTGCTGAATCCAAATCGTAATCCGCATTTAAATCAAGCGCAGATTGAGCAATATTTACGGGATTATTTAGGGGTCACGAATATTTTATGGCTCGGCGATGGCATCGTCGGAGACGACACCGACGGACACGTAGACGACCTCACGCGCTTCACTTCACACGACACAATTGTGACTGTTTTGGAAGACGATCCGGTGGATGAAAACTATCAGCTGCTCAAAGAAAATTATGAGCGGTTGCTGAAAATGAAAGATCAGGATGGCAATCCATTTCGCGTAGCCACGATGCCGATGCCCGGCGAGAGATACATGGAGGATCAGCGCCTGCCGATGAGTTACGCGAATTTTTATATCGCAAATAAAGCCGTACTGCTCCCGACCTATCGTCACAAAAACGATGTCAAAGCCGCTGAAATTTTACAAAAACTTTTCCCGACGCGTGAAGTCATCAGCATTGATTGTACAGACTTAATTTGGGGACTAGGTTCGATACATTGTGTGACACAGCAGCAGCCCGCAACTTCGTAGCGTAACCAGCCATGGTTGCGACAGCTTTTTTGCCGCAGCAAAAACCTAATCTATCCTATCATCGCAATACTGGCTGAAGCTAAGCGTCTTGCGAAGATTTATGGTCATCATCGGTATCCTGATAGTGTGAAAGATTAGCCTTTTGAAGCAAAAGGCTGTCGCAACCATGGCTGGTTGCGCTACATTCGAAAAATGCGCGATCAAAGCTACAAACAATATTTCCGGCGAAATCTACCTCACATCCATCCTCTCGGAGCGACATTATTTATTACCTTTCGCTTGGCTGGTTCCATTCCAAAAGCTTTGTTGGATGAATACGAACTAAAGAAATCGTGTTTGGAACAAAAGAGGTTTCAGGATGAACTCTCAGCTGACAAAGCTCATTTAGAATTTCATCGTTATTGGTTTCGAACTTTTGAAGAAGCTTTGCACACAGACAATTTCGGACCAACGTGGCTGGGAGATGAAACGGTTGCTGAGGTTATTAAGGAGAGCCTTCACCACCGAGATAACAAGGAATATCAACTTGATGCCTACTGCATTATGCCAAATCATGTCCACATGGTTTTTATAGCGAACGTTAGTGAAGAGGACTTGCAAGTTTACCAAACAAAACGCGGCGTATGATTTCACAGCATGGCTCCTACAGTAAGCAAGATCATGGAATCACTCAAAGGATACACAGCGAGAAAATGTAACAAGGCTTTGCATCGAAGTGGATCATTCTGGCAAACAGAAAGTTACGATCATGTCGTCCGAGATGGAGCAGAATTTGATCGCATCGTAAATTACGTGCTAAATAATCCGGTCAAAGCAGGTCTGGTGAGCGAATGGCAGCAATGGAAATGGAGCTATAAAAAGTAGCGCAACCAGCCATGGTTGTGACAGCATTTTTGCCGTAGCAAAAATGCTAATCTATTCCATTAATGCAGCACTGGCAAAAACTTATCAACTTGCGAAAGTATGTGGTCGTTATCTGTATTCTGAATAGTGTGAAAGATTAGATTTTTTGCTACGGCAAAAAATCTGTCGCAACCATGGCTGGTTGCGCTACGGTTTTACTGCCTCGTTCTCGACGGCGCATCTCTTCGTCCACCATCTCTTCTATTTCGATCCACCCGCGAAGTGAAATTAAAATACGCGACTGCGGCGTCGTGATCCGAAATTCGTTCGGGACGATTCGCGTCAGTTCGATAAATTTCAGGGAAGTCGGCGTTGCTGCGCGAGAACGTGATGCGGCTGAAAAAATTCATCAACGGAGCGTTTACCAGTTCGTGATCTATAACTTGCGCGTTGCCGTCGAAGCTGTAGGAATAACGCTCAGCAAGCGGGACAAGTTCAACTAAATCCGTCAAATCCGGATTGACTAAATCTGTGCTCGCGAGCACAACTTGATCCGGCGGAGTCGGCGTACCCTTGATCGTACCTATCAAATCCACCAAGCCATCATTAAATTGAAAAGCGTTGTAATCCCCAATAGAAATAAGCCTTTCGTTCGGGTCTACAGTTTGTCGGGCTTGTATTAAATTCGCTAAAAATTCAGCCTGTGCGCGACGCTTTTGTCGAACGCGATTGCCGTCTACGGGATCGTCTACGCTGTTAAGCGAACGCAAATGATTGACAATGACAGTGATCGAAAACGCAATTCCTTCAGAAGAATTGACAACTGCTTTCAAGAGAAGCGGCGGACGATCATTCAGAACATCGCTTTGCCCGTTCGCTGAATTCACAAACGTCGTAGCCTTCCCTTCCTGCGTCACACTCACCACAGTCACACGCGAAGTTTTGACTAAAAATCCAACATCAATTCCGCCCACGTCATTGCCTTCTTCGAGGTAGCCAACATATTTCGGGTCGGCTGCTCCGGCGGCAATTGTATCGCTATTAATTTTTGCGGCGAGTGATTGCAGAGCTGAAAGGTTTTCCATCTCTTCAATGCCAATAATATCAGGACTTCGCAGCACGTTGCGAAGGGCTAAAGAAGCTTTATTTAAGCGGCGGGCAAAGGCATCGGCGGTCAGGACTACATCACTCGTTCCGGCGTCATCTGTCGTATCAAAAAATCTTTCGACGTTCGCTGAAGCTACCGTAAATTCATTCGTACTCGCAGCGGGCACAGAAGCTAAATTCACATTGCCTGTGACGTTTGCCTGCAACTGATTTCCGGGCAACGGAAGGATCGTATAAGTGCGGAAACCATAATCCAAAACACCCGTCACGTTCGTTAGAACTGCACCAGAAGTCACATTCAGAGTTTCAGCTCCGATCAATGAATCACTATCAATTCTCAGCCGTTCAGGATTTCCATCAAAGCGCGGAATAGTCGCCGGATGGATGGTCGGAAGCTCGACGCCGGGTTCGCGAAAAGGGCGCGGGATGCCTGTGATTACAGCATAGAATACTCCATTGGAAGTTGAGGTAGCATTAGCTTCACTAACCGTTCCACTGGTCGGAGCTACCGCCGTCAGCGAAGCAAATTTCACTAACATTCCTTCATAACGTTCGAGCTGTTCGCCGGAGCCTGCGGGATTTGTGTCAGCGGCAGTAAGTGTCACAGCTATCGGCAATCCATTATTATTTGAGACCAGCGAAACCACTGGAGAATTGCTGATTTCAGTCAGCGGCGGACTGCCCGGATCAGTACTCGGAATAAATTCGACGACGGTTCCGCTCACCTGTACTTCGTTGCCGACGGCTGCCGAAGCAGGCGGCGCAGTGCTCGTAAAAACAAAAATTCCTTCGGAAGTATTCGCGTCACTATCAGCAATTTTTGATTGAATAAAAAATCCGTTAGATTTCACTCCGGTGACAATGCCAACTGTCGTTACAGAATTTCCCACAAGAGGCGAAGTGCTACCTGTTCCCTGAATCGCATTGATCGCGATGATGGTTGGCGGCGGAGGTGGAGCGTCTCCGGTTTTCGGAGTCAAAGAAAAATCATCAACGGCTAAACCATCGTCCGCTCCACTGGCATTAAAATCATTCCAGCGAATAAAAATCGTTGCGCCATTCGCAATATTTAATCCCGTAATTTTTGCCGTAATCACAGTTTTATTGACGGCAAGATTTCCGTCCAATGCGCCAACAACTGCTGTATTCGGCGAAGAAAAATCCAGTGCATCAAGATTCGCCCAACTTCCCGTCGTCAAACTTGTCGCGTCTACGCTGTATTGAAAATCCAACCGATCAACCCGCGCCACCGTTCCCAAACGCCACTGCTCACCGGTATAAACAACGTCCAAACTGGTAATCGGACTGCCCGTATTATTCGTAAAACACGCACCAATTACCGGAATTAATGATCCGCTTTGCAGCGTTCCGAGCGCGCGATCAGCGTTGCTGCCAAAGCTATACGTGTCTCCCGAATTCGCCGTCCCATCGCCTGTTCGATAATTCGTATCCAGACTCGTTCCGGTTTCATTAAAGCCCCATCCCGGCGGTGTCACATTCGAAGTTCCGGTCACAGCCAGGCTGTCGAAATTTTGCGTATATGCCTGATTAATCGTCGTGAGCGAAACAGAAGTTCCGATGGCGAATGAATGATGAATCAGATTTGTGAACAGTAAACTCACAAAGAGAATAGCGACGACACAGAAGATTTTTTTCATATCCACGATCTTACAAGCGTGATGGGACGCTGGCAAATACGATTTAAGTAGAGGGACATAAAGAATCTGGTAGAATGAGAAGCTATGAAAACGCCGACAAGATTTATCACCAAACTAACAGCG
>JAYTCQ010000130.1:0-8604 GCA_043736395.1 Blastocatellia bacterium | reverse complement strand
AAAACAGTTGCTTCGCCGCGACCTTGTCAAGCTCTGTCTTTTTTCCTCTTGACAACCCAACCGTCTTTAGAGATGTTCCGTTATTTCCGTCTGTTCCGTTTTATCTCTTCTGCTAACATTACTTTAGGCTTACGAAGATATATGCTGACCATTCAAGTTGTGATGGAGTCAGAGATTAGGCTTTGCTGCAAAGCCTGTCGCAACCATGGCTGGCATTAGTTTCTACACAAGTATTCCAGCTCCGTAGGAGCGAAATATTTATAGGGGTTGCGATACCAAATTACCAAGCTCCATCGGAGCGACATATGCCGCTCCGATGGAGCTAAAAGCCAATATTTACGGACTTCCTATAAACATTCCGCTCCGCTGGAGCTTAAATCAATCGGACTTGTGTAGAAACTAATGCATGGCTGGATTGCGCTACGTTGCTCATGGAATTCTTTCCCTTAAAGTATTTTCCCTAACTAAATGAATCAAAATTGTCAAAGCTGTGCTTCTCCGAATGCCCGTCAATACGAGCTATATGCGCTCTTACGCGTTGGTGAGCAGGCTGTTCCGCAAGAGCTTTGGCTGTGCGTAAAATGTGTCCGCCACGAACGTCGAAGCAGAAATTTTGCTTCTACTTCTCCCACAGAAAAATTTTCACGAACTGAATTAATTTCCGAGCTGGATCGTTTCTGGGAACAAAGCGGGGCTGGAGAAATTTGTCGTCAGTGCCACGAACAGGGAACCGGGTGTTGCCCTCCGATGTGTCGAAATCTTAGCGCAAACGGTTGTCGTCAGAAAAATGTTTTTTGTACTGGGTTTACATGCAGCGCTTTGCTTAATGCCATTTCTGAATGCGATGCCGAAACAGGTCGGGCGCTGAAATGGGTCAAGCAAAATGCGGCTGTGACGGAGTTTCGATTGTATGAAGGTGTGACGCGAGTGCCGCCCGTGGATCGTGAAAATAAAAGACCGTTCACGCTCCAGAATCAATTTCCAAAAATTGTTTTGCAGGGAGAAGCCATTAAAGAACAATTGCAGAATCTGAGCGATGAAGTTTTGGAAATACGCCGCTTGTGGTCGAAGGAAGAAAAACAAAGTTGATCGTTCAGAGTTACGCGTTGACATATGTACGTATCTTAGAAAACTCGTACACGCGTCAACGCGTAACTCTGATCAATTTGTTTAGATCGTGATTTTTACGCCATCGAATTTCGTCAGATTGGATCCACTGAATGTTTCATTAAATGTCGGACGGAAATTCTCAAGGCAGGACAGCGCAACCGCTTCGCCCAGTTTGATTCCTTCCAAAGCATCTGAACGCCAATGGACTCCGGCGGCATTACGACCAATCGCAATATTGGAAGCCAACTTATTTAATTCGCCTCCCACTGTCAGCGAACCGCGACGATACGTGAACAGCTCCAACCCATCAGGACTAGCGTAAACAGGGTTCGGAACCACAAAGTCCTCATTGAAAAATGCTTTCAGCACTGTCACGCACGCGCCAGCAATTGTCGCGTGACCGGAAGGATAAGCCGGATGCGCAGGGCAACCTTCGGCATATCCCATCGGCAGCAGATATGAACCGGTATAGTTGTACACTTCATTCAAAACGTTGGAACGGGATAGTTCTTCGTGAATCGGATGCGAAGAAACTTTAGTCGCATTGTTATGAACGCAGCCACCAAATTCTTCAGGACGCAGACGACGATGCACATTCCATTTTTGATGCCAGGCGGCTTTGAGGGCGGAATTTGCGACCCGCGCTACGACATCCAGAACCTGCGGCGCGCCAAAAGTTGCAAACGGATTCTGTGTTCGGGAAGACAAATATGGATTATTTTCATCCAGCGCAGGTCTTCCATAGCTCAATAAAATCAGCGCGGCGTTGAGAAATGCCTGATAGGTATAATCAAGATGTACGTACTCGCCGAGGTCACGATTGTTGCGTATGTAGCGCGGAATATCATCGTAACTAATGGGGCGAATTGGCGCGTTGCCATTTTGAATCCGTAACCAATCACTAAATGTTTTCATGTGATCGTTGCCGAGATTCGGAACGCGGTACTGCTGCTTAATCGTATGTGCGCCGGAAGGGATGTCTTTGAAAAGAAACTGTGAGACATACGGCCCCACTTCGTCGCCTTTTAAAGTTCCGCGAAACAGTGTGCCGGGCGCTACGCGTGAATTATTTCGCGGGCCTTTGAATTCTGAAAAACGATTTAGATCATTCGCGACAAATTTTAAGTAGGGATTAAAATTGTAATCTTCAAAATGTATGTCACGTGTCAACGCCTGCCAATAAAGCTCTGCCATTTCTCCGGCTTCTTCGGCGCTGGAAAAAGCAGGAGCCGCCGGTATAGATAACTGCTGGGAGTCCGTACCTTCCAGATCGAATGCCAGACCCGCCTGCGGATTAATGAGTTTGCCCGGGCCACCCAGCGGAATAGCTTCATAATCTTCGCGTAGCCCTGAATTCATCGCGCGTAAATAAAGGTTGTAGGCATTGCCATTGACTGTGCCTTGTGCATCGTGAGGCAAGGTTTTGGAGAAGCATCCGACGCGGTTGGGCAATGCGATTTCGTCGCCGTTGGTCACCGCACTTGGGATCGGACGACTTCTTTCCAGAATGGCTACGTTGATTCTGATTTTCAGGGCTTGATCGGCGCGGGAAGTCGCATCATTCACCAGATCAAAAGTCAGCGCAGAGGCGCTGGATTTGGCGACTGCGTGGGTGGTCAGCAAGCCGGCCGCGATGCCAGTGGAAGTTGCAGTGAAGAATTTACGTCGACTTAAAGTTGAATTTTTCCGGGCATTCTCTGCCGGGACTTTTTTGTTTTCTTGCATATATACTCCTCGAAAAAAGACACGAATCCAAAATCCTGAACCATGTGCCAGTCCAAAATTTTGTAGATAAAAGAATAATTTTTTATGTGCGAGATATATTTCTTAGATCAATCGCAGGGGGTCAATTCAGCAGCGAACATAGCACCGCCGAAAAGCCGATTTGAGGAGAAGTCTAAGGTTGTGAAATTGCAAAAAACCGAGGTATTGGGTTCTTAAAATGGTTCTTTGTGGGATGATTGGAGCAGCGAATCGCATCCAATTTCATCACCAAAATGATCAACACCGTTTATGACTAACGGATCCGTGCGCCGCGATATTTTTTTACCCGGCCAGGGTAGAAAAATCTAAGCGTGTGGAACGCTTCCTTGAACCGATTGAATTCTGTCTGTTGTTCTGCCGGAAACAACGTGGCAAGTTTACCATAACTGTCAAGCTTTTTTAGGTCAAAATAAGCAAAAAATTACCGATTACTTTTATTAAATATATGGAAATAAACAACTTAAAAAATGTTTATAATTTTTAAATCTTCAGCTAAATTGACAAACAAATCCTTCCGCACATAGTATCCACGTTCGAAAAATAATCATTTTCAAAGGACGCATTCCATTCATCATGCGAATTACCATTGTTGCCTCTGAGGCCGTACCCTATTCCAAAACCGGAGGGCTTGCCGATGTCTGCGGCGCGCTCCCAACAGCCTTGAAGCGCATCGGCGTCGAAGTACGCGTAATCCTGCCGCGCTACACCGGAATGTCGTTTCGGCACGGTGACGTAGTGAGCCAGCATAATGGCTACCAGATATTTTCTGACTTAGTTGTCCCGTTCGGCGAAGGCGTCAAATATGCGTCGGTGTATGAAGATTGGCTGGACGACACGCCTTTTTATTTTATTGATTGTCCAGAGTATTTTGCGCGAGGGTATATCTACGGCTCAGGCGATGCAGAAGCCGAACGCTTTGCTTTTTTCAGTCGCGCCGCGATTGAATTAATGAAGCGGTTTGGCACTCCGCCTGATGTCATTCATTGCAATGATTGGCAAACCGGATTGCTTCCAGCTTATTTAAAATCCACTTATCGAGATGATCGTTTTTTTGCGCATACAGCGACTTTTTTCAGCATTCATAATCTGGCGTATCAGGGAATTTTCAATCCTCAGATGTTGCCTTATGTTGGACTTGGCGCTGGGGTTTTTGAAGGAGGATTAGAATTTCACGGACAGGCAAATGCGCTCAAAGCGGGATTGACTTATTCAGATGCGCTTTCGACTGTGAGCCGTAAATACGCGGATGAAATTCAAACCAGCGAATACGGAAATAGTCTGGATGGATTATTGCGATGGCGGAAAAATGATCTGCTGGGAATTTTGAATGGGGTTGATTACGAGGAATGGAATCCGGCTCATGATCCATTTATTTCAGCGCATTTTTCGCCCGACCATCTGGCGGGAAAACAGGAATGCAAACGCGCTTTGTTAGATCAATTTCATTTGCCGCAGGAACTTGATCGTCCGGTCGTGGCCATCATTACTCGACTGACGACGCAGAAGGGAATTGATCTTTTAGCAAATGCCATTTGGAGAATTTTAGACACTGGAGCTTTCTTTGTTTTGCTCGGCTCCGGCGCGAAAAGCTACGAAGATTATTTTCAGCATGTGCGCGATTCAAGACCCGATCAAGTAGGCGTTTATTTTGGCTACAACACCGCGCTGGCGCACAAAATCGAAGCCGGAGCGGATATGTATGTGATGCCTTCCGCGTATGAGCCGTGCGGGCTGAATCAAATGTATAGTTTGAAATACGGCACGGTGCCCATCGTGCGCGGCGTTGGCGGGTTGGACGATACAATCACAAATTTTGAGCGCTCTACGAAGTCAGGAAACGGCTTCAAGTTTTATGATTATTCGGCGGATCGTCTGGTTGAAAAATTTTACGAAGCGTTCCTGCTCTATGATGATAAAGCCGCGTGGAGCCAGATTCAGCGCAATGGAATGCTGACAGATCATTCGTGGGAGCGCGCCGCGCGAGAATATCTCAATGCTTATCAATTAGTTGCGGCAAGTAAGCGGTGAGGCACAAGACTTAGACAGTTGATTTTGATATAGTTGCAAATTCGGTTTTCAGCGAACTATTCTCCAATACTAAACGTATGGGAATGTCGCCAACTGATGGAGTAATATTTTGGCAGTAGTAAAAAGGAGAAGATTATGAGTGAACATGTTTTAGAAGCGACAGATGATAATTTTGCAACCGCCGTGCTGGGTTCAGAAACGCCGGTGTTGGTGGATTTTTGGGCAGCCTGGTGCGGGCCCTGCCGCATGATTGCGCCAACGATTGAAGCAATTGCTGAGAAATATCAAGGCAAAGCCAAAGTCATGAAAATGAATGTGGACGAAAATCCGAATACGCCTTCGCAGTACGGTATTCGTGGAATTCCAACGTTGATTTTGTACAAAGGCGGACAAGTGGCTGAGACTATCGTCGGCGTGCCCGGCAATGCACAGGCTTCGCTTTCGTCACTGATTGAATCACATATTGCTTAAGTTTTTACATCTGTTCTGAGTACCTACTTTAATTGGAAAATCATTCAATTAAAGTTGGTACTCAGAACTTTTCACGGAAATTCGAATGACTGATTTTGACGTAATAATTATCGGTGGCGGTCCGACGGGATTAGCCGCTGCGGTTTATACCGGACGCGCCTTGCTTAAGACTCTCGTCCTGGAAAAAAAATTCGTGGGCGGACAGATCGCGCTGTCAGCCGCGATTGATAATTATCCAGGATTCGCTGATGGAATTTCGGGTTATGATTTTGCGCAAAGTTTTCTCAAGCACGCGCAACGCTTCGGAGCCGAAGTCCGCGAAGGCATCGGAGCTGATCAAATTACGCCAGAAAATGACGGCACGTTCACAGTGAAATTGAGTGATGGGTCAACAGCAACTTCACGAGCTGTGATTTTAGCGATGGGACGATTCCCGCGCACATTGAATGTTCCCGGCGAAAAGAAATTTGAAGGCCGCGGCGTCAGCTGGTGCGCAACCTGTGACGGTGCATTTTTCCGTGACGTTCCCGTTGCCGTCGTCGGCGGTGGAAACTCAGCGGTTGAAGAGGGACATTTTCTGACGCGTTATGCGTCAAGCATTAATAACGTGCATCGCCGCGATCACTTCACCGCGCAGAAAATTTTGATCGAAGAATATTCGCACGATAGCAAAGTCAAAATGATCTGGAACGCCACCGTCGAAGAAATTATCGGCGACAAAGAAGTTGATGCGATCCGCATTCGCCATCTGGATACAAACGAAACTGAAACGATTCCGGTGAAGGCCGTCTTTGAATTTATCGGTTGGATTCCAAGTTCGGAAATTGTCACGGAATTGGTAGAGCTGGATGAATCCGGTCGTGTGATTGTGAACGAGCTGATGGAAACCAGAGTGCCTGGGTTATTCGCGGCGGGTGATCTTTGCGTCCGCCCGATTTATCAGTTAGCAAACGTCGTTGCCGACGGAGTGCAGGCAGCGATCACCGCAGAAAAATTCCTCGAGAAAAAAGCTTCATCAGTGAGCAATTAAGTCAGCACCACCTGCGGTAGCGGGTGGCAGAATTGAATTGCTTAACCACCCGCTACCGCAGGTGGTGCTGATACGATTATTTATGAATTTGGCTATCATCGGTACGCAATGGGGAGATGAAGGTAAAGGTAAGATTGTAGATTTACTGGCTCCTAACTTTGATATTGTGACGCGTTATCAAGGCGGACATAACGCCGGTCATACCGTCATTATTCGTAAAAACGACGTCGAAGAAAAATTCGTCCTGCACTTAATCCCCAGTGGCATCACGCATCCAGGCAGCACCTGCGTCATCGGCAATGGTGTAGTCGTCGATCCCCGCGCGCTCCTTTCTGAAATTTCGGATTTGCGTAAACAAGGAATCGAAGTCTCGCCGGAAAATCTATTAATCAGCAATCGCGCTCATCTGATTTTGCCATATCACGTAGCCCTTGATCGCCGCGTCGAAAATCATCGTGGCAGCAATGCCGTAGGTACAACGATGCGCGGCATCGGCCCCGCCTACGAAGACAAGATGGCGCGGCGCGGATTACGCGTTGGCGACCTCACAAATTTTGATTCATTTCTGGAAAAACTGCGTGTAAATGCGACGCAGGCGAATAGCCTTTTGACGCATCTTGGCGGAGAACCGATTGACATCGAACAGCTCATCAAAGACGGCAAAGAATGGTCAGAATTGATCGCGCCGCACGTTACGGATACGACGTATTATTTGAATAACGCAATTCTCGATGGTCAATCGTTGTTGCTCGAAGGTGCACAGGCGACGATGTTGGATATTGATCATGGAACCTATCCGTTTGTGACGTCATCGAATTCAACTGTCGGCGGAGCCTGCACCGGAGCCGGAATTCCTCCGAACGTGATTGACGCAACTTTCGGTGTCATCAAAGCCTACACGACGCGAGTTGGCGCAGGGCCGTTTCCTACTGAATTAAAAGACGCGCTCGGCGAAGCGATTCGTGAAAAAGGCGGCGAGTATGGAGCCTCCACTGGCAGACCGCGACGCTGCGGCTGGTTTGACGGAGTCGTTGCCCGCTACGCCGTGATGGTGAACGGGCTGTACGCGCTGGCATTGACGAAGCTCGACGTTCTCGACGATTTAGAAGAAATAAAAATCTGCACCGCCTACCGCATCAACGGAATCGAAACCGATCAAATCCCGTACGATTCTGACGCTTTGGAAACTGCTGAGCCGATCTACGAAACAATGGAAGGCTGGATGTCGAAAACTAAAGGCATTTCCAAATTTGAAGATTTACCAGTGAATGCGCAGGAATACGTTTTCAGATTATCAGAAATCGCCGGAGCGCCATTCGCCTTTATTTCCACGGGGCCGGAGCGAAATGAAACGATTATTGATCAGGATATTTTGGATGAATGCGATATTCATTTGAATGCGGGTGAGTGCTAGTAAAATAATGGTTTGAGATGAAGCCTTCAGTAAAACAATTGCTCATTGCATTTTTGATAGTGTTATTTGCACTTGTAGTTTTTGATTACATTCGAGTGGAATCTCAATACCGCAATAACGCCGCTAGGCTTAAGACTTCAGCCGAAAAATTAAAGCGCGGTATGAGTTCCGAACAAGTTACCGCGATCATGGGAAAGTACACAGCCAGCATCGAAACCGAAATTCTGAGCGGGGTATTTTAGTTTGGAATTGGAAAGCGGCGACTCCGCAAAGATGGATTTGGCGAAAATTAAATCCCCATCGCTGTGAACATCCCTATGAAATAACAGCCCTGTGGGATGGGCTTGGACTTGGATTTGTGATGATGGAAAATAATTGATTCCCTTAAAAATTTTCAATGCCAACCAATTTTTTCAAGTCTAAGGATTGGATTTTTACTTGCTCGATTTTAAGCTTGTAGTTACAATGTAATTACGATGAGAACTAGAATAATTAAAATTGGTAATTCGCAAGGCGTTCGTATCCCTAAGCTTTTTATTGAACAGACCAATCTTCAGGACGAAATTGAGATGGAAGCGACTGGTGGGCAGATTATCCTCCGATCAGCTAAGACACCGCGTCAGGGCTGGGACGAAGCATTTAAAGAAATGGCACGACTTGGAGATGATGAGCTACTCGATCCCGATGTGATACAAACTTCGAATTGGGATAATGAGGAATGGGAATGGTAGTAAAAAGGTTTGAAGTTTACGTTGTAAATTTAGATCCAACGATAGGAAGTGAAATC
>JAYTCQ010000129.1:0-18754 GCA_043736395.1 Blastocatellia bacterium | reverse complement strand
GTCGTTTGCCTCGCTCGCGCTGGCAAACGACCGTGGCGAGACGCTCGCGCTCCAGTCAAGCAGGCTATTATTTTTAGCGATTTTCATTTTCATACCAGTCTTCGTGCAGCGAATATTCCGTACACGACAAGCAGCACGTATATCTCCATTGATGCTGACAGCCGGGGCAGATTCCGTTGGTGTTGAACGTATTCCAGACAGTTCCGCAGCCGCCGAAAAATTTTTCAATCAAGGGAGAAAATGAGCAATACCAGCGGCTGGAAGCGTTCGGCTGCCATTGACAACGTGGGCAACGGATGCGCTTTGGCGTCGGCTTTTCTTCGTCGAGGATTTTGATTGTTTCTTTAGTTTCTTCCGGTGTAAGAGTGCGCTGAAAGAGCCAGAAGGCAATGAGGGAACGAATGAGTTTTGATCGTTGCGGGATTTTCATTTCGCCTGAATTTTACAACACAGGTGAAATGAATTCCTATTGTTAACGATTAAGTCGGGCGGGAATTTTTCAAGAATCCAGGTGAAAGCGTTTGGTCAGCAGAGCTTCCAGATTTGGGATCACCAACGGCAGGCCTTCGATGTCATAAAGTCCGCTGCATAATTGCAAATCTACCATTGGTCGCGAAACAAAAGTTTGGTAGGGAATTGGCAGGGCGAAGGTTTTGACCATTGAATTGATCAGGAATCCAACGACTTTGTCCGAGTGAGGAGACTGTGCGATCAGCAGCCGGCTGCGCGTTTCCAATTGTCCCGGATCAAGGACGGAAGTTCTAATCCCAAGCCTGACTTTTAGGTCAATCACAGGCACCGGAAGATCGCGCCAGTTCACCATTCCCAAGACATAATTCGGAGAACCCGGGACTGAGATGATTGGCAGCGGCGTCATTAATTCTTTGACCTGAGTGAGGCTCAGAGCGAACATAATCGGCTCATCTTCATTGACTACCCGGTCTGGAACAGCGGAAGAAAACATTAACAATTGCGGCTTAATTGAAACAAATGAGGAACCTTGTCGCGGCGTGGTGGAATTAATAATAATCGGAATCTGCGTTGTGCTGAGCAGGTCAGTTTCAGAATAGGCTGGCGCTGGTTTAGAAGGCGCTCCAAAGGTTTGATGATTTGGGTAGAGCTGCCATTGACCCGGTATTTTTACCAGACCTTTGTAACGGTTTTGCTGAAACGGATCCGTAATTAATGGCATTGCAGCAATTTGATCTGGAGAAGCATCAATGAGGCCGTTCACGCGATCTACTTTGACGGCTAACGGTTCGTCACAATCCATGATCAGGACTCGACCTTCGTGATGATCGGCAGTGGCTGCATAATTTCCCGGGTCCATTTTTTCGTGGAGCGCATATACCGGCAAATCGCTTCCCTGATAGTGAATCCAACCGAGCGGGCCGTTTGGTTCATCATTAATTTTGAGATGTTCACCGGCTTCGATCTGACGGATGGAGGTCATATCAAGGCAGAAATCTTCGGCGCCAGAGGTACAGGAAATAAGCTTGATTGTTGAGGCTTTCATAATCGTCTTCTCAAAAACTGGTTAATATCCCATGGTAACCAATCGGGCGAGATGGGATGGTGGGGCAATGTGGTCTACGACCCCGGCTTCGATGGCAAGTTGTGGTATTCCATTGATGGCGCAGCTTTCCGGGTCTTGCACGTAGGTTCGACCTCCATTGCTTTGAATGTCGCGCAGGCCGCTAATTCCATCGTGTCCGATTCCGGTGAGGAGAATGCCGCGCGCTTTTTCTTTGTAATGCTTGGCAATCGATTTCATCGTCAAATCAATTGAAGGGTGAGGACAATTTTCTTCCGGTGAAAAATCCGGTGAAACATCAATGATCCCATCTGCATTAATGTATAAATTCGACCCGCCAGAGGAAACATAAACCGTTCCACTTTCGAGGCGCTCACCAGCCACAGCTTCGCGGACTTTCAAAGCTGGTTGTTGACCCAGCAGATCAGCTAATGCAGTTGTAATGTTCGGATGAACCACGATCACGCTGCCAGGAAAATTTTCAGGGAAGGCTTCGAGAAATTCGCGGATCACAACTGGCCCGCCGTCCGAAGCGCCGACCACGATGACGACTTCAGGAGAAGTATGATTTTCCTGCTCGATCACGGCTTCCGAGGCTGCAATTTCGATTCCTTCTGTAATATCAAAGTCTTGCGTCAAAATAGTTTCAGGCGCAGCTGTAGCGGCATCTACCTGTGCTGAGATTTTTATTTTAGAAATGATTTCGTTACGAATTTGATTTAAGTCGATCAAGTCGCCAGGAGAAAATTTAAAAATAAAATCTACGACGCCCATCTCAATCGCCGCGAGCGCAAAGCTGGAGTCATCCATAACAGCGCCACTAATAATAATAGTCGGCGTTGGACATTTTTCCTGTAGCAATGACAAGACCTCAAGGACTTTGAGGTCAGAGAGGTAAGAATTTAAAGTGACGACGTCAGGTTTTTCAGACGTGACGATCTTGATTAATTCTTCACCACTTTGCACAGTGGCGATAACTTCGATTTCCGAAGTGGATTCAATAATTTTTTTTAGTAAGCGGCACACAAAAGGAGAATCATCCGCTACTACGACACGAATTAAGTTCATGTGATTCACCTTGTTTTACTGATTAACTTCCTGCAATAAATGGTTAATAAGATTTATTACCTGATCTTCCTGATAGGGTTTCACCAAATACTCAGTGGCTCCCAAATCAAAAGCTTTTTGACGATGCTTCTCGCTGGAACGAGAGGAAATCATGACTACTGGAAGATGCCGATAGGCTGGCAGCGCTCGCAATGATGAGAGCAATTGATAACCGTCCATGCGAGGCATTTCAATATCAAGCATAATTAAATCCGGATTCTCGCCAGCTTGTAATTTTTCTAACGCATCCAGACCGTCCTTGGCCTGCACTGGTTCCCAGCCCATGCTCTTCACCAGATTGCTATTGACGCGGCGCACACTCGGCGAATCGTCTACTACCATGATTGTCGTCCGAGCATTACGAGGCGGTCTGACCATCGGAGTTGCTGGAGCCTTCGTCACGGTTTCGGTTTTCGTCGGCTGTACTTCGACCTCTATGATTGGACTCGACTCTGCTTCTGATACAACAGGAACAGGACTCGTTTGTGCAACTGAAGCAGTGGGAGGGGGAGCGATTCGTTTTGAAGTTTTCCGTAATGTTCCGCGTAACAATTCGCCTGGGTTTAGAATGAGGACAACTTCACCATCTCCCATTAATGTGGCGCCCATCACACCGTGAACTTTGCGTAAATGATTGCCCAAAGTTTTGATCACGATTTCACGTCCGCCGATCAATTGATTGACAATGACTGCAACTTTTTTGCCTTCGATATTCAGGAAAATTACAGGCAGGCGATCATCAACTTCTTCGACCGTATTTTTAAGATTGAGCAAGCGACTGAGTAATAACAGCGGGTAAACTTTGCCGCCGTGACGCAGTACCGGTTCTTGACCAACCCGATCCATTTTTGTTTTGTCGAGGCGCATAATCTGCGTGACGATGTCTAAGGGAATGGCAAAAGTTTGATCGTTGGCTTTGACCATCAGAGTTCGTGTGACGGCCAATGTTAACGGTAATCGAACCGTAAATGTCGTGCCGCGTCCGACCTGTGAATCTATGGTGATCGTACCCTTCAGCCGCTTCACCGCATTTTGAACAATATCCATGCCGACGCCGCGACCGGAAATTTCATTCACCTGACCGGCGGTGCTAAATCCAGGAACGAAGATGTATGACCATAATTCATCGTTGGTCATCGAAGCCGCTTCTGAAGCGTTGATGTAGCCGTGCCTGATCGCAGTGGCGCGAATCTTTTCGATGTCCAGACCTTTGCCGTCATCGCTCAATTGCATGATGACCTGGGAGCCTTCGTAGAAGGCGCGCAAGTGAATTGTTCCGCGCTCAGCTTTGCCAGCAGCCTGACGTTCTTCCGGCGTTTCAATTCCGTGATCTACGGCGTTGCGCAGTAAGTGCAACAGCGGATCAATCATGTCTTGGAGCGCTGTCGTATCAATGGCTGTATTTTCGCCATCAATGACGAGGCGTACGTCTTTTTCACGTTGCGCGCTGACCGTTCGAACAGTTCGATGCAGTCGCGGCGCGACGGAGGCTAACGGAATCATTCGCAAGCGCATCAGTTTATGTTGCAGCTCACTGTAGATGCGTCCCTGACGATTGAGATAGCCTAAGAAATCACTGTTGAGATGACTGAGTTCGCGTCCGAGCGTTTGAATATCATTGGAGGCTTCGCTGAGTTCGCGTGACAGCAAATGAAATTCTGTATAGCGATCAAATTCGAGATCATCAAACCCGTGAGTGACGGCATTGAGCAAAGCGTTATGGCGCAGTGCCTTCATTTCCTGTCCGGGTAATCTATTCGTAGTTACAACCTTGTTGCCGCCCAGCGTTGAAGCTTCGTATTTCGTTTCAAGATTTGAGGCGACGCGGCGCAGGCGAGTTCCGCTGAGCTGCATCTCTTCAACTTGATGCGCAAAATCTCCGAGTCTTTGCTCAAAGGTTGTGCGCGCAATAATCATTTCGCTGATGAGTTTGACGACTTCATCCAGCTTCTCAATTGGGACGCGGACGAATTGACTGGAGGTCTGCGTCATCGTCTCAGTGCGAGCTGAAACAGCCGTTACAACAGGGGCTTCTTCAGGTTTAATGTTTGCTTCACGCAGACTTTCGGATTCAAGCTGGAACGAAGTTTCCGGTTCAGGCAGAACTTCAGGAAGTCCCATCTCAGGGAGTCCAACGACATCAGCTTGTTCATCCCTTGCGATTTCGTTTGATTCGAATTCAGGTTCGGCGAATGAAAGAGTTTCAGGCTCATTGTCAAACGTTGGCATTTCCGGTAATTCAGTTTCTTCGAAATACGGAGAAATCATCGGAACGTTTGAGGTGTCGTATTGATCGCCTGCTTCTTCACGAAGTTGCGCAACCTGTGATGAGGACGTAGCTGGCAGAATTTTTTCAAAGTCCTGATAAATCTGCGCCAGGCTGGCGGCGCTTTCCTGATGATTCGACATGTCTTCTAATAAATCAGTCGAAACTGTCAGGAGGCGAATCATTTCAGGCGTTAAGGTAATTTCGCCGTCATAGACTAAATCCAGCAAATCTTCCATGCGATGCGCGAGGTGAGTGATTTGCTCGAAGCCGATCATCGCTGCCGTACCCTTTAAGGAATGGGCGCTGCGACGAACGTTCTGAATCATTTCCGGATGGACAGGATTCGCTTCCAACTGTCGCAGAGAGCTGTGCATGCTTAGCAAATGCTCTTCAGCTTCAAGCAGGAAAACTTCCATCAGCTCAGCAGAAATCTCATCCGCTTCAGGTTTGGTTGCCGGTTCAGCTTGAAGTAAAGCTTCAGAGTAATACGCAGGCAGTTCAGGAGTTAATTCTGTTACTGATTCGGCCTCGTAGGGAAGCTGTGTTGCTGATAATTCCAATAGCTCAGAATCCTCAGAAATGATTTCAGCTTCACTTTGCAGCAGTGCTTCCTCGTAAAAATCCGGTAAGTCAGGCGTGGTTTCCAGGGCGTCTGTTTCATTGCTCACCGGTGGCTCAGCTAGCTCCAGAATCTCAGGCATTTCCGACTGAAAGGATTCTACCGGCTCGTCCACATGATCGAATGATTCAGGCAGTAACGAAGGCATTTCGTCTTCAGCGACAAACTGAATCGTTTCATTTGGCTCAACTTGGAGAAGGGAAGCTTCGTCGCTCTCTTCTGCCAGCGTTTCTTCCATCAACATTGGCAATGGAGTGAGAGCCAGCTCAGACAAAATGAAATTTTCAGCATCCGCCGGTTCAGTAGTATTTTCGAAGTCGCAGAGAAACTCAGGTTCTTGCTGTGGAAGAGCTGTTGGTAAAGCGTCTTCAGGCTTTGTCTCTTCCATCAAATCAAAGGCGGTTTCAAGAATATCCTGCGGCGGCGTCACGAGCGCTGACATCGGCTCAGGCTGCTCATTGAGTAATTCATCCGCCAAATCATCAGTGTAGGAATCAAATGCCAGCGGTTCTGGAGATTCTGAAACTTCTAAAATTTCATCCATCAAATTGGATGGCAATTCGATTTCGGAGAGTTCCATCACCGGCGCGTCGCCGTAATTTTCTTTTATGTCGGCAACGACGTTACCCAGATCAAGGTCACCAACTGTTGGAATTGAGTGATCCGCCGGAAGCGAAATACTAAATTCTGTTTCATCGGTGGCGGACGATAATTCCGGTTCAGGTAACGGAGCAAAACTCACCAGGGGAATATCAGTTATGACAGCCGGAGTGAGATCACTCAAAGTGGAATGAGCCAAAGACAGCGAAGAGCTTTCGTTGGAAAGTGGTTTGATGAGGTTCTGTTCGGCTTCATTGAGAGCCAACTCATGGTCGAGTTTGACAGATAAATCCTCAACCATCTGGCAGATATTTTCGACGGTTTGATCCGTGAGATCAAGACTTCCTTCGTGTAATAGCTCCAAGGTGACCTCAAGCTGGTAAGACAGGTTGCTGATTTCATTGAAGCCCAACATCGAAGCCGCGCCTTTAATAATATGCGCAAAGCGATGTGCTTCTTTCAGCACGCTCCGGTATTGCGGAGTGGCAGCAAACTGCTCAATCCCCTGCAAAATTTCTGGCAGGTATCCTTTGGCTTCGCTGATGAAATCAACGACCACTTCCTGGTCGAATAGCTGATTCATAAATCTTTTCCCATCTTGTGATTGTTCGTCATTAGTATAGAAACGGTCGCTGGCGGCTGATTTCTTAATAATCTTGGCTGCCTGAAAATTGGTATCTTTTTATCGTCCTTTTGGTAATTTGAAGGACGACACCGAATCGCGGAGGTCATCGGCCAATTTAGACAACTTCGTAATATTCGTATTCGATTTTCTGATGCCATCGGCAGTGCTCCGGGTGACGTCAGTCACACGATGCATAACTCCGGCAATGGCCTGTGAGCTGCGGCTTTGCTCAGCCGATGATTCAGAGATCGTTTGAATCATTTCAGCCAGTCGGGAGGAAACGTCTTTAATTTCGTCGAGCGCTTGTCCGGCCTGATTTGCGAGGTTCGAACCATTCACAACTTCACGAGTGCTTTCTTCCATCGCAGAGATGGCCTGATTCGCACCGATTTGAATGGTTTTGACGAGTCCGTTAATTCGTTTGGTCGCTTCGGCAGCTCGTTTGGCGAGGCGGTCAACTTCTTCGGCGACGACGGCGAATCCGTATCCAGCTTCTCCGGCTTCAGCCGCCTGAATCGAAGCGTTCAGCGCAAGGTATGAAGTTCGTTTGGAGATGCCTCCGATGATCTGCACGATCTCACCAATTTCCTGTGAACTTTCGCCCAGGCGTTTTAATTTCTTGGAAGTGTCCTGCACCTGTTCACGAATGCGATTCATTCCTTCGATGGTGTTGTTCACTGCTGAAGTTCCTTCGTTCGCATTTTCTAGTGACTGTTGCGCAACGGTCGCGGAGAGCAAAGCTTTCTGCGAAATGTTTTGCATTGAGCTGGTCATCGCCTGAATCGCTTTGGTGGTTTCGATAATTTGCGTCGTTTGTTCTTCGGCGCCACGGGCTAATTGCGTGGACGAAAGCTGCGAATCCATCGCGGAAACGGTGACTTCGTGCGTGACGTTTTGCACCTGCGAGATAATGCGTCGCAGCTCAATAATCATGAAGTTAAAGGAATCGCCCAGCGTACCGGTAAATTCATCGTCGGTGTTGACCTGTTTGGTCAGATCACCCTTGGCTACGCTGTCTACCTGCTCCAGCAATTTGATAATTGAAGCTTGCATTTGGTTGCGCTTATCCTCTGATTGGATGAGCGAATCCGAGCTTCCCAGCAGACTATTCATGGTTGTCAATAAATGTCCTGTTTCATCATCGGTCGTCACGTCAACCTGATTAACGAAACTTCCGCTGGCCAGGCTTTCGGCGAAATTTGTCGCAATTTTTATTTGCCCTACCAACCGTCCTGTTAACTGCCAGAGCAGTGCCAGCGAGGCGGCCAGTAAGATTGCAAAAATAACGATTTGCTTAAAGAGCAGTGAGTTTGCCTGATCGTTGACTTGCGTATTTTGGGCAAACACTGGTTGCGCTAATTGCCCATTATTATTGGGGAAAGTTTTACGCGCCTCTGTGACAGCCTGTTGAGCTACATTCTGAGCGACATTACGAGTCGAAATCGCAGAATAAGTGAGGAAGATGGTCCCACCGACCAACAAACATACTCCGACCCATAATGTGATTTTGACTTGAATGGAATTGACTTGCATAAACGTTGTTCCTTCTCTGAACTTGGGCTGTTAAATGCGGGGCGTTCTCTATGTAAGGTTGGAGCGTAGTGGTGGCACTACGCTCCAATAAAATGAGGATTAGAAAGTGTAACCAACCCAGGTGAATAACCCGTTGTTGCCACGTCCCTGATTGCCGAAACTATACGTTGCGCCAATGTTAGTTTTGGAATTTGGAACAATTCCGAAACCTGTGGAGGCATAGCCAAAACGGTTGTTGCCTGTGTACCAGTCATTAATCCACGTGACTTTGGAATGCAGCGGTTGTTCGAATCCGAATAACCCTCCGCCTTTGGTACCCTGATTGTCACTGCGACCCACCAACCGATAACCTCCGGCAGTGAAGCGCGGACCGTATTTGCCGGAAACTTTTTTACTGAAACTGGTGTAAGCCTGTCCGAAATTATCTGTACCAGTACGATTGGCAACGGTGATGAATCCATTGACGCCGCCTGACAAGACGATGCCGTGTTTTTCATTTTTGTAATACTGCCATTTGATAGTTGGTTGAATTTCAACCGGTAAGTCAGGCGTCGCTGATTTTCCCCAAACGACGTTCGCACCAACTTCAACATTTTTGGTGAGACCATAAAGTGCGCGCGCATAATAGGTCTGTGAACCACCGTTTTGATTGCTTCTCAGATGACCGTAAAAATCAAACTCAACATAAAGTTTTTTCTCCGGTACAACGTCCGCTGACGGAATATTAATCACCCAGGTTTGAGCCGAAGCCAGAGGAGCGATGCTGAGCATTAGACAACATAACAGTAGGAATCTTGACAAGTAGTAGTTAATCATTTTTTCTCCAATTTATGTGCAGGCGTTCACCTCACAATCTCGTGGATGCGTGAGTAGTAATCGAATTGAAATAAACTTCAGTACACGAGGCTGAACTGCGAAAATGAAGCAGAGAATTGGAGGTGTTCTCTGCTCCAGAGAGGAAAATTTATGTCGGCAATTTGAACGATGCGACCGATGAATGTAATTCTTCGGCGAGCACGGACAAGCTGTTAACTGTGACAGAGGACTGCTGAATACCAGTCGTCGTATCGGTGATGATTGACGAAATATCTGTCATTGCTTTCGACAAGGTTTCAGAGCTGTTGGTTTGCTTTTTGGAGGCGACCGAAATTGAATGAATGAGGTCAGCCAGACGGGCCGAAACCGCTTCGATTTCGTTCAGTGATTGTCCGGCTTGCAAAGCCAGTTTTGATCCTTCGACCACTTCTTTTGTGTTTTCGTCCATCGCGGTGATGGCCTCGTTCGTACCCATCTGAATGGACTTGACCAGCGAAGCGATTTTCGCAGTGGCCTGTGAAGAACGTTCAGCGAGCTGTTCGATTTCTTCGGCGACGACGGCGAATCCGCGTCCGGCTTCTCCGGCGGTGGCGGCTTGAATTGAAGCGTTCAAAGCAAGGATCGAAGTTTGATCCGCGATTTCGTCAATGAGCTGCACGATCTCGCCGATTTCCTGTGAGCTTTCACCCAGACGACGAATGTGGCCGGAAGTTTCCTGCACCTGTTCACGAATTCGATTCATACCTTTGATCGTATCCTGCACAGCGCGTGCGCCCTGACGAGCATTGACCAGTGATTGTTGTGCCACTGAAGCGGACAGGATTGCGCCCTGTGAAACTTCTTCAATCGAAGTTGTCATTTCTGTCAGTGCTTCATTGGTTTTGATCACCTGATCGGTTTGTTCATCGGCTTTGCTCACCAAGTCGTCAGTCGTTAACTGTGTGGTGGTAGCAGCATTCGTTACCTGAAGTGAAACGTGTTTCACCTGACCGATAATGCGGCGCAGTTCGCCGATCATAAAGTTAAAGGAGTCCGCGATGGCTCCCGTGACGTCTTCGGTCACGGCGGCTTCACGCGTCAGATCACCTTCGGCTACCGTGCTTACTTCTTCCAGCAACCTCATAATGGAACGCTGAATAGAGTCACGCTCTTCTCGTGACTGCAACAGTCCGCGAGTGTTATCAAGAGTTGTATTAAAGGATGTTGCCAGGATGCCGAGTTCGTCCTGTGAAACGATATTAGCGCGGGCGTCTGTATTTCCAACTTCAATCTGTTTTACGAGGTTCGAAAGTGAATTCACCTGTTGAGTAATATTAGTGAATACGAGGAAGGTTAATGCGGCGGCAAGTGCGATAACAAGAGCGACCAGGCCTAAAGTATTATTACGTTCACTTTTGAAATTATTGATGCGCTTATGAAGCAGCTCATTCAAATTCGTCAGCGAGCTATCATAGAGCGCGAACATGCGGTCAAGCGATTGCGTCCCTTCGGTAAAAATTTGATCGGCGTTACCGGCGGCGGGATTAAAGCCATTGGCCTTACGAATAAATCCTGTTGCTAGTTTGAATGACTCTGACTCGATTTGTTGTTGTTTAGTGGCAAGGTCTCCGCCATTGACAGAGTTGGATTCAAAAGCTTTGCGCTGACCTGAATTGATATTGCGCAATGAAGACAGGGCTTGTGACGATTCAAAGCTTAAGAGGTTCTGTTCAGTAGCGGTTAATGATTTACTGAGAATTCCACCGGCCATTAACCCACGAGTTTGCTCGGTGGCGTCAATCGTTTGTGGTAATTGCACAATGACAGAATCCATCAAGTAATACGTGTCCAAATCAGGATCAAGAATAAGATTCGATTTATCGCCAACTAAGATGATTACATCGCGTAACTCATTGATCAAAATGTTATGGCTCGTAAAGGCATCTTCCGGATTCGCCGTGTTGAGAGACTTTCCTTTGACACCTTCCCATGATTGTTTGAGCGCGCTGATGCGATTCGTGGTTTCAAACATCGCGCCATAGGTTGTCTCTTCGACTGACTTGCCATCAATTTCGTTCAAAGCCTGAAATGCTAAATTGACGGCCTGTTCGGTGGCGCCAATCTGATCGCGCATGGCGGTATTGCCGCGCAACGCCGAATTGACCAGCCCGCGATGTTTCGCCACGTTTTCAAATAATTTGCGCAAAGGCGGCAAATATTCCGTGCCGTAAATTTCCTTCTGTCCGAAGGTAATATCCTTGGTTTTGGCGGTATAAAGTTGCCAGGTGACGAAGGGCAGCGTAGCTCCAATCAAGGCGGCAATGAACAAAAGTTTTTGCCAGAGTTTCAGTTTCCCGAATACATTGAACATCTTCAGGTTTTTCATGGTCTCTCCGAAATCGTGAGGTGTTGTACCTCTAAAGTAGCCTGTGAGTTTTAAGCGATATTCAAGCTGTAACTTCCAGCCTGAACCTGAGCGCTACGACAAAGTAGCGGTAAAAATTGACGTTGGGTGTTGGAGGGCGGTATTACTAATAAAAGTAATACGAGGGGTGAAAAGCCTGGGCAGTGCTATTCGGATAATTCCATCGAAGAAAGTAATCCTTCCAGATTGAGAACATTTAACAGTTGTCCACTGTGTTCATAAATTCCCTGGAGGAAGACCAGGAGCTGGTTATTGCCGGAAGCTTCTGGCAGCGCAATAAATTTCTCGTCAAGGTTCAGCATTCCTTCGATGTTATCCACCATGAGGCTGGTGGTCATGTCCTGACGTTTATTACGGACAACACACATGCTGCTGAGTGTTAGTGAATTTTTTTCATGGATATTTAAAAACGCACCACAATCTACCACTGAAATAATGTCACCACGTAAGTTGGTTACGCCTAACACCCAATTAGGAACATTGGGAACGGGAGTAATCCGCTGGGGTTCACCAACCTCAAGAACCTGATGAATCGGCACGGCATACTTACTGCCGCCTAAAGAAAAAATAATAAACTTCGACTGCGTGACCTGCGATTTTTTAGTTATTCCGGGGAGCGCTGTATTCCCTTGAACATTTGAAGACGTCGTTTGGACTTCGCGGTCGATTTGAGAGATGACAGCTTCCATGGAGGGTATTTGATAACCCGAAGCTGCCTCATTCGTGGTCGAGAAGGCAGCGTTATTTTGATTTTGTAATGCTTCGCTCATAGTAGTCAGATTCATTGCAGGCGGTCTTGCTCTTAGAGGTACTTCGCCACTGTCGTGATTAAATCTTCATCCATAAATGGTTTGGTAATGTAAGCATCAGCACCTTGTCGCATCCCCCAGAACTTATCGCTTTCCTGATTTTTGCTGGTTAACAAAACGACGGGAATATCTTTTGTATCATTGGAGGTTTTGAGCGTCCGGCAAATTTGAAAACCATTTTGTCCTGGCAGGATGACATCCAAAACAATTAAATCCGGCTTCTCGGATTTGGCTTTATCCAAGGCTTCTTCGCCGTCCACGGCGGTCACGATTCGGTAACCCTGACCTTGTAAGGCCGCGGTTGCCATTTTCATCTGCACCGGGCTGTCGTCAACAATCAAAATTTTCTCTTGCGGCATAGTAAGCTTCCTTTCAAATCGAAAATGTAACTAAAAATAAAAAAACTAAGACATCGTCAGACGCTAGTGATTAACATTTTGACAATGCATATCAATGGTCTGAAGTAATTTATCGGTCTCAAATGGTTTGGTAATATACGCCGTCGCTCCCACCATTTTGCCCCGGAGTTTGTCAAAAATACCGTCTTTTCCAGACAGCATGATGACTGGTATTTGCCGTGTGACTGAATTTCCCCGAATCATTTTGCAGAGCTGATAACCGTCCATGTGCGGCATTGTAATATCCGATAAAATCACATCAGGAACTATTTCCTTGAGACGATTTAAAGCTTCCAATCCATTTCCGGCGGTGATGACCTGGTGTCCATATTTCGTTAAAGACATGGAAATGATTTTTTGAATGGTTGGACTATCGTCAACGGCCAGAATCGTGAAACATCCTGTTTTAGCTGCTACTACCTCGGTGGGCAGCTCTTCCTGCAAAACGGGTTCCGCCGCTTTGAGATTTTGCGTGGCTTCAACTGCGTGTCCGTGCGAACGCTGGAGCAGAGCTTCAACTTGCGCCTTTAGTTTTTCGTCCTTTTGTTTGAGCTTGGTGGCATCCTGTAAATACCGCGTACCTTCACTCAGGCGTTTGAGATTGAGATATCCGAGTCCCAGGTTATAGAGAGTAAAATAATCTACACTCGTCCCCAGACGGTCACATTGATCCTCAAGTCGGCGCACCGATTCACGAATAATGGGAACGTTCACATCAGGGTTATTCAGAATCTCATCCAGATTAGCCAGCGAAACAACTGCCAAACATTTCGGACATTTTGAGACGGATTTTAACGACATACTGCCACAGAGAGGGCAGCTCCAACCGGAAGTTGAAAGCGCGATTTGAAAATCGTCTTTCGGCGCAGTTCGCTCTACTGCGACTTTGGGAGGTTGCGGTTTCAGCTTTTGCAGGAAAGCCTGCGCACGGTCATTTGCCGGATTTATTTCGAGCACACGGCGCGTATATTTAGAAGCCTCTTCAGCGTCTTTCGCGACTGTCGCCAACCAAAGAAAAGCGACTTCGTTGGTGCTGTCAATTTGGGATAATTCAATCAGTAGCTCGCGCGCTTTGACCTTGTCGCCCGCCTTGGCGGAAGCGATTCCATCTTGAAATAACAGCCGTCGTAAGCCATTGATGGCGTGTTCGGAGGTGGCGTTCATGCGCAACACCTGCCGCCAGCAATGAATACAATCTTCATTCGTTTCAGAAGCTGAAGCCAGCCAGAGCCAGGCTAATTCATTTCTAGGATTGGATTCGACTACTTTATCCAGCAGCTTGCGAGCTGAGGCTTTATTGCCTTTAAGGGCAAGCGCGATTCCTTCCTGTAAGGTCGTCAATTCGTGTTGTGAATTTGATGTCATTCGCTCTCTCAGCTTTCTATTAATAAAAGCCTGCTCCTGAGTAACTGCCTTCAATCATCCATTTTCGTTGAGATTTTTTGTACCAGTTGTGTGCTGGCTTGACCGTGAGTGGAAACTCAGCCGGACATAGAAACTCCACGGAGTAAGGGGCAATTTGCGTACCACCAATTTTATTGTGGAAATATAAGGGTTTTGAATAATTTTGTAGTTTTCAAAGACGGAACTGACATTATCTGACAGCCTTCAAATAACAGGAATTGTCAATTTGAAAGAAGTTCTGAGACAGAGTTGGTAATTAAATATCATCAGTTTATTAGAGTTTTGTAGCGTATTTATTTGATAAATTGATGAGGTCGGAAAGATTGAAGGTTTTAGCCGATCTTCGGTCTAAAGATTGCATACCTGTTTTGGTTGACTATGGGTGTGATTCCCCCTTTCGCCAGCGCGGTCAGCCTTAGCCGCCAAAGTCTCAAAACAAAGATCGACTTGAGAGAAGTTAATCAGCATGACAATTGTATCGTTGCAAGCGAATGAAGAAAGTAGATTGGAGGTTCTGCATCAGCTCCAAATTCTTGACACAGATGCAGAAGAGCGTTTTGACAAGCTGACAAAACTAGCGGCGGAAATCTGTGACATGCCGGTGGCCAGCATTTGTTTTGTGACGGCTGATACCGCCTGGTATAAATCACAGGTCGGTTTTTCATTCTCTGAAGAGACCCGCCAAAAAAGCTTCAGCAACCTCATCGTGAAATCTTCATTGCCTCTGATTGTGACCGATGCCTGTAAAGACGACCGTTTTAAAAACCATCCCTTAATCATCGACGAACCGCATTTTCGTTATTATGCCGGCTTCCCCTTAACCACCCATGATAAATTTGTAGTCGGTGTGATCAGCGTGATGGATTATCAGCCGAAGGATTTAACTCGATCCCAAATTAAAACTTTAGTCAGCCTCTCAGAGTTGGTCATGGGACAGTTGGAATTAAATCGCGTCGCTGCCAGATTAACGCAGGCGAATGCGGAACGGGATCAATTTAAATCTCAAGTTACCGCTCACGAAAGATTAATTGGCCGGATTGAAACGCATGGTAAGAATCAGGCCAAAAGCATTTCGACTCTGAAACAGGAAGTCCGCGAATTAAGATCTGAAGCCCAAAGATATTCGATGGTGGCGCAAAGTTCGAATGACGGAATCTGGGACTGGGACTTGAAAAATAATCAGATTTTTTTCGATAAACGATGGAATGAAATGCTGGGTTATGAGAAAGACGAAATCCCGGCTCACATGGATGAATGGTTAAACCGAATTCACCCTGAAGATATTGATTCCTTCAAAACTGAAGTCGAAGGAAACATGATGGGATTGGCCGAGCAGTTTCGTAACGAACACCGACTGCTGCATAAAGACGGAGACTATCGTTGGATTCTCGTCCGTGGTTTGTCTGCCGCCGATGAAGGCGGAACCGTTTATCGGCTGGCTGGTTCAATCACCGACATCACGGATACGAAAGGTGCTGAACAACAATTATTACATAACGCTTTTCACGATGTGCTCACCGGATTGCCGAATCGCGCTTTGTTTATGGATCGGTTGAAGCGTTCCTTAAATCGTTCCAATCATCGCAATGATTATTTATTCGCTGCCTTATTTCTTGACCTTGATCGTTTCAAGGTTGTCAATGACAGCTTGGGTCATCAAGTCGGAGATGAATTACTGATTGGCATCGCCAGACGCTTGGAAAAATGTATGCGTCCCGGCGATATGATGGCTCGCCTCGGCGGAGACGAATTCGCTGTAATTTTAGACAATTTGAAAAGCTCTGATGACGCGGTTCAGGCGGCTGAACGATTGCATCAGGAAATGACGACGCCGTATTTATTGAGCGGACGTGAGGTTTATGCTTCCGCCAGTATTGGCATTGCGCTCAGCCACGCTCACCATGAAACTGCCGAAGATTTTTTGCGAGCGGCGGATACGGCGATGTATCAAGCCAAGAATCGCGGACGCGGCTGCGTCGAACTTTTTGACACTGAAATGCACGCGCGCGCCATTGGACAATTACAGCTCGAAACAGATTTACGGTACGCCTTGCAGCGGAATGAATTTCGCGTATTTTATCAACCAATCGTCGCGACTGAATCTCGTCAGGTTCGAGGCTTCGAAGCGCTCATTCGCTGGGAACATCCAGAGGAAGGCTTAGTTCCTCCCGTGAAATTTATGGATGTTGCGGAAGAAACCGGACTGGTAATTCCCATGGATCAATGGGTGTTGCGAGAAGCCTGCATGCAACTGCGTCAGTGGCAAAATGATTTTCCCAGTAATCCCTTACTTAGCGTGAGTGTGAACCTTTCGGGCAAGCAATTTGCCCATCCTGATTTATGCGAAAAAGTCCGTAAAATTCTTGATGAAACCGGTGTCATTCCCTTGAGTATCAAACTGGAAATTACGGAAAGTTCGCTGGTCGAAAATCCTGATGCCGCCGCTCAAATTCTTCGTCAGTTGAAAGAACTTGGCGTGCGTATCTCACTCGATGACTTTGGAACCGGATATTCTTCCTTAAGCTATTTGCATCGCTTCCCGATTGATGTTTTGAAGATTGACCGTTCCTTTGTGAATCGTTTGAGCGTCTCTAAAAACTCTGAAATTGTTCGAACAATTATCACTCTCGCCATCAATCTGGGAATGGAAGTCATTGCCGAAGGCGTTGAAACCGAAGAGCAGGTCGCGCAGCTCGCCAGTATGCGCTGTGATTATCTTCAGGGTTATCTGTTCTCAAAACCAATGCCCAAAGATAACGTATTGAGCTTATTGGAAGGCACATACCCGCGCAACGTAAAGCAGCAAGCAGCCTAGTTGCGCTGGATAGAATTCAAAACTCATCACTCATCACTCGTTACTTTCCACTCATTACTCCTCCCTCTCCTCTTGTTCTCAATCAAAACTTCCTGCATATTATTATACAGATTCTATTCAGTATCTGAAGTTCGTTTCCAAATCAGGTTAGCCTCAATCAGGCTTTTGCTTTCACAAGGAGGAGCATCGTGAACGATTCAATCAATCAGGATTCGCAACCGGATCAATTTTCGCGTCGCAATTTTTTACGCAAGTCTGCGGAGGTTGCCGGCGCTGCTGCCATTACCCCGTCTTTATTGACGATGAGTGGTGCTTTGAGCGAAACCGCAGAAGCTGCGCCGATAAAAAGAATGCACAGCGATTTAGTTCAGCTTGGAAAATCCAAAGTAAAAATTTCGCGTATCGGCTTGGGCACAGGCACGATGAACGGAAAAACCCAACGAGACCTGGGTCAGGACGGATTTACGAAGCTGGTGCATTACTGCTTCGATCACGGGATTCGCTACATTGACACGGCGGATCAATACAAAACGCATGATTTCGTCAACGCTGCCATCAAAGGCTTGCCGCGCGAAAAGCTGTATATTCAAACCAAAATGCGTTGGATCGAAGACGATACGCGTCTCAATCCCTTGAAGCATCTCGACCGTTTTCGCAAAGAAGTTAACACCGATTATTTTGATAGCGTTTTGATTCATTGCACGACCAAACACAACTGGCCGGAAGAATGCAAAATTATGATGGACGCTTTTGATGAAGCCCAGCATAAAGGCTGGTTGAAATTGAAAGGGATGTCCTGTCACGGTTTGGCAGCACTGAAAACTGCCACGCAACACGATTGGATTCAATTGCAATTAGCCCGTGTTAATCCACAAGGACGTCGGGTAGACGGCGATGATAAAAACGTTCACGCAGTTCAGGGAAAGCCTGAAATCGCATTGAAAGAAATCAAAGCCATGCACGACAAAGGACGCGGAATCATCGGGATGAAAATTATCGGCGAGGGGGATTTTAAAGACGCTGCCGACCGTGAGAAGTCAGTTCAATACGCAATGAACTGCGGTTTCGTTGATGCCATCGTGATTGGCTTTGCGAGTACTGCCGAGGTTGACGAAGCGATTGTCCGCGTCAATAAAGCCCTAAATAGTTAGCACTAGGAGCGCACTACTGGGAGCGCCAGCAAGATGCTGGCGCTCCCAGTCGCGCTCCGACTAAATTTTTTATGATGGTAATTCCTTACGAAGCTCTGGGCGGTGAAGCCACTGTTCGCAAATTAGTAGATCGTTTCTATGATTTAATGGACACACTACCCGAAGCCAAAGGGATTCGTGATTTGCATCCTGAAAGATTGTCGGGCTCGCGTGAAAAACTTTTTATGTTTTTGAGTGGTTGGTTAGGTGGGCCTCAATTGTATGTTGAGAGATTTGGCCATCCCCGCTTACGCGCTCGTCATCTACCTTTCGCCATTGGAGAAGCCGAACGCGATCAATGGTTGATGTGCATGAAAATTTCCGTTGATGAACTTGAAGTCGAACAAAAGTGGCGCGATTTTCTGATGGAAAAATTTAATGGCTTAGCTGATTTTATGCGCAATCAAGAAGCGTAGATTGTTCTGTTTTTAGTTGATTTTAAGACCTGCTTCAATTTTTCCCCTTTAATATAGCAATGTTCAGTTGAATGCGACTCATGAATCATTCTTCATTCGCCATTGTTCATTTTTAATTGTCTCCCGGGAAAAGGCAGATTTTGATTGCTAATTAATTGACCATCACCCCAATGCTCAATAGACAACACTTGTTGACGGTTGGCGCACTCATCTGC
>JAYTCQ010000128.1:0-22298 GCA_043736395.1 Blastocatellia bacterium | reverse complement strand
CTGTGCTCGTACGCCCCAGCTACGTGCTGGGCGGACGTGCGATGATGATTGTTTATGACGAGCCAAGCCTCGAACAATACATGAAATCCGCCGTAGACGCTTCGCCCGAAAAGCCGATTTTGATTGATCGTTTTCTCGAAGACGCATTTGAAGTTGACGTCGACGCGCTCGCCGATGGCGAACATTGCGTCATCGCCGGAATTCAGGAACACATCGAAGAAGCCGGGATTCACTCCGGCGATTCATCATCAGTTCTGCCGCCGTACATGGTCAAATTAGATCATTTGGAAACGATGCGAAAATACACGCGTCAGCTGGCGAAGGCTTTGAAAGTCGTAGGCTTGATGAACATTCAATTTGCGATCAAAGACGATATTGTTTATGTGCTGGAAGTGAACCCGCGTGCTTCACGAACAGTTCCTTTTGTGTCGAAAGCGACCGGAGTTCAATTAGCCAAAATCGCTGCGCTCGTGATGACAGGCCGAAAATTAAGTGAATTCAATTTACCTGACGAATTAGAAGTCTTCAGTTTCTTCATCAAAGCTCCCGTATTTCCGTTTATGAAATTCCCCGGCGTTGATCCGTTGCTTGGGCCGGAAATGCGCTCTACCGGAGAAGTCATGGGCGTCGGAGATACCTTCGGCGAAGCCTTTGCCAAAGCATGTATGGGCGCAAATCAAATGCTCCCGCGTTCCGGCAAAGCCTTCATCAGCGTCAACGACAGCGACAAGAAAAATGTTGTCAGAGTCGCTCGCCGCTTAAGCGAATTAGGATTTGCATTAGTCGCCACACGCGGTACGGCTGCAATTTTGAACGATGCCGGAGTTGATTGCGAACGCGTCTTTAAGGTAAACGAAGGTCGTCCGAATATCGTTGATTTCATCAAGAGCGACGAAATAGATTTGATCGTGAATACGCCGTTGGGCAAAACTTCGTTTTACGACGAACGCGCCATTCGCAGAGCTGCGATGCAATATAGTGTGGTGACGTTTACGACGCTCACGGGAGCGAGTGCTGCGGCGAGTGCGATTGAATCACTGCAAGGACAGGAGAAAATGAACGTGAAGAGTTTGCAGGAACAGCACGCGTAAAGATACGGTAGGCGTCCCCGCCTGCCGCTGCTTACATTATTGCCCTGCGCGAAACACCTGCTGATAACCGCGACAGGCGGGGACGCCTATCGTACCTAATTTTATGAAACACTCAGAAGCATTTGAAAATCTTTGCAATGACGCGAAAACGCGCGTCAAAGAAATCTCCGTCGCCGAAGTCAAAACCAAGCTCGACGCCGCAGAAGAATTTCATTTCATTGACGTCCGCGAAGACAACGAATGGGACAAAGGTCACGCCACCGGAGCCGTACATTTCGGACGCGGCATCATTGAGCGCGATATTGAAGTAGCGATTCCTGACAAGTCCGCCGAAATTGTTTTGTATTGCGGAGGAGGTTTTCGTTCTGCACTTTCCGCTGATAATTTGCAAAAAATGGGTTATACGAATGTGCTTTCGATGGCGGGTGGAATTAAGGCTTGGCGCGATGCCAGCTACAGTGAGGATTAAGTTATGAAATCAATTCGTAACGAATCCGACAAAACAAATCTGATCACCCGATTACAAAAACTAACTGGGAATGAAAAAGCTCTCTGGGGGATAATGACTGTGCATCAAATGGTTTCCCATTTAGTGCAGGCGAGCGAAATGCCGTTTGGGCACAAGCTCGAAGACAAGGGAAATTTCATTACGAAACACGTAGTCAAGCCTCTCGTGCTTTAAATTTTTCCAATGCCCAAAGAAGTGAAAACTTCGCCGGAAATGAGCCAGGTAGAGAACGGCAGAAAGCCTGGTGAATTTATCGAGAACGTTAGAAAGGTTTTCGAATTAACCAATAAAATCGCGGCACTTCCCGATAATTTTCAAGGCGACATCCATCCGGTCTTCGGTAAATTGAATGCGAAAGAATGGGCGATCATCGCACACAAACATATTGATCATCATTTGAAACAATTTGGACTGTAATGCGCGTTTCAGAGATTTGATCCTGAGCATTTTCTCACCCTCTACATTTTTTTAAAAAAATCTTCCAACGCATGAACAGTTTTGCTCGCCAAATCCCCCTGTACTCATAGGAGAATTTTTGGCCCTTCGTGGATTTGCAGTTGTAGGGCAGGTTGAGAACCTGCCCTACAATTCCTCTTTGTCTACTTCAAATATTCGCGATAAGCGCTAACCGTTTTCCTGTGTTCGTTTGAAGGAATCTGGGTGTCTGCTATATTGCGTAAATCTCCCCCTTCATTCGTTCCCATTTTTATCTAGAGGAAACTATTGTGTATAGCGCTCAGGAAGTGCTCGTCAATCTATTTCTGTTCAGATCATTCCCTGCTGATTTAAAGGAAATCGTAGCGGAAAGCTTCGTCCCACTTTCGTTTACTTTCGGGAGTGATGTGGTAGTCGAGGGTGAAGAAGCGACTGCGTTTTATGTGATCGCATCAGGACGAGCACAGGTCATCAAGTCAGGACAAAATAACGAAGAAATTGTCTTAAATGTTTTGCACGTTGGCGACAGTTTCGGGAAAAAATCTCTCATCGAATCTGGCAAACGCAACGCAACAGTAAGAGCCATCACGGACATCGAAGTCTTAAAACTGGATCGCAATAAATTTCAATCTTTGCTCAGCAAGCATCCCGAACTGAAAGCCTATTTTGATCTTGAAATTAAGCATCGCAGCCTCAACGATTTTTTTCGGCGCTTCACGCCTTTTGCTAAATTACCCGTCGAAGCGCTCACGCTGCTTTTGCATGAGCTGCAGCCAACATCCGTCAAAAAACATGAACTTGTGATTCGACAAGGAGACGCGCCAGGTGCGATGTATATCGTTGAAGAAGGCAGGCTCCGCGCATTCATTGAAGAAGAAGATATTCGAAATTATCGAACAGATTTACATAAAGGAGATTTTTTCGGCGAGGCTTCCCTCTTCAAAAATACGCCGCGTACAGCCAGCGTTGAAGCGATCTCCGATTGCCGATTGCTAAAATTAACGCCGGAAACATTTCGCACACTCATCGAAAATTATCCTGAATTCAAAGCGCAAATTTCTTCACGAATTGCGCAATATGATTATCGGCAAAATGCTCTCGTTCCTGCCGATTTTGCGGAAGAAATGTTACCGGCAAATATTGCCTCTGATGATGAAGTAAGCCCACGACAGCTGGATCAAAAACGAAGCAGCAATCAAAGCACCACCCCGTTTTCGACTCCGGATGGACGCTTCGTCAAAAGTGGAAAACGGCTTCGACAATTCCCGCATATTTTTCAAATTGACAACACCGACAGCGGCGCGGTTTGCCTCGCCATGATTTGTCAGTATTTCGATGTCAATGTCAGCCTCAGTCGAATTCGGCAAATTGTTCACACGGGAGCGAAAGGTTCCAATTTGCGCAGCATCGGACGCGGAGCAGCAGAGATCGGCTTAGCAGCGCGTTCCATTCAAACTTCAGCTGAATTTCTTTCCGACATGCCGCTCCCGGCAATTGTCCACACGCACGAAAATCAATGGATGGTGCTTTATGACGTCGAACGAAAATGGTTGAGCGTGGCTGATCCGGCGCAAGGATTACGGCGCATCAGTCGTCAGGAATTTGAGGCGCAATGGAGCGGATATTCCGTGCTTTTCGATTACATCAAAGAAGCGGAACTTCGCCCAACAGAAGAAGTGAAAACACGTCGCCGCAAAACCAGTTTTGGTTGGATGTGGCCGTTCTTTCGTCCGCTTGCAGGTTCAATGCTGAAGTCGTTAGCACTCGCAATTATCATCAGCGCGATGGAAATGCTGCGTCCGATTTTTTCGCAAATTATTGTGGATCGCGTCTTGGTCGGAAGAGATCGTGAACTCCTCAGATTCATCGTCATCGCGATGGGTGGCGTCCTCTGTTTCAATATCATCGCGATGATTGTACAGCGGTATTTATTGGCTTTTATCGCCGTGCGCTTCGATGCGGCAACGCTCGATTTCATCACGCGCAAGCTGCTGGCATTGCCGATGACGTACTTCAATACTCGCCGCGCCGGAGACATTCAGCGACGCTTGCTGGGGATGAAACAGGTACGCGATTTTCTTGTGAGTTCAAGTTCGACAGGCTTAACAAATATTACGCAGCTTGCCGCTTCATTGACGTTGATGGTGGCGTACAGTCCAAAACTTGCACTGGTATTTATTTCGCTTGTTCCATTTTATGTATTGATGATGCGCGTATCCCAAAAGCGACTACGTCCAATATTTAATGAGCTGGAAGATGCGCAGGGAAAATATCAATCCCACCAAATTGAAGCCATTAAAGGCATCGAAACCATCAAAGCACTAAGCGCAGAAAGTAAGCTGCGCGAATTAATGCTCCATCAATTTCACACGCTTTCACGGCAACAATTCAAAGCGTATCTGACGAGCATGTATTACGACGGCGCTGTCTCTTCGACAATTTATATTTCGTTGATGCTCTTTCTCGCGTTCGGCGCAATTGAGGTTTTAGAAGGGCGCATGACGATTGGTGCGCTGATGGCATTCAATTTTCTCATCGCGCTCGCGAACGGTCCGATCAAAGAATTGCTGCGAATTTGGGATGGCTATCAAACAGTTTCCGTTTTATTACATCGGCTGGACGACATCTTCGATCAGGAACCGGAACAAGGTCATGATCACGCGAGATTGATCCCCGTCAAAAGATTGGAAGGCGCGATCAGCCTCAAGGATGTCGGCTTTCAATACGGCGGTTCTGAATCGCCAAAAATTCTGGAAGGCATCACGTTTGAGGTACCAGCCGGAAAATTAATTGCAGTGGTTGGACGCAGCGGCTCCGGTAAAACTACGCTGATTAAATGCCTCGCAGGATTGTTGGAACCAACTTCCGGCGCAGTGCTGTTTGACGGGATGGAATTGAAAACTTTGAATTACCGCGACCTGCGCAGGCAGATCGGATTCGTCTTGCAGGACAATTATCTTTTCAATGAAACCATTGCGCGAAACATCGGCTTTGGTGATGAAGAACCCGACATGGATCGCGTCATCTGGGCAGCCCGCGTCGCCAATGTTCATCAGTTCGCGGAGCGTTTACCCGCAGGCTATGAAACTAAAGTTGGCGAATCAGGGCTAACGCTTTCCGGCGGACAAAAACAACGAATCGCGATTGCGCGTGCGCTCTATTGTCAGCCTCCGATTTTGATTTTCGATGAGGCGACAAGCGCACTTGATACCGAATCTGAAAAGGTCATTAAAGACAATATGGAAGTGCTGATGAAAGGGCGAACATCCTTCGTCATCGCGCATCGTTTGAGTACGATTCGCAATGCCGATGCAATCCTCGTTCTCGAAAAAGGCAAACTCGCAGAACACGGTTCGCACGACGAATTAATGAAGCAACAAGGTTTGTATTATTACTTGAATAGTCAGCAATTAGGATTTGAATAATCGAAAACTTTGACCTTTGGGTTTTGATTTTTGGTCTTTGCATTCTTGTCAATAAGTGCTTGTGACAGTAGCCCCTTTTCAAAAAATTTATGAATCCAAAATCTCCCCCAACTCCGTTTCTTACCAGCGATCCCCCACATTGGGCGGCGCGAGGGTTGTCGTATTTGTTGATATTAATTTTTGCTTCCTTGGTTGCGGCTTCGATTTTGATCCAAATTCCTGAAACAATTTCAGCACCGTTTGTGCTTGCACAACGGCTCGGCACTGATCCCGTACGCGCCTTGCGACACGGCATTATTCAGCAGGTTAATTTGGTCGAAGGGCAAACCGTGAAGCAAGGTGAAACATTATTTATTATTCGCTCCGAACAAACCGGAGATCAATCGGCTGATTTGCGTACGCTCGAAAATCAGCTACGTGCTGCCAATGAAGGTCTGCTCATTGCCAGCGAAAAATCTCGCAGTCAACAACTCGCAGCGGTTGAAGAACGTCGCCGTTTACAAGGTCAAATCGAACATTTCGAACGCATGACCGCGCTTAAAAACGATGAACTAAAAATGGCAAGCGAAGTCGCTGAAAGCTACGACCAACTGCGCCGCGAAGGATTAGCGGGTGGAACGATTGTCAAAGATAAACAGTCCGAAGTTTCGAAGCTGAACGGTCAATTGGAACAAATCAAAAATGATCAACGCGACGCAAGATCGGCTCTGGAAAAAATAGGACGCGATGAACAATTACAGCAAAACGAACACCGCGAACGTGAACGAATTTTAAAAGAAGAAATTGAAAAAACGAAAATTCTAATTTCCACACGAGGACAATGGGTCACGCAGAATCAAGGGAATCAAATCACAGTGACGGCTCCCTGCTCCGGCACAATTTTACGTTTACACGTCAAATCAAAAGCTACTGTTGTAAGCGCTGGTGAAACTCTGTTGGAGCTATCTTGTTCCCAAGAAAAATTGCACGCGGAATTACAAATTCCACAGAACGGCGCAGGTCGAATCAAAACTGGTCAGGGCGTAAAACTTCTTTACGATTCATTCCCTTATCAACAATACGGCGTAAAATTTGCAAGCCTGCGGTGGATTAGTCCGACAACTTCTACCTCTGAATTTCGCGCCATTGCCGAAATCGAAAACGATTCGATTAGTGTCATGGGTCAGCCAACTCCATTGAAATCAGGGATGGGTGGACGCGCTGAAATTGTCATCGCGAAACGATCCGTGCTGAGCATCGCCCTTGATCCAATTCGTCAACTCCGGGAAAACATGGTTTCTCCCCCTGAGCCTGCTGCTTCTCAAAATTCAATACCCGAAAAGAAAGGAACACCCTAAGCGATGTCAATTTCATCAGAAGAGACAAAAACGGTTGAATATGTGATTGGCGCAAATGACCGACAACGAATCGAACCTCCTGCGCCAGAACCTGAATCCGGTGAAGGTGTCGAAATTGCCCACGTACTTTTTTGCGACATCATCGGATATTCGTTACTGCCGATAGATCAACAGAAACGTGCGATGCGGATTTTGCAGAAGGTCGTCAAGCAAACCACCGATTACAAAAAAGCCGACGCTCGAAAACAGTTAGTGAGGCTTCCCGCCGGTGACGGAATCGCACTCGCCTTTTTACGTGATGCGGTGGCTCCAGCTCGTTGCGCTTTTGAAATTGCGGCGAAATTAAAAACCTATCCCGAAGTTCGGTTACGGATTGGCGCACACAGCGGTCCTGTCTTTCGCTCAGCGGATATTAATGCCAACCAAAACGTCGTCGGCAGTGGCATCAATTTGGCGCAGCGTGTGATGGATTGCGGCGACGAAGGTCACATCCTGGTTTCGAGAAATGTCGCCGAAGTTCTTGGGCAAGTGTCGCATTGGCACGAGCACCTGCACGATCTTGGCGTACGCGAAGTCAAGCACGGTGTCCGCATTCATCTTTACAATCTTTACACAAATAAAATTGGCAATCCGGAGATGCCGACAAAATTCCGTCGCGGAACTTCCATCCGTTTTGATCGGTATGAAATTCTTTCACAACTCGGATCCGGAGGCATGGGCGAAGTTTTTCTGGCTCGTGATTCGCGCCTTAATCGCCGGGTAGCGTTGAAAGTTTTGCCCGATGCGATTGCCCGCGACGTTAAGCGACTGCAGCGTTTTGAGCATGAAGCCAAAGCTGCATCTGCGTTGAATCATCCCAATATTTTGACAATTTTTGAATTTGCCAATGAAGAACACTCGCACTACATTGTGCTGGAATATATCGAAGGCATCACGCTCACCGAAAAAATTGCCAGCGGACAATTGAACTTAATTGAAATCCTCAGCATCGTTTCGCAGGTCACATCCGCGCTTGCATCCGCGCACGAAGCCGGAATTATTCATCGCGATATTAAGCCTGATAATATTATGGTTCGCCGCGATGGACTGGTGAAAGTTCTTGATTTTGGACTCGCTAAATTATCCGAACTCCATAAAGGTTTTCAACCTGATGATCTTGAATCTCCGAATCGCATTCGAATCAACACAAATCCTGGAACGGTGATGGGTACTCCTACGTATATGTCACCCGAACAGGCTCGCGGTTTGGAAGTGGATTCGCGTACAGATATTTTCAGCCTCGGTGTAGTGCTGTATGAAATGCTGACGGGCAAGCGCCCGTTTGAGGGCGAATCCGATATTGATGTGATGAGTGCGATCATCAGTGATGAACCATCAGAACTTCAAATGATGGATTCCAAAATTTCTCCCGCCCTGCAAAAAATTGTACGAAATTGTCTGGCGAAAAAACCTGAACGAAGATTTCATTCCGCCCACGACCTCAATTTTGCGCTGGAAATGGTCACAGGAAATGCAAGCAAAGAAAATCAAACTTTGATTAATTTGCCAGCTTCGATTACCAAAAATGTGAAAACAATTCAGCGCGAAAAATTTGCCTGGATTACAGCACTTGTCTGCACAATTCTTGCGCTGGCTTCCCTCTTCGGTATGTGGCAAATGCGCAATAAACAAAGCCCTCTGCGCACTTTTCGACAAATCAATTTTCGTCGTGAAGCCATCTTTCAAGCGAGCTTTGCACCCGATGGGAAAACGGTCGTTTACAGCGGAGCCATTGATGGAAATACGCCGCAAATTTTCTCGCTGCATCCCGGTACTCCCGTTCCGCAACCTGTCGGAAATCAGAGCATGCATCTGCTTGATGTTTCCTCTGACGGAGAGCTTGCAGTGCTCGTAAATCCGCAATACATGTGCTTCAGAACTTTTATCGGGACTCTCGCCAGAATGCCTATGCTGGGCGGCTCTCCGCGCGAAATTGTGCAAGACGTAAAATTCGCCTCGTGGTCGCCGGACGGAACGCAACTCGCAATTATCAGACAAGTGGACGGCAAAGACAGGCTTGAATATCCGGTTGGAAAAGTAATCTATGAAGTCAGTGGAGAAATGAGCGATGTACGAATTTCTCCCGATGGAAAGCGGCTCGCCTTCTTCGAACATCCAGTCAAACGCGATGACAGTGGCTCTCTCGCAGTCGTTGATCTGACCGGAAAAAAAAACATTCTTAGTGATGGTCATTGGAGCCAGCGCGGTCTCGTCTGGTCGCCTGACGGAACAGAAATTTTCTTTTCTGCCAGCGTTAATGGTGGATCGTTCACGATCTTCGCCGTGACGCCTGACGGTACTCGACGCATCGCCGATCAATCTCCGGGAGGATTAATTTTGCAGGCAGTTTCTCCCGATGGAAAGTGGCTGGCAAACCGCCTTGATTATCGTTATGGCGCGATGGCGCATAGTGCTGGAACTGAGGAAGACATTGACCTGACCTGGCTTAAAACTTCTAAGCCGAAAGCTCTTTCGCAGGACGGAAAAACTCTGTTATTTTTGGAAGATTCATTAGTCAACAATAATGCAATTTGTATCAGAAAAATTGATGGTTCTCCGGTGGTACGCTTGGGCGAAGGCATCCCGATGGATTTATCTCCGGATGGCAAAAGTGTGCTGGCTTCGCTGTCAAGGAAACCACAGGAGTTGGTGATTTATCCAACTGGAGCCGGGGTGACGCGGCATCTCGAACGCGGAAAAATCGAAAGTTATTCGACAGCTCGTTGGTTTCGTGATGGAAAAAGAATTTTAATTTCCGGCAAAGAATCCGGTCAGCGCGTGCGATTTTTTGTGCAGGACATAAGCGGCGGCGCACCGCAAGCAGTCACTCCCGAAGGCATCAGCGATGGAAGAATTTCACCGGATGGAAAACAAATTCTGGGACGTAGTGTTGGCGGAAAATATATGTTCTACTCACTCGACGGAGGAGAACCGCAGCCTGTGCCAGGATTAACTGAAACTGATGTTGTAATTCAATGGAGTGCAGATGGTGCTTCGTGTTTTACTTATCATGCCTTAGATATTCCCTGCCGTGTCGAACGCGTCAATCTCACTACCGGAAAGCGAGAATTCTTCCGCGAGATGGGACCTTCGAACCGCAATGGTTTATTAGTGATGGCTCCGATTGCGATCAGCGATGATGAACGATCGTACGCCTATTCCACGTATCAGCAAATGTCGAGCCTTTTCGTGGTGGAATAAATTATTCGTGAAAAATCACGACTCTAAAAACCTATGTCAAACGATCCTACAATTCTCACTTCCCCAAGTCCCACGCTGGGAAATTATCGCTTAATTTCTAAAATCGGAGCCGGTGGTATGGGCGAAGTTTTTCTCGCCGAAGACGAACGCCTCCGTCGCAAAATTGCTCTCAAAGTCTTGCCCGATTCCCTCGCGCAAGACACCGACCGCCTGCGCCGCTTTGAGCAGGAAGCCTTTGCCGCATCCGCGCTCAATCATCCAAATATTTTGACGATCTTTGAATTCGGTAAAGACGGAGCGACGCATTTTCTCGCCTCGGAATTCATTGAAGGCGAAACGCTGCGTGATCGTATGCAACGCGGGCCGCTGTCGTTGAGCGAAACCTTGGAGATTGCCGTGCAAACCGCGCAGGCACTCGCCGCTGCGCACGAAGCCAACATCATTCACCGCGACATCAAACCCGAAAATGTGATGCTACGCAAAGACGGCATCGTCAAGGTGCTGGATTTTGGGCTGGCAAAACTCACGGGAATGCGGAATGCGGATTGGGGATTGGGGGCTGAGGAAAACGCTACCACGTTAGTACAGTCGCCTGCCGACATTCCGCAATCCCCAATCCGCATTCCGCAATCAACGCTGCCCGGGACGGTGATGGGCACGGTCGCGTATATGTCGCCCGAACAGGCGCGCGGCAATCCGGTAGACGCGCGCACCGATCTGTTCAGTCTCGGCGTGATGCTCTATGAAATGCTCGCGCGCCGTCAGCCGTTCACGGGTGAGACGATCAATCACGTCATCGTAGCCATTCTGGAAAAAGAACCGCCCCCGCTCACTGGCGTACCCGCCGAACTCACGCGGATTCTCGCACAGGCGCTGGCGAAGCAGGCCGACGAACGCTACGGCAGCGCGCAGGCGATGTTGGCGGATTTGAAGAAGCTGCAAACGCGCTTGCTGGTCGAGGCCGAGAACAAACGCAATTCAGCAGACGATGCGCCTGTCGAAGCCCAAACCATGATGTTGCCGCAAACCACCTCGGCTGCGCCCGCAGCATTGGCGACCGCTGCCGCCAGCGCGCAACCGACTTCGCCTAACTATCCGAAACCACAGAAGTGGTGGCTCGCGGCAGGCTTGAGTTTGCTTCTCGCCGTCGGTGGATTCTTCGGCTACAAATGGCTCACACCAAAACAAATCGAATCAATCGCCGTGATGCCGTTTGTCAATGAAAGCGGAAATGAAGATGTTGAATATTTGAGCGATGGGATGACCGAAACGCTCATCAAGAGTTTGTCGAATCTGCCGAATTTGAACGTCAAACCGCGTTCGTCGGTCTTTCGTTACAAGGGCAAAGATACTGATATGAAAACTATCGGTAAAGAACTTAATGTCGAGGCGATATTGAACGGCAGAGTGATTCAGCGTGGCGAACAATTGACGCTTAGTTTGGAATTAATTGATGTCCAAAACGATAAAGTGCTGTGGACGGAAAGCTATCAACGCAAGCAATCTGACATTGTTACTTTGCAAAGCGAGATTGCCAAAGATGTTTCGACTAATCTGAAAGCGAAACTTTCAGGAACGGATCAAACGAAAATAACCAAAATTACAACCTCAAATCCAGAAGCGTATCAGCTTTATTTAAAAGGACGCTATCAATGGAATAAACGCACGGGCGAATCGTTCAAACAGGCGGTTGAGTTTTTTAATCAGGCGGTAGAGAAAGATCCGAATTACGCACTCGCCTATTCGGGTTTGGCTGAAACCTATGTGCTGTTTCCGAATTACAGCTTAACGTTACCGATCGACAGTATGCCGAAAGCGAAGGCGGCGGCTCTGCGGGCTATTGAATTGGATGATTCGCTGGCGGAAACTCATACCGCACTCGGAATCTACTATTCCAATTTTGCGTGGAATCTCGTGGCTGCAGAAAAGGAATTTCGCCGAGCCATCGAACTAAATCCCAACTACGCTGTCGCACATCAACAGTTTGGTATTGAATGCTTATCGGCTACCGGAAGATTCGATGAAGCCGTTGCTGAAAGCAAGCGTGCGGTCGAACTTGATCCGGTTTCACCGATTATTAGTGCCGATTTCGGTAATGTCCTGTTTAGAGCCAGACGATTTGACGAGGCGATTGTGCAACTCAACCGTGCTCTTGAGCTCGACCCGAATTTCTGGGTTACTCGGTGGTATTTGGGATCGGTTTTCGATGCCAAAGGACAGTTTGCGGAAGCCGTTGCTGAGTATAAAAAAGCACTGGCATTGAACGATAATCCGTTTGTTAAGGCACTGCTCATCAGTTCATTAGCGAAATTAGGCAAGCGTGACGAAGCCGTCAAATTGTTTGCTGAATTACAATTAGACGCTACCCGCCGTGTTGTTACGAGTGCGAGTCTGGCACTCGTCTATAATGCGGTCGGCGAAAGGGATAAAGCCTTTGCCTTGTTGGACAAAGAAATTTCCAATCGCACTTCACGCCCGCGGTATTTTGCTATCACTGCGATTTGGGACGATTTTCGCAACGATCCGCGTTTTGCCGAACTCGTCAAACGCGTTGAAATGTCAAAAATGGATTAAACTGAGCGACGACCCGCGATTTAAGGAATTGCTGAAACGGATGGGTTTGCCTGAATGAAGAAGATTATGAATTGCCGTCTGCTTTAGCTGACGGAAGCTGATTGGCAAAAATTCGGCTTTAGCCAAACAAAATAGGCAATTCCTTATTGCTTCAGCACAAATTAGGCTAAAGCGAAAAGGAAAATTATTTTACCGAAATTCGGCTAAAGCCAATTGCAAGCTTTTGTCGTCAGCTAAAGCAGACGGCAATTCATAAAGCAAGCGGCAGAATATAAAGACAAAGATGGAAACCGGAACAATCATCAATCAATACAAAATCATCTCTGCCATCGGCAAAGGCGGGACTGATGCCGAGGAAAATCTGTGACTGGCTTGCCCATTATGCAATGCCTACAAAGGTACCAAAACTCATGGTATTGATTTACTAACGCGCCGAAAAGTTTCATTATTCAATCCACGCAAACAGCATTGGAAACGTCACATTATGATCTCCAATTTCGTTACAATCGTTGGGAAGGAAGCAATCGGGCGAGCTACCGTTTTTGCGTTGAGAATGAATAATCGCATATCAATAACTGTTCGTGAACACTGGTTCTTAGCGGGTTAGTATCCGCCATCAAACTAAACTAAAAAAGTATTTCGGAGTTGAGAATTTATGACTGATTGGAATCGCAGACAATGGATCGCAACCGCTGCTGGAATTTCCGGCCTCGCTGGCATCGAAGATTTTCCGTTAGTTTTCAATGCCAACGCGCAAGGACAAAAGCGCAGCGGAAGCCCGAAAAAACAGGCTCCGCGCAGCAAAATGAAAATCACGAAATTCAAAGCTACGCTCGTAGCTTCACCCGATTTCGCGTTATTGAATTCGTGGAATGTACACGACTCTCATTTCAAGCGCGCAATTTTAGAAATCGAAACCGATGACGGGTACAAAGGGATTTCAGAAATTGGCGGTGGCAGCATCGAAAAACTTCAAGCCGCCAAAGACATCGTCCTCGGTCGTGATCCGTTTGAAATTGAATATTTTCGCCGCAACATCAAAGAAATAAATTCCTTTGGCGCGGTCGAAACTGCCTGCCTCGATCTCATCGGCAAAGTCATTAATCGCCGCGTTGTAGACCTGCTCGGCGGCGCGTATCGTGAAGCGCAACAATTTTCGGCGTACATATTTTTTGTGATGCCAACCGCGAATGGGCCTGACTATTCAACGCCCGAATCAGTCGCGCGGCAGTTCGTTGAGTTCAATCAAAAATACGGTTTCACTTCGTGCAAATTCAAAGGCGGCGTGTTGCATCCCGATAAAGAAATTGAAGCCCTGCAAATCATGCGCGAAAAAATGCCGAATGCGAAGTTGCGCATTGATCCGAATGCCGCGTGGAGCGTTGAGACTTCTGTCCGTGTTGCAAAAGCCATTGAACCGCTCAACATGGAATATTACGAAGACCCTACGCCGGGCTTAGACGGGATGGCAGCGGTGCGTAGGCAAACTAAAATTCCACTCGCCACAAATATGGTTGTGACGAAGATGGAACACATCAAGCCCGCGATTCAAAAGGGTTCGATAGATATTGTATTACTTGATAATCACTACATGGGCGGACTGACCAACGTACGCTATTGGGCGGCGATTTGTGAAGCGATGGGCTGGGGCTGTTCCGGTCACAGCAATAATCATTTAGGAATTTCGATGGCGATGATGACGCACATGAATTGCGCGATTTCTCGCGTTGAATACCACGCCGACACGCATTACCCGTGGACTACACAGGACATCATCAAAGGCGACATGCTGAAATTTAAAGACGGCAAAATGGCTTTGCCGGATACGCCCGGACTCGGTGTCGAGATTGATCCAGATAAATTTTTAGCCTTACAGGAAAACGTGAAAAAGTTCAAAACTCGTCACGATCTTTTGCAAAAATGGGATCCCAATTATCCGCTTGATAATCATAAAATTCGCTTTTAAATTTGTCGTGAATTCCGATGCTACTTGAATCTGTTTCTAGATAATCTGGCTCGCCCGCAGAATGCTCTCAAATTTTTCAGCATGACTTTTGATCTTGTCTGCCTTGTCAAGACGGTTAATGATGCGGCGCGCATTGCGATAATCACAATGATCGTCATGGATAAAGTCACTGAGTTCCCTTCCGGTGAAGAGACCATGGCGCATCCCTTCGCTGGCAATTTTGTAACTCACTTCATGATCAAGAGCCATATTCGGATTTTCCTCAAGTTCAATATCAAGCCTTTTTCCAAATTTTCGGTAGTTGGCTCGCCCGGTAATTTGCACATAACCCCGCCCCTTGAATCGTGGGCCGTCACTGGGATGAATATTTCCTAAATCCAACCGACCTTCGTAATCCTCTCCACTCGCAAATTCCTTGATTGGTTGAAAGGTATCAGCGCATTCATGCTTAATGGTAGCAAGCAAATACGCAATGTGTCGTAAGTCGCGAAGCTCTGAGTCATTTTCGATAAAGTTGAGTAAAGCTCCGATCCCGTCTACTTGCTGCTGCGTAATTTTCGATGGATGGAAAAGCTCACGATAAGCTTCAAAAAAGGTCGCTTGATCATATTTCATAATCAGCCTCCATTGGCTGTGAAAGCTATTTCAAGTCCTTTATCATGCAGTTAAAATAGACTATTGGAACGTTACTTTATTATACCTGTGGAAGGCATTTACAAGTATTTTTCGCTGGCTGTATCGCCTTCATTACACCCGGCAGGACGAAATTCCCGCTTTCGCCCTGCCCTTAACGACCATAACTGAATGAGACGTATTTGCTTTGTGGGTTCGGACAAAACTGAATTCAAATTTATTCCCAAGCCGGTTGTATCAGATGTTTCCGACCTCCGGTTTAGCAGGAGAAATATCGAATGTCAGATATTCGCGATCCTTGAGAGTTTTTTGCAAAAGTTGAAAGTTTGGCATACATCTCCCGTTCAAATGGCTGAAAGAAAATTCTATTCACAGCACGATCCAGTACTCAATAAACCTGCAAGAAAGTGCGTGCCTGGACTGGATTTTTTGTGGACTGAGAATCCTTCCCAATGCTCAACGCAGCTTCGAGACGATATGCGCCTGGCACTAAATCCTGCTTCGGAATTTTTACTCGAATGGCCTCATCGGTTTTAAAAATGACGCCCTGGCCAACACCTAAATTGACTCGTTGAGAGGTGTCAATACTCTTCGCAAAGATAGTTGCGGTATAGTCCATTGCCGTTTCAAATTTCTGTCGGGTGCGTTCTCTATCAATTGATAAACAAATTTCGAATGGCTCCCCTTTGAGAAGAAATTTACTCGGAGTACCACTGGTTGAAGAGATCAGCTCAATGGCACGAAAAGCAATTTCGGGCTGTTGAATCGAAGGCTTGATCTGTGGCATCTCAGCCTGCGCTGCAATGGATGGTTCTGCCGGAGTGACCGGTTCTGTGAGCGCAACGTTCGTAACCTGAACTTGTGGCTTTCGTGGTTTAGCTGAAACCCTCTCCTTTACTGCTTTGGTCTTCGGAAGTACAACTCCTGAATGACTGATAATAAAATTTTGTAAGCGGTTACTGTCCCAGCCATTCCATTTTTCACCTTCATCAGAATTAACGTGCAAGATTTGCGTAGAATGAACAAGTTTTTGCTTATTCAAAAAGAGGTTTAAAATAAAGCCTTCACTCTCCTTCGAGCCATTCATGAGATCATGTTTCTCAGATAATTTTTGAGCCTGACCGACCCAGTCTTGTTCAATAACCTGCTTCAGGGTGAAGCCTGTCAGGCAGCCCACCTTTTTGAAAATCTGTTCTGGAGTTAAAGCAGCGAGTTCTTCAAAAGTTAAAATTCCTGATTGGTACAACCGACTTTCAACAATCGAATTGATGTTATTTATTATCTGAAAATCGTCTCCTCTGAGCGCTCTGCGAACACCCGTGCTCTGATTGTTTTTTTTGCTCGGCATGAGAATAACCTCTCAAATAAATCGTCTGTACCAATAAAGCGGTCTTTGCCTTTGCCCAAAATTTAGTTAGCGCAAAGACCGCTATTAAGTTTAAATCATCACATTATTCATTGATCTTCGTTAACCGTTGATCACCTAGGGAAGCAGAGGATTGGGATTGTAAATCTGCACAACGATCTCATCCGTATAGGCGGCGATGTTACCAGGAAGTCCAAATAAATTGGTGTAGGTTAACAGGCACACCATGTCATAAGCTCCCGCCTTAAGCGCGCCGGCTGGCACATTGATCTGGGCTTGGTAATTTTTGTTATTACCAGGTCCGACTCCACTGGTAACATTAACGACGACTGGACCAAACTGCGCATCCTGTGGCCCTCCACCCGCGTCTACACCAAGATTTTCAAAAAAAGCATTGATGTTGAAATTTCCACCCATGACGGTGAGGGCGTTCCCGTTGATATTCCAATTCACCAAAATTTTGAATGGATCAGTGGATTTGAGAATGGTGGTCGGATTGATGTCAGGGTCTTGAATCAGTGACGGCTGGATAGTGCCATTCAGAGTTAAAGGCGATTGTGTTTCGAATGCGTTAGGCATAATTGTTCTCCTCGGTTGTGAAAGTTTCAATTTATTCGGGAACTTATTCAAAGTTCCCTTCTTATTGGCTGAAAGTAACTGAATACGATTATGAGCTGAAGTTTTTTGAGTTATCTCACTTACCAAATAACTAATTTTAACAATCGTAGTCAGTCAGGAATCGCTATAACATCTCAGTAATATATAAGAATAAATTACTATTTATATTACTGTTGATTGTTGCGACGCATATATCAAAGGCAACCACTGTGCCACAAAAGAACTGGCATTTTCTTAGGAAAAAGCACCTTTTCACGATTAGAGTTGGATAATTTTGTCCTGGTAAATAGTTAGAATTTAAACCAAAGTGTTGTTAATAGCGTGAATCAAGATAGGATAAAATCATCCTATCGCTTACCAACATTTGTCATCATACGGAATCTTTCTTATTGATGTTATGGACTCCGATTTGATGTTTGCGCAACAACTCCCAAAATGCCCGCCGGTCTTTCTGTGCCGCCTCCGCTGCTTTGGTGATATTGCCTTGATAAGCCAGCAACAGGCTTTGGAGATAATTTCGCTCGAACTGATTCACAGCACGATCTTTTGCGTGCTTGAAAGATTCATGCACAGGACTTGCCGAGATAGAAGTGAGTTGAATATCTTCCACGCGAATCAGCGAAAGCTGACACATCGCTACGGCGCGCTGCACGACATGTTCCAGTTCGCGGACGTTACCGGGCCAGTCATGGATGAGTAAACTTTGCATCGCGTTAGGCGAAAAGCTACTTACGTGCTTATTAAAGTTCAGGGAATATTTAGCGCGGAAGTACTCCGCTAAAAGCTGAATGTCTTCCAGCCTGTCACGCAAGGGAGGCAACGTTATCGGGATAATATTTAATCGGTAATATAAATCCTGTCGTAACTTACCTTCTTTGATTGCCCTCTCAAAATTGACATTAGTTGCTGTGACGACTCGTACATCTGCGTGTCGAGTTTTAGATGAACCAAGCGGACGAAATTCCCGCTCCTGCAAAAACCTCAAGAGCTTGACTTGCGCCAATAACGGTAAGCTGTCAATTTCATCCAGAAACAATGTTCCACCATTAGCTTCCTGGATTAATCCTGGCTGCGCAGTACCTGCTCCGGTGTAAGCTCCACGCTCGTGTCCGAATAATTCATTCTCTGCCAACTCCACGGGGATCGCACCACAATTCACCGGAATGAACGGTTGACTGGCGCGTGGGCTGAGATTGTGAATCGCACGGGCACAGAGTTCCTTGCCCGTCCCCGTCTCGCCCGAAATCATCACTCCGGCATCGCATTTAGCAACCAGCGGGATTTTGTTGATTTCAGACATAAACGCCGGGCTGTGACCGACCAGTTTATGATCAAACGAAAAGTTTTCAGGCAATGAAAAATCATCCTGCGATAAAAGGCGACGGACGCGCGGGACAATATTGATCGGCGTCAGGGGAGCCGTAATAAAATCTACAGCTCCTAGTTTGAGCGTTTCAAATACTTCATCAGGTTCATCTTCTTCAGTGACGACAATCACCGGAGGCTCAACAGCATTGGTCTTAAATGATTGAAACAACGTCCGCGCCGGGATTAACGGGCTTAGCTGCGAAACAAGAAATGTGACCGAGGGTTTGAGGCGATGAAATAGTTTCGCTAAAAAATTCGGGCGGTCAGCGAGTGAAATGTTTTCGAGGTGCTCTTGATGAACCTGAAGATGCTGAAGAGTTGATGATTCTAAAATTGAACACAACTCGTTCCCCAGATTCCCGTGCGAATTGAAATCCAATAGTAGTAAATTAATAGGTCTCATAGTCGTTGCTACACAATCTTTCCTAGCGGATGATCGCTCCAGCAACGGGGCGAGAGGTATTCACACCTCTTGCTAACTTAGCGTTTCCGGCTGAAGGTTAACGCTGATTCTAAAAAATAAATTGTTCCGCGTACGAATCAAGCAATCCAAATAAATGAATATATAACTAAAATTTGATTCGTTACTGTCTCTATGACTTGCATGCTTTTTCGTGTTTCGAGCAATGTCTTTATTAATTGCAAGCAAAGACAGGGGAAGTTTTATTAAGAAACAATTGGGGATAAACAGAGCATCCAGTAAGTCACTTGAAGAAATTGGCAGGTAGTGAATGGAAGCTGTTGCAAGCGAAATATAAGACTATCAACCAACCCTGTCAATCAAGTTTTACATATTTTCTAAGACCCTATGTTTAACTATTTGTTGATCATCTTTTTAAAACCTAGTATTCTTATCATTCTGGTTTGAGTTCTAATACAACCGAATCGGAACTTTCGATTCATTCGCCTTTCCCCTACTCTTCCTACAGGCTGAATCAACTTCCTCATAGCATCTACAAAAAATTTACGATGTAGATGTTCTAAACATCTCCCCCGTCTGAAGGTGATGAATTTTCGTCAGCTCAGACCCTTGGGAATCAAGGAAATTGTTCTATGAATGTCGTAATTGAGCAAAAACTCAAAGAATTATTGGAAATATCCCTCGAACAAGGTGCGCCATCGGCACATGCTGTTGTGCATCTTCTTTACGCGAATTACCTGAATGGTACTCAAAATGATTTTGCCAAGTGGTGCTGTCAAAACACCATCGGTTTGACTATGAGTGTTGGCGTGGATGGAGGCGAACAGGTCCCACCCAAAGAAATGTCACACGAACCCATAACGAACGAATGGGTTTGCTAAGCTAACAAATTAGCAGGGAAAATCAAGTACTTATTAGGAATTAATGTCTTAACAAGATTTCTGCGTTCAGAAATCAAGATCGTCTTACCAGTATAAAAATTAATTATAATGCGTTTCACAAAAGGGAAATGATTATTACATACCCCATTTCCTGAAACCCGCAGAAACGTTTATCATTGCGCAAACCGCTCACAAAAACACGAAGTATCCACACTTTCAGCCGTATACTGGATTTGCAAACATTGGTTATGCTGATTATTTTCAGAGCAGCTTTTGACGAAAGCCGCCGACACTGTGTAGCAAAGATTTATGGCACTCGTTGCTACAGCAAAATTTCTTACACTTAAATTTATAACTACTTAAGGTTAGACGCCAAAAACTAATTCTTGGCGTCTAACTTATAAATTATTTTCAAATTCTCATTGAAAACTATTATAAAAAATTAACCTTACCATCCTATCATCCTAAGTATAAACCAAATAAAAATGGCCAGGAAAATTCCACCACCTAATAACTTTGCAATTCCGTACGACGCTAAAAATCTGAGCATAAATTTTTCCTCCTGACTAACTAGATGCAATTGCAATGCCAAGTGTATAAGGCCTTTATTGAATGAATTTACGTAATTCTTACGTTAAATTCTCAAAAATAATTAATTTTTTTATAAAACTGTACGAAAAGAATACGGAAAATGTCCGCTTTCAGAATTCTAGCCCTTCATAAGTATGTAGTTACCCTTTACTCTTTTACACTCAAAAGTTTATAGCAAAGACACCAATGTTCTTATCAATTCAGGCAGCCATTTTTTATACTTTGGCATCTTAAATATAACTTGAAATATCTTTTTACTAGCTTTGGAGGTAATAGTTGAATGAATAGTATAAACAAAGACAAATTAGAAGTCAGAAATTCTCTTATTTCTAAATGGTTATTAACCATTTTATCAGTTGCAGTCTTGATTGCGACTGGAACACTTGCCACATTCAATCCAAATGTGTTTGGACAATCTACATCCCAGCAAAGGGTCTTACCTTCGCCGGTTGAATTATCGCGAACGTTTATTGATGTCGCGAAACAAGTAAAGCCTGCGGTGGTAAATATTAATGTAGTTGAAAAACAAAGTTCTCAAGCGATGCCTCAAATTCCAGGCTTTCCTCCCTTTGGTCAGCCTCGTGAGCAGGGCAAAAAACGTGGCACTGGATCAGGAGTCATCGTCAGCGCCGATGGTTATATTTTAACGAATAATCATGTCGCTGGTGATGCCTCAGAAATAAAAGTGAAACTTTCAAATGGCACTGAACATAACGCCAAATTGATTGGAACTGATCCTGAAACGGATTTGGCCGTCATTAAAATTGAAGGTTCTAACTTCCCTTTCGCGAAGCTCGGTGATTCAACACTTTCACAGCAAGGTGAATGGGTCATTGCTCTCGGTAGTCCTTTCGGTCTGGAACAAACCATGACCGCCGGAATTATTTCCGCTACTGGACGTGATTTGCGTAACGGGCCGTACGATAACTATCTGCAAACCGATGCCTCGATTAATCCTGGCAACTCCGGTGGCCCACTCTTAAATATGCAGGGAGAAGTAATCGGAATTAACACGATGATTTTCTCCAGGTCTGGTGGCAGTGAAGGAATCGGGTTTGCCATCCCCTCAAATATGGGACAAAAGGTTTATAATCAGCTCGTAAAAAACGGTAAAGTTTCGCGTGGTTATCTGGGACTGAATCTGCAAACTCCTACTCCTAATGTGGCAAAATCATTAGGATATGAAGGTGTCACTGGGGCTTTGGTTGGCGACGTTGCACAAGGTGGCCCGGCTGCTAAATCCGATTTACGCAGTGGTGATATGATTGTCGAGTTTGATGGTCAAAAAATCACTTCTGCGAAGCAATTAACGGAATCAGTCGCAGACACTTTGAGTGGTAAAGCAGTGCCGGTGAAATATTTGCGCGATGGTCGTGTGCAAACTACCACGATTCAAATCGGTGACAGACCGTCAAGCAAACAGGTTGCCGAACGAGAATTGAACGACACTCCGCAAGGGTCAAAACTGGGAATCTCGGTCGCCACAGTGACACCAGAAATCGCTGATGAATTAAAGCTGAAAGTGAAATCAGGTGTCGCAATTCAAGCTGTGCAACCAGGCAGCCCTGCGGCAGAAGCTGGCTTACAACCCGGGGACGTAATTCATCGCGTTAACCAAACGCAGGTAACTTCGGTGGAAACATTAACCAGCGCCTTGAAAAATCTGCAAAACAGCAAAGATGCGGTTTTACAGGTCGAAAGAGGTGGTCAGCTCAGTTTTATTCCTGTTGACTTCGAATAAACTGTCTTGAATTCAAGAAGTAAGTGCAACACCTAGAAGCCAGAAAAGAGTAAGACATTTGATTTCTCTCTTTCATGGCGTCATGAAGGAGTTGCATGAAATA
>JAYTCQ010000127.1:0-2716 GCA_043736395.1 Blastocatellia bacterium | reverse complement strand
TGGATTTGCACCCGACTTTCATTCATAACCATCCTCGCTACGAGGAACTCAGGACTTATGGCTCCATTGCCGCCTGATTTTTGTCTGCACTATTGTTATTGAAGATGATATGTCCATTGGACAGCATCAAGATGCGGGTATCAGTGAGGCAGAATTTGTTGTTTTCAGGGCGGAGAGTTGTTTCCCCGTTGGAGTTGGACTCAATGAGATGCGAGCAGAGATACCGCACTTCGTCGAGGTTCTGTGTGACATAAATCGAACTGACTTTTTCAATATCTCGTTGCCGAATAATTTCGTGCATCAGGCGGCGACTGGTAATTGGATCAAGCCCTGAACAAGGAGAATCGTAAAACATAATCTCCGGCGAACCTGAAATTGCCCGGGCAATGGCGGCGCGGCGGCTCATTCCGCCTGACAGTTCATCCGGCATCATGTCATACGCATTTTCAAGCCCGACAATATGCAAAACCCGACGCACTTCAGTCTCAATTTGATTTTCATCCCATCCCAATCTTGGCAAGCGATAGGCGATATTTTCTGCGACGCTCATGTCGAATAAAGCGTCTGTTTGCAGGACTACGCCAATGCGGTCGCGCAATGCGAAAATGTCCTCTTCTTCCAGTGCGGAGATTTCCTTGCCTAATAAATAAATCTGTCCGCTATCGGGTTTCAGCAAACCAATTGCCAATTTGATGATCGTAGATTTGCCGCAATTCGAAGGGCCGATCAGGATTCGCATTTCACCGCGTGGGACGGTGAAACTGATCACATCAAGGATCGGCGGAGCATCGAAGGAAATCGTCACGGCACGAAATTCCACTGCAGGAGATTCAACAGATTCGTTAGTTTGATTGAGTGGTTGAATATTCATATTGAAATTACGAAGGTCTAAATTGCAATAATTATTCCTTGCGAATTTTAACGATAAATAATTTTAGCAGACAAAATTAGGGTAATTTTACTCATTTGCAACGCTTTTAAAGCGGCGAATAGGTGACTTATTCCCAATCAGTTCAGGTATGCGAATTGCGAATCAACAAGAGGATGGAAGATTCGAAGACAAAACCGATAGATTTACGCAATCCGATCATTGAATTTCGGAATGTCAGTCTTTCCTTTGGCACAAAGGTTGTGCTGGACAAGGTTAGCTTTATCGTAAATTCTGGCGAGATGAAAGTCGTTCTGGGCAAATCAGGGTCGGGGAAGTCTACGGTTCTGCGTTTGTTAATCGGGCTACTAAAACCAAATAGCGGGGAGATTTACATTAACGGAAAAGAGGTGGCTCATAGTGCTGAAGAGGAGCTTCAGGAAATACGAAAAAGAATTAGCATCGTGTTTCAGGAAGGCGCATTGTTTGACAGCTTGAGCGTCTATGAAAACATCGCGTATCGTCCACGCGAACTGGGATGGTCAGATGAGAAAATTGATGCGCATGTCCAGCATGTTCTGGAATTTGGGCGACTCACCGATTTGGCAGATAATTTTCCGGCTGAGTTGTCAGGAGGGACACGGAGATTGGTAGCAATTGCGCGTGCAATGGTGGATAAACCCGAAATTATTTTATTTGATGAGCCTACTGTCGGACTTGATCCGCCGACGGCACACAGGCTGTGTGAAGCGGCAGTTCGTCTCCGCGATTTAGAAAATGTGACTTCGATGTTTGTGACGCATCGGTTAGCGGATGTCCGGTATTTATCTTCTCACTATGCTATTTCAGGTGCAGAAAATTCGGCGGCATTGTTAGAAGAAAATGACAGATTTTGCATCACTAATACAAAATTTATGATGCTCAATGAAGGAAAAATTGTGTTTGATGGCACGGACGAACAGTTGTGGAGCGCCGATGATAAATTCTTGCGAGCTTTTACGCACGACGATGAAAATTGAGGTTTACTCTATGATTGACATTCGAACAGAGACTCGTTAATGTCTTTCCGGTCTGCGGTTTATCAAATTCTCACGACAACCGGATGGAAATGATGTTTTTAAGTTAATCAGCGAAATAACGATTAATGAATTTGTGACCATCGAAAGCAACTGCTGATTCAATCACCGGCAATGATTGATTTGCCCTCAGCGCTACTACTGATTCGCAACTACATATTTTTTATCTGAGCTAAGCCCTTGTTTTCTTAGTCTGGAGCTAAGGACTCGTGAGGCTTATTTTGTCCAGAAGTTTAGACGTACAATTGGAGAGTCTATGATCGAAAGTCTGTTAAATATTCGGCGCGCATTAATTTTACAATTTTTTATTTATTCGATTTTAACGATTGGCGGAGTAACCTCAATAGCAGCGCAAAGTGATCCTGGAAATTCCATCACAATTAAAGAAAAAGCCGGAGTTACCACGAATCAATATCCGATCCAAATTGGACGTCCATTTGTGCAGGGTGAAATCCCAAATTTTCCTCAGGCAGTCATTAATGGAACGAGTGTAGCCACGCAGGCCGATGTCAAAAATCGTTGGCCAGATGGCTCCGTCAAGCAGGCAATTATTTCTTTTCTGATTCCAACCTTATTAGCGAATAGCGCAGTGACGGTTAGTTTCGTGAATCAATCTGTAGGAAATAATTCTTCGTTTTTACAGAAATCAGATTTATTAAATAGCGCGTACGATTTCGATGCCTCCGTTGAGCTTTCAAACGCTGGAACGACTGTCAGTGCTTCGGCCCGGACAATGCTGAATGCGGATAAATTTGAGTATTGGTTAAAAGGG
>JAYTCQ010000126.1:0-20102 GCA_043736395.1 Blastocatellia bacterium | reverse complement strand
AGGTGGTCGGTGGCTGGTGGTCGGTGGTCGGCAGAAATGCCTTTTACCGATCACCGACCACCAGCCACCGACTACAACTATTTCATTTTTTGCTTTTTTCTACTCACTGCTTGTTTTTTTTCTTTTTCCTGTCGGTCACGTGATGCCTTGTTAACACAAGCGCAAACCGCTTGGGACAACAAAGATTATGCCGCCGCAACACTTAGTTATGAGGAATTTCTTAAGGATAGTCAGTCATCGGATCAATCTGCGGAAATTCACTTTAAGGTAGCGAATATTTACTATCTTAATTTAAAAAAATATGATCAAGCGGCGGAACACTATATTCGTCTGATTGAAGATTTCCCAAAATTTCCGTCCATTGAACAATCCTATCAAAGACTGGCTGAGTGTTATGCGGAAATGAAAAAAATAAGGGAAGCGATTGGCGAATACGAAAAACTACTGATTGCCTTTCCTGAGACTGAAAATAAACGTAAAATCAGGATGGCAATCGCTGAATTATATTACGAAAACGATAAAAGTCAGGCTTTAGTTGAATATCAAAAAGTAGTGAAAGACGTACCGTATGACGCGCTTTCTGAGAAGGCATACTTGAAAATTGGCGGAGTTCGTATTTTGCGTAATGAATTTGAAGACGCACAATTTATTTTCCGGACTGTCATTGAAAACACAACGGATCCAATGATTCGTCGTCAAACCAGAGATCGTCTGGCTGATTGCTTGGAAAATACTTCAAAGCACGAAGAAGCGATTCAAATACTTGAGCAAACAGAAGCTGATCCTAAAGATCCCAATTACTTCAAGACGAGAATTGCCGGAATCCGTGAACGGCAAAAAGCACGTAAATTGATTCAGGTAGCACCTTCCGGCTCTATTTAAATGGCAGTAATAAAAGCAGTGAAGGGCTTGCTATCTTTGGTCATTCTCAATAAAGTAATTGGATAGGTAATTCCGATTCAGACAGAATTTGACAGCAATTGTCTGATTCTTATTTTTTCAACGATAAAGAATTCAATCATAGAGTTTCAAGAGGTCGCATGGCTAATTTTAATAAACCTCGTTTCGGATCACGCCCAGGCGGCGGGCCGAATAAATCCAAAAACCAATCGCGTCCTAATAATAACCGAGGCCCTGGTGGGCCGAATCGTGGCCCAGTCCGAGGCAAGCCATCTGGTAACCCTCGTCGTCCGGCTTCTGCTTTGGCTCCAACGCGCCCGATTGATCCGGACGATACGGGGCGAGAATCTGAATATTTCAAAAAATTAGTAGATAACGAAAAACCTGTAGTTGTCGTGATGAGCGATGGTGAAAAAGTGAGCGGTACGATTCGATATTATGATCGTGAAGTTTTTAGTCTTGGCCCGGCAGATGGAAGCACCAAGCGTTTCTTAAGAAAATCGAGTATCAGATATCTTTACGAAGACTAAGCATCCACTTTCGAGATAGGATTTCGTACGACTTTTCGAAGCCTCCCCCAACCTTAAGAATTATAAAATTCACGTGCTATGTTTACCGAACTAAGCTGAAAACGGACTGTAACTATTCATTGATCTTTTAATTCAGCCCCAGTTATTTGTTTCATGCCAAAAAAAGTTAACAAAATTCGCCCTAACACACGCTCAAAATCAACGACTACGAAATTAAGGAGAAAACCGACCATGAATGAGCGCAAAGTTGTCCTACCTCCTGCCCCCCCGGCACCTGAACCCATCGAAAGCCTTGATAAAGTACGAGACATTTTGTTTGGCGCTCAATCAAGAGATTTCGAAAACCGTTTTGCTTTTTTAGAAGAAAAATTATTACAGGAAACCTTGCGCGCCAAGGAAGAAACGCAGAAAAGATTTGACTCTGTAGAGTCTCAGCTCAAACAACAAGTCCAGCAGTTGACTGAAAAAATCAAAGCTGAAAATTCTGAGCGAGCTACTTTGGTCAAGTCGCTTACCAGCGAAATTAAACAATTATCGCTGGCTGTAGATAAAAAAATTGAACAGCTAGGTTCGGCATCAGGTAAGGAAATGGTCGAATTACGAGAACAATTGACGGAGCAATCAGGTTCTTTATCCGAAGACATCAAACGGCGCTGTGACGACATTAATGCCAAATTCAATGTCGAAGTTAGTGAATTGGAAAATGATAAATTGAATCGCTCTGATATTGCTGCGCTCTTTAACGATATGGCACAAAAAATTCTGACAATTTCTAAATCCTGATTCGCTATTCGTTGTGAGGACTCCCTGCTCAATCCCAACGAATTCTGATTATGAGTGATCCTTCAACGCTTCGCGTTCCCAGGCGCGAGGATATTTCCAATCAAGACCTACCTGCGCAGCACAATGAAGCTGCGCAGATGCGCGAATTGCAGAAATTGCTGTTCGGCGCCGACCAGCAAGCCAGGCTGGACAGGTTAGATTCAGAATGGAATGATCCTGGTCAAATCGCGCCTCGCGTCGGTCAGTCCTTACCTGATGCCATTACTTTTCACACCCCAAATCATCAGCTCACCGAAGCGATTGGTCCATTCGTCATTGAATCCATTAATAATGCCTCGCGCCGTAACCCGGATTCCATCGCGACCGCTATCTTCCCGATTCTCGGGCCGGCAATCCGTAAGGCTATTGCGCAGGCATTCAATAATCTGACACAAACGATTAATCAAACCTTGCAACATAGTTTTACGCTCCAGGGTTTGAAATGGCGGATGGAAGCCAAAGTCTCCGGCAAATCATTTGCTGAAGTTGTATTGTTTCATTCACTTATTTATCGGGTCGAACAGGTTTTTTTGATTCACAGTCAAACTGGAATTGTCCTGAATCACGTCGCAGCCGATTACATTCAAAATGCTCAGGATGCCGATCTGGTTTCTGGAACACTAACCGCAATTCAGGATTTTATTAAGGATTCCTTCGGAGCCACCGGCGGAGATGATGTCGAAACATTTCAACTGGGAGATTTAACGATTCTTGCTGAACGAGGCCCGCGTGCCGTTTTAGCCTGTGCAGTTCGCGGGACTGTTGCAGTAGAAATCCGCGAAGAAATGCAAAAAACGCTCGAGGTTATTCACCGTGATCGCGGCACTCAGTTAGAAGATTTCGAAGGTGACACAACCTACTTTGATCTTTGTCGTCCATTATTAGGAGACCTTTTAGAGTCCCGTTATCAAACATCTCCTGATGATCCCAACAATCCAAAAAGCACCAGCATTCCTAAACCTGCCATCATTGCCGGATCAATTCTATTTATTATCCTTGGACTAATCGCCTTTTTTTCAATCCGGGATCGAATGCGTTGGAATAATTTTATCAGCCAATTGAAGACGTCTCCCGGCATTGTTATCACAGACGCAAATCGGAGCTGGAATTCTTATGAGGTGTACGGATTGCGTGATTCTTTAGCCGTTAATCCAATTGAATTAATGAAGCAAGCCTCGCTTAACCCTGAGAAACTCGTTGCCCACTGGGAACCATATCAATCGCTGGCTCCAGAATTCGTCATCGAACGAGCGAATAAACTTTTACATCCGCCTTCGGGGGTTACACTCAGTCTGGAAAATAATATTCTTTATGTGACCGGGAAGGTTTCTTCTACCTGGATCAACGATGCACAGAAAATAGCCCCGGCAATTTCTGGAATAGATGGGTTTCGGGTAAAATCATCTGACACAATAGAATCTCTGAAAAAAGAAATCGAAGCCGCGATCATTTTGAGTATCGGAACACAACCAGCTTCAAATCAAATCGCGACAATTGAAACTATCGCGCAAAAAATTGGACAGCTTGACGGGCTGGCGCAAAGTAATGGTAAAGCAGTGTCTATCGTGATTAAAGGACATACCGATTCATCAGGTACACTTGAGAAAAACAAAGCTCTAAGCCTGGCACGAGCCAATGAAGTGGAAGCCTTAATAACTAAACAAACAGGTGCCTTGAGTAACTCCAAAATCACCAAAGATGGTGTCTGGGATCAGGAAAACAGCTCCGGCGATAATGCTCAAAATCGCCGTGTAACCATAAAAATTAATTTTCAGTAAGCCTGAAGATTTCATCGAGATAATCCAATGATCCAGAAAAAAGTCTGCATGCTGGGTTCTTTTGCAGTTGGCAAAACCAGTCTGGTGGCACGCTTCGTGCGGAGTATTTACTCCGAAAAATATCACACGACCGTTGGCGTCAAAATTGATAAAAAACAGGTTTCTGTCGCAGACAAATTGGTCAATATTATTTTGTGGGATTTATACGGCGAAGATGAATTCCAAAAAGTTCATCTTTCTTACCTGCGTGGCGCATCTGGCTTCCTGCTCGTAATTGACGGAACCAGACGAGAAACTCTCGATAAAGCCTTAATGCTTCAACAACGAACTGAAGACCATCTCGGCAAAATTCCCTTCGTTGCAATTTTCAATAAATCCGATCTCAAAGATCAATGGGAAATTGAAGAACAAACCATCAGCGAACTAAAATCGAAAGGATGGACGGTTTGTTATACCAGCGCCAAAACAGGCATCGGCGTTGAGGAAGCTTTTCAGTCGCTGGCCGATCAGATGCTCAAAATTAATGGTGGTGAATTATGATGGTGGTGAATTATGAGTGAACCCATCTTAACTGAACTTCTCGCTGCGCTTGATGTCATTGTCATCGAAAAAATCAATGATGATACTTTTTCTGTGGTAGGGGAAATCCCTGCCTGGTTCTCATGGTTTTATGCAGAGGCAGCGGCGTCTCCTGACAACATTCGTTTTGAGCTAACTTCTCCATTTCTCGAAAATTTTTTGATTGATGCTGAACAGTTTTGGAACAGTGGTAAAGGCGGTCGCCTGAATTCCGGTTCGTGGGAAGAGAAAGGGCCATCGGGCCGCGAAGATCACCTAGAAGCAGGCGCTCTGCTTTTAAACGGTCGGAAAATACTGTTGATCGCATTACTGGGTGTCGCCCACGAAGAGCGACGACGGCTCTTACAAATCGCCCGTGAAAAAGCACTCTTACAACATCAGCTTTTAAAAGAAATCCAGAAGAAAGAAATTCTCCTTCATTGTGTCGCGCACGATTTAGTGGGTCTTCTCATGGGAGTTAAAGTTTCATTTTCTTTGCTTAACTCAGAATCACTCACCGAAACCGGTAAAGATTATTTGCAAATGGGACAACGTCAATACGTCCAACAGGAGCGGCTGATCTCTGACATTGTCCAGGCTTTTTCGGCTGAAATGGAATCGCTCGGAGCCTTCAAACTTGATCCCGCCAATGCGCCTGATCTGCTGAAATGCCTCAAGCACGCAATGGCAGAACTGGCTCTCACAGCATCCGTTAGCAAGGTCAATCTTGATCTTGCTTCAGAGGTAAATCTGGAGCAGTCATGGGCTGTGGTTGGAGAAAAACAACGGCTCCAACAGGTCATTCTAAATTTGCTGGAAAATGCTATTCGTGTCAGTCCGCCTTTCTCAACCGTGAAAATAAATTTACAAACTGACGAAGGGTATTACCTGTTGTCGATTGAAGATGAAGGGCCGGGGATTCCGTCTGAGCTAGTCAGTACAATTTTTCAAAAGTTTGCTCAAACCAAATCTGGCAAATTCGGTTTTGGATTATATTTCTGCCGGATCATGGTTGAGCGCTGGGGCGGAAGCATTGGGTATAATCCACGTTCTCCTCATGGTTCTGAGTTCTGGATTCGGTTGCCGCGACTTACCGATAATTGATATGCTGACCTTATGAAATCTATTTTTTCAATTCTTATTTCTCTCCTTATTTTTACTTCTTCGTGCCGTGGGCCGAACGTTCCAACGCCTGCGACAATCGCTGCAACGCCTGTGGAATCAAATGCTGAACCAACTTCTTATGCGTACGAAATCGTAAATACTTACCCCCACGATCCTGAAGCCTTTACTCAGGGGTTAGTCTTTGCCGATGGGATTTTTTATGAAAGTACCGGGTTGAATGGACAATCCAGCCTGCGCAAAGTCGAGGTCACTACCGGAAAAGTCATCAAGAAAATTGATGTCCCGAATCGTTATTTCGCCGAAGGCCTAGCCTTATTTCAAGGTCAACTTTTTCAATTAACCTGGCAGGATCAAAAAGGATTTATTTACGATCACAACACATTTGCGCCGCAGGGAGAATTCCAATACACGGGCGAAGGCTGGGGCTTAACGCACGACGGCAAATCATTAATTTTAAGTGATGGCTCGGATCAAATCAGATTTCTTGATCCTGCCAATTTCAAAGAACAACGACGCATTACCGTAAAAACGCTATCGGATACGATTAAAGAAATCAATGAATTGGAATATGTAAAAGGTGAAATTTTTGCGAATGTCTGGCAGCAAGATTATATCTTGCGAATTGACCCCACGAATGGAAAAGTAAAGGGAATGATTGATATGCGCGGCCTGCTGAAGCCTGAAGACAGGCATGGTGAAACCGATGTTCTCAACGGCATTGCCTACGATGCAGAAAAAGATCGTTTATTTATTACCGGGAAAAAATGGCCAAAACTATTTGAAATTAAACTAAAGAAAAAATGAACCGCCAGAAATCCATCCTTGATAAATTTCATTTCCGCCATTTTTGCCTTTTGATTTTTGCCCTTTGCCTTTTGATTTCCCCTGCTCTCTCACAGGATCGCATCAACATCAATTCCGCTTCACACGAAGAACTCATGCGACTCCCATTTGTCGGAGCAAAAGTCGCTGACAAAATTCTTGAATATCGCCGCAAACACGGAGCTTTTCTTCATCCGCAAGATCTAATTGTCATCAAAGGTTTGAGCGCCAAACGATACAAAAATATCGCGCATTTGATTCGGGTGAATTAATCGTAGCGTGAACTGTTAGTTCGCGCTGTTTGCATTACAAATTATTTTCAAAAAAACTTGTTGTGTTAACAACGAGAACTAACAGTTCACGCTACCACTTACAATTCACAAAAGTCTTCACCTGCAAATCTTTCCCATCCGTTGAAATTGTAATCGCGCCGCACTTGCTGGTCTGCAAAATCTTCGCGCCAATTTTCCCTAAACCTTCCATCGTTTCGGGATGTGGATGATCGAACGGACTGGGATCAGCGACCGAAATTACCGCGTATTGCGGCTGCACTCGCTCCAAAAATTCCGCCGTCGAAGAAGTCCGCGAACCATGATGTCCGATCTTTAAAACATCTGACTGAAAATTTTCGGGTTCTAAACTCAAACGCTTTTCTACTTCTTTTTCAGCATCTCCTGTTAATAAAAAACTCCGCTCGCCGTATTGAATCCTCATCACTAACGATTGATTATTCGCTGAGACTTCCGCTTTTAACGCATCTACAAATGGAGCCAGTATGTTAATTTTAACGCCATCAATTTCAAATGTATCGCCGCGTTTCCACGATGTTACGAGAGTGTTATTGAAGCTCGCAGCTTTTCTGAAAGCATCAAATTGCGCATCGTTAGTTGGAATCACTCCAGTGATTGCTTCGCCAATTTCAAATGATTTTCCGATGTCTTCAAAGCCCTGCGTATGATCTGAATGACCGTGACTGGCAGCAATAAAATCTAACTTCTTAATGCCGCGTTGCCACAAATACGGCGACACTGCGGCTTCAGCAATGCTGATGCGGTCTTCGATGAAAACTTCCTCGCCTTCGTGAAATTGTAGCTCACGCGGAATCGTGCCTCCGCTATCCAGCAACATCAGTTTGCCATTCGGAAATGTTATTAACGCGCTATCCCCCTGCCCCACATCAAGAAAAGTCACACTCAGACGACCTTGCTCAAATTGATGGATGAACGGATGAAAAACCAGCAAACAAAAAAGCAGTAACAATCCAGCGCCGCAAAATAATAAAGAAAATTGGCTGACTCGCTGAAGCCACAATTTTTCAAATTTGGATCGGAGTGCAAACGGATTCCACGCGTTTAGTGCTAGCAGTAAAATCAACACCAGCAAAAAATATAACGAATAAATTTTCCACGAATCCGCTCCGTAATCAGGTACCCTAAAATTCAGTTTGCGCCAAAGCAACAACCAATCCGCCGAGTGAACGGTGATCCATCCAATCGCATTAATAATAAATGCGAGCTTCATCATCAATTCACCAATCATCGCCGCGAGCAATAAATAAAAGGCCCCGGCGATCATCAGCACAAACATCAGGACACTTTGGATGACATTCGTAATCGGAGAAATGAACGACACGCGATGAAAATACGCGATCATAATCGGCAACATCCCAATCTGTACCGAAGTCGTCGCAACAAACGTCGTCACAATCCACGAGACGCATTGTTGTAAAATTCTGCGCTGACGATTCGTGCTCATCCACTTGGCAAGGCCTGATTTTTGTAACTTGAATTTGATCGCCGCCTGTTTCATTTCTTCCTGAAACTCTGCCTCATTCCAGTGCAAAAATTCAGCGCACCACTTCAACCATTTTGGAGCACGCGGGGGATACGGCGTCAGAGCAGTCGGCTCCCACTCGCCCAATCGCTTGATGCGATCCAGCCATGGAACCGTCACTGTCACCACGATCAGCACCGTTAAAAATGACAATTGAAAAGCCGGATTGAAAATGTCGCGCGGCTGCCAGCTCAACAAAACGAGCGCCGCAGCGGCTAACGTATTCGCGCCCGGTGAACTGCGAAAAATCAATTGTCCAAATAACACAAACGTCAGCATCACGGTCGCACGGGTAATTGATGGCTGTGCGCCGATCATCAGCGCGTACGCCCACATCACAACAAAAATCAAAATGAATCGAAGCCATCGCGATTTCGTTAGGCGTGAAATGAACCACGTCACCAGCAACGCGAGCATAGCCACATGCAAGCCTGAAATTACCAGCATGTGAAATGTCCCGCCCACGCGAAAAGATTCCGCTGTGTCTTTGTCGAGAAAATGTTGGTTGCCGAATAAAGACGCCGCCAGTACTCCTGCCGTTGGTTGTGTGAAGCTCCGCAAAATCTTCGCGATTGAATTCGCTCTGACAGCATACAAAAAACCTAAAATTTTCGAGTGCTTCCCTTCCCCAATTTTTTCAATTAACAATCCGCTTTTGATTATTCCATTTGCATCGTAGCCTCGATATTCCAACAGCTCATCGAATTTCGGCGCACCGGGATTTTGATAGCCAGCTGATTTTCGCAAAATCACCAACGCCTGAATTCGCGAACCGTATCTTAATTGCAACGCGTCATAATCAACGCGATCTTCTGCTTCTTTGAACGGCACGATTAGATGAATTAATCCTGCCGCCGCCTGCTCTTTTCCGAGCGTGGAAACCCGTTCGACTTCAACATCAAGATACATTCGATCCGGGGCTAATTCAGGAGCCATCGAAATTGTCCCCCAAATTCTGACTGGTTCATTCGCTTCAATGGTTTTTGTTTCGAGGAGTTTTTGGATTCGATGCGGCTTGATGCTGGTTTCGTTGAGTGACCAGAGCAAAGCTCCACAACTGAACGAATTCACCAATAAAATCGAGGTGATGATGAAGTCGCGATGAAATTTAAATTGCTTGAAAATTGAAAAAGCACCGGCAATTCCAAAGAGGCTGAGCGATAAAATAAGCCAGGTTTTCGTCGAAATATTTGTCAGTTTTGAAGCTGCAATTTCGCCCAAAATAAATATCACCGCCAAATAAACAAGCGGCTGTTCGCGTACGCTGAGCTGGGGGAAAGCAATGCGGCGGGGCATAAATTTTGTACGGTGAACTGTTAGTTCGCCGATGCTGCGTGAACTAACAGTTCACGCCACGGTCTGTGCTTCTGCATTCTACAGCAATGATAATTTGACGACGGTCTCAACGTGATATGTTTGCGGAAACATATCCAGACCAACGATTGAATCTATTTTGTAATTTGATTTGGTAAAAATTTTCAGGTCGCGCGCTAGTGTCGCCGGATCGCACGAGACGTACGTGATGGCCGCTGGCTTCAGTTCCATCAAACGATTCACGACAACTTCTCCAGCTCCGGCACGGGGTGGATCGAGGATCACCCAATCCGGTCGAAGCAATTTTGGAGCATCGTATTTCAACCAAGCTTCGACGGATTTCACAGCGTACTCTACATTTTTTACGCGGTTCGCTTTCGCGTTAATGATGCCGTGATTACCGGATAATTTACTGCCTTCGACGGCGTAGACCTGCTCAAAGTTTTTGGCAATCGGCAGAGAAAATAATCCCGCTCCGGCGTATAAATCAAAAGCAATTTCACCTCTCGCGTCGGCAGTTGCCGTTGCTACTAACTGCTCAATCAACAATCTATTTCCTTGAAAAAATGAACGTGAACCAAATGTGAACTCAAAGCCCGCGATGCTTTGATGAATTGTTCCCTGCGCATCAATTTCTGCGGCTTTAGAATTTTCCCCGGTAGCGGGAACCATCACTGTTTCATCGTCGCTCACTGCCAGAAAAATTCTTGTTGCTCGCTTTGGGACTAATTTTGGTTTTGCATGCAAACGTTGGAGCGCACTATTCGCTTCAGTCAATAAAACCGGGCATTCCGTGATGTTGCAGACTTCATGTGAACTCGCCTGAAAGAATCCTAAGTTTGGAATTCCGTCTTCGGTTCGTTGAATTTTTATTTCCGCTCTGGAGCGATAACCAAATTCATCTGCCGCTAAAATTTCAATATTTTCTTCCCACTGAATTCCGCCGATACGTTGCAATGCGGAGCTGATAAATTCGGCTTTGGCTTGAAGTTGCGTTTGGTAATTCAGATGCTGCAATTGGCATCCGCCACAAATTCCAAAATGCTGACACGGAGCTTCGCGTCTTGAAGTTGAATGCACAAGAATTTCTTCGATCACGCCACGCGCGAAGTTGCGTTCAAGTTTTGTAATTCTGACGCGAACACGATCACCCGGCGCAGCATACGCCACGAAGACGGCTTGTTGATTGACGCGCCCGATTCCTTCGCCGCCGTAAATCAACTTCTCAATTTCCAATTCGTATGTCTCGCCAATTTCCATAAATCGCTAGTCGCTATTCTTCACTTCTAATTTTGTACCAGCGAATTCATCATAAAACTTCGCGTGTTGTTGCAACGACATTTCATCATCGCGTTCGTAATATTCTTTTACCCACTGGATCAAAAATTTGAGCTTTGAATTTTGGTCTTCAGCACTTGAATATTTTTCCGGTTCCCACGGACGTTTCAAATTATTCGCTACGCATTTCTCAACGCCCGGATTCATAAAAATCAGCAGATCAATGCTGTCTTTCACGATTGTCAACAACGATCCGTAGCAACCTTCAATAATCCAATTTGTATCTTTCGCTACAAAATTTTGTAAGTCAGATTCTATCGCCTCAGGTGATCTTTTCTCTGCAATTTTTCCGGGTTCCCAATAAATCGAATCCAGTTCGAGCAGCCTTGATTCGTTCATCGAAGTGAGGCGACGTGCGAGAGTGGTTTTGCCTGAACCTGAATTTCCGATGATTGCTATTCTCATAGAAATGATGAGTCTCATCATTTTGTAAATTCGGCTTCCATGATTTTCCCGTTTGAAGGATCAATTCGGCAAATAAAAGATGCAAAATTTTGGACTATCAAAGGATCAGTTTTTAGGAATTTGACATATAGATCAGCTGCCTGATTTGTCGGATGTTCCGCAGTCCATAATTTGCATCCGTTCAGATCAAAAGCCTCCAAGTTTCTGAATTGACCTAGATAATCTGGTTTAGCTTCAGAATCATAGATCAACACCACTTTCTCATTTATCAATTTTCCTTCTTGAATAGGGTAATCAACGTTCCATTCTTGATCGCCAACTCTTATCCTTTTTCCCTCAAAATATAATTTATAATTTTGCATCTGGGATTTAATTTATTGGAGAAAATGATCATTATAAATAAAACAAACTCAATCGCGGCAAGTGATATTCATCGCGTAATTTTCGCGCTACCCAATTATTCAGCGTCTGTTCATAGACTTCGCGTTCCATTCCTTTGCGATAACTTTTTAGGTCTTTTTCACCTTCTTTGCGAAGCTCGGCGATGCGCTCTTCGCTGGCGTGATTCTTGATAGCTTCCAATAAAAACGCTTCGATCAAATTTAAGTCTGCATCGAGTGCGCCGAGGAAATCATCGTTAAGCTGATTCAGGTCTTCGGAGATTTCCTGCAAGCGAGTTGCGGCGCGATCAAAGGCTTCTGCCAACATTGCATCATCCGAAAACCGCTTCCGTAACGCGACCATGTTTTCCATCCATTCGTCCAACGCCAGCTTGATGCTCGTTAATGAAAACGGCGCTTCTTTCACCACTTCATCGGCTCCGGTTTCGTCGCCTTCTTCACGACCCCCAACCTGGGATTCAAGATATTGATGGTAGGCTTCTTCAACGGCTTGCTGACAATACAATAAATTGTTGACGAGGCGATTGAATTTGCGCGGTTGCTGATCGTAGGTATCAAACGATTTCGTGATACCGCGCAGCACAATCCGCAAAGGAATTCCGCGCTGCTGCCACGATTCCATCAATGACCAATCCAGCGGCGAAACTAATAGATGTTTTCCGCGTCGGCTGACGAACGTGTCTTCGATTTCGGTGAAGTAGTTGAAATAATTCATTGGGGAAAAGATACGGGATGTTAGATGCTGGATGTTAGCGAAAAATCCTAGCATCCAGCATCTAACATCTATTTTGTACTATTTTTTTCGTAAATAATCCGCAAGCCTTCGAGCGTCAGATCGTCGTCAATTTCTTTGATTAATTCGCTACCTCGCCCGATCAATTTTGCGAGTCCACCAGTAGCAATAATTTTTGTATCAGCGCCAAGCTCGGCAATCATGCGATGCAAAATTCCATCCACTAATCCGATGTAGCCGTAATACAAACCGGATTGCACACTGCTGATTGTCGTCTGTCCGATGACTTCATCCGGTCGTTTGATTTCGACCCGCGACAATCGTGCCGCCCTTTGAAATAAAGCTTCCGCCGAAATACTAAGCCCCGGAGTAATTACACCGCCCAGGTATTCACGATCTTTGCTCACGGCATCGAAAGTAGTCGCCGTCCCGAAATCTACGATTATGCACGGAGCGCCGTAATGATGAATTGCCGCTACGCTGTTCACAATTCGATCCGCGCCGACATCGGTTTCAGGCTGGTAGCGAATCGGCATTCCGGTGTCCGACGTGTGATCTACGTAATACGGAGTGATGCCGAAATATAATTCTGACATCTTCGTCAGCGTAAAATTCAGCGGCGGTACGACCGAAGAAATTGCGATGCCAGCGATTTTTTCAGAATCCATTTTCGCGAGTGTAAAGAGATTACGAAACAGAATTCCATACTCATCAATCGTGCGGTTACGATCAGTGGAAAGCCGCCAATTCGTGATGAGGATTTTCTCTTCGTAAACGCCTACGACTGTATTTGTGTTTCCAACGTCAATGACTAAAAGCATAAAAATTGTGTGATCGTAAATGATTAATTTTCATTCTATGTTACCCGAGAATTGTAGCCAATGTAGAGGTGAAAATTCAGCGTTCCGCAGTTCGTAAATGCGTAATTTCTCCAGCAACAATTTCGCGTTTTTCTCCAGCCTCAGTGGTGATTTTTAATGCTCCAATTGCGCTCAATCCATCCGTTACGCCGTGCAAAATTTCCTGATCTAAATACGCAGTGATCTGTTTCCCTTTCGTGTAACTGGAAAGCTGTTGCCAGCGCGCCATAATTTTTGTTCCGCCTTGCGTGCGAAGCGTTTCGTACCAATACGCAAAACGATCCAACAAGGAATTTCTGAACATTTCTACGCTGAAAGAATTACCGCTCTCAATCCACATCGAAGTCGCAGTTTGAGTTAAATCCGCAGGAAAAGATTGATGATTTATATTTACCCCAATGCCAACAATCACGCGCGGAGCCGTATTATTGACACTCGCGCTTTCAATCAGCACTCCGCTAATTTTTCGGTCATTTACGAGAACATCGTTAGGCCATTTAATATCAATGATTGAATTTTCCAGTAACGGCTGAATGGTTTCGGCGACAGCAATTGCGGCGATGAAGCTAAGCAACGGAAATTCATTCGCTTCGATTTCCGGTCGTAATAAAATTGATAAATATAAACCTTCGCCCGGAACTGAATGCCACGAACGATCACGGCGTCCGCGTCCGGCGGTTTGTTCATCCGCACTCACGCATGTAAATTCCGGCGCGTCCGGCATTGATTTTAGTTGATCGTTCGTTGATCCGATTGAGGCGTAGTGATGAATCGTAAACGGCGGATGGAGCTGAATCATAGGCCACTTCAATTCGTTTTGATCTTGAAGCTGATGTCCACCGCCGGAGCTGAATGTGTAATCGCACCAATTGAAATTAAATCTACTCCTGCTTCCGCGTATGCGCGGACGTTGCTGAGATTAATTCCGCCTGAAGCTTCAGTGATGGCGCGGCGTTCATCTGATGCTGAAGCTTTCACGACTTCTACACATTCGCGCACCTGTTCCGGTGTCATATTATCAAGCATGATGATGTCGGCGTTGGCGTTGAGTGCTTGTTTGACTTGATCGAGATTGGCAGTTTCGATTTCGATTTTGTGCAGGTGTCCGACGACTTCACGCGCCCGACGAACGGCTTCTTCAATGCCACCGGAGAGAGCGATGTGATTGTCTTTAATTAAAACGCCATCGTCCAAACCAAAACGATGATTGCGTCCGCCGCCACAAGTAACAGCGTATTTTTCGAGCATCCGCAAACCAGGCACAGTTTTCCGCGTGTCTACAATAAAAGAATTCGTACCCGCAATCGCGTCTACAAAAGTTTTCGTCTTGGTAGCGATACCCGACAGATGTTGCAGGAAGTTCAGCGCGGTGCGTTCGGCAGCCAATAAAATTTGCGCATCACCGCTGGCTTTGGCAAAGACTTTCCCCGCTGGGATCACTTCGCCATCATTCACAGTGGATTGAATTTGCACATCAACTTCGAACCACGAAAAAACAGCATCCGCAATTTCGATTCCCGCCAGCACTAATTCCTGCTTGGCAAGAAAGCTGCCGGTTCCACGCGCATTAGTGCGAATGGTCGCACGCGAAGTGATGTCGCCGCGACCAAGGTCTTCGATCAAAGCCTGTTCGACGGCATCCTGAATGTATTCCGGGTCAAGAGCTATAATCATAAATTCAAGAACTTCATCGGGAAGTGGTGGCGGTGACTGGGCTCGAACCAGTGACCTGAGGGTTATGAATCCTCCGCTCTAACCAACTGAGCTACACCGCCATGAGGTAGGTCTAACAAGCCGGAAAATATAGCATAAAACCGGCGCTTCGAAAAAGAGGGACAAGAATTTTGTTGTCCAGATCTTACTTTTGCAGATAACGTTCGGTCAAAATATTAAGATGGTGGCGCAAATGGCCTGCCATTATCCACACAATTGCCCGAACCGACACGGGATTACCATTCGCTACACCAACTCTTTCCCAAGCCTCTACTTTTAATTGTTCCAACATCATCAAATTAGATTCGCGCAAGGCGATAAATTCCGCCAATAAATCCGGTAGCCGAGTTTGGTCAGAATTTGCCTGTCGCACATATTCATTTTCATCAAATCCTGGCAGGGCTGCAGCGTCACCACGCGCAAAAGTAAATGCGCGAAAAGCAAATACCCTTTCTCCGTCATTCAAGTGTCCGACCATTTCTCGAATGCTCCATTTTTCAGGTGCATAGCGAAATAATTCTTGTTCTTCAGGAATGCCGGAAATAATTTTGCGGACGATTTCGACCTGTTCCCGCAGCACTTTCATGACATCATTTTCAGGAACAAGCGCCACGTAGCTGGCGGCTTCATCCGAAAACTCCGTCTCGGATGGTCTTTGCAAATATTGAATTATCATTTTTATTAATCCTTTCCGAAGACACGTTCGAAGACACGATCAATATTTCGGAGTCGTGTTCGCACGTCAAATGCGCGTTCAATTTTCTCTTCTGAGAGTAGTTTAGAAATATCTGGATCATTCGTCACTAATTCGCGGAAGTCCAAGCCGTTGTCCCACGAATTCAGCGCGTTGCGTTGCACCCAGTAATACGCCTCTTCGCGTTGTGCGCCTGCTGCCGCGAGTTCTAATAATAATTGTCCTGAAAACACGAGGCCGCGCGTCAGATTTAAATTCACCAACAATTGTTTTTCATTAATAACTAATTTATCTAACAGCGAAGTCATTTTCGCCAACATGTAATCTACCGAAATGCAGGCATCCGGCAAGATCACGCGCTCGGCTCCTGAATGCGAAATATCGCGTTCGTGCCATAGTGCATTATTTTCTAGTGCAGTCATCGCATAGCCACGTACAACACGCGCCAGTCCGCAAATCCTCTCCGACAAAATTGGATTGCGTTTGTGCGGCATCGCAGATGAACCTTTTTGCCCAGGCTTGAAAAATTCGTGCGCTTCGCGGACTTCCGTGCGTTGCCAGTGCCGAATTTGCAGCGCAATTTTTTCGAGCGATGAAGCAATAATCGCGAGCGTACAAACAAATTCTGAGTAACGATCACGTTGAATTACCTGGGTAGAAATATTCGCGGGTTTGAGTCCCAGCAGAAAACATACGCGCTCTTCGATTTCGGGGTCAAGATGCGCGAAGGTTCCCACCGCGCCGGACAATTTGCCGTAGCTGATGCCATCACGTGCTCGCTGCATTCGATCAATGTTGCGGCGATTTTCTTCAAACCATAACGCGAAATTCATTCCCATCGTCGTCGGTTCTGCATGAATTCCGTGCGTACGCCCAATCATCGGCGTGTCTTTATATTCCAAAGCTTTGCGTTTGAGCAGATCGCTCAACGATTGCAATTTGGCGATAATCATATCGCCCGCTTCGCGCATCAGCATGCCATTGGCGGTATCAACGACATCAGAGGAAGTTAAGCCGTAATGCACCCAGCGCGCTTCTTCGCCAATGTTTTCAGCTAAATTCGTCGTGAATGCGATGACATCGTGATCGGTAGTTTTCTCCAGTTCGTGAATTCGCTCAACCGTGAACGCGGCTTTTTCGCGGATGACTGCGACGGCCTCCATCGGGATGTCACCAGCTTCGGCATTGGCTTGGCACGCGGCAATTTCGACTTCGAGCCATTTGTGATATTTATTTTCTTCTGTCCAGATTGCGCCCATCTCGGGCAGAGTGTAACGACCGATCATCTTTAAATTCCTTGTTATCCGGTACAGTACAGGGAGCGATAGCGACTTGGTAACTCGTGATAATTACCAAGTCGCTATCCCTCCCTGTACTGTATCTTAATTAATCTCCACTATATCTTCGTTGCCGCGACTTCACGGTTAATCCTGACCGTGCGCCTAACACTTGGATCGAACGAAAACTGGCTTCTACGAAATCTTTTTCTGTCAGGTAGCTCAGCGTATATTGCGCGCCGATGTCCTTGAGAATTTCAGGAGGTTGGCGCACAAAAAACTTGAAGCGCATCGGCAGGTAAAATTCTCCACCGGTCAGTTCCGCCAGAGCTTTGAGTTCTGTTTCCTTGCCATCTAATTTCCGCAAGAAAGTGTTCAGTTCATCCTGTCGTTTGAATTTTCTACTCCCTGCAACTTCATTTGCGTTATTCCACTGCGCGGCTTTGATTACTTCTGAGCGTAGTAGTTCAGTCCAACTGACGACAAAAATCGAAGCCTCAGTTTTCATCAGCGCATCCATTGCTTTAGTCCGCGAAATTTTACTGGCTGAATCAAATCCATCGCTTAATAATACAATCACGCGCCGACCCGTTTCGCATTCTTCAAGTTTTTTCGCAGAAAGCGCCAGTGCGTCGTGAAAAGTTGATTTGATGCCAACCCGAAATTTAGAAGATAAAGCTTCACGCGCAGCTTTGTGATCCAGTGTCCAGTCTTGGATTAATTGCGTTTTATCTGAATATTGAATGATGGCTATGCGGTCAGTAGCGGATAAGTTATCGACAAAATTATAAGCAAATTCACGCGGAGCCGGGTCTTCGATCAGGGGACGCGGCTTTTGTCGAATCATGTCTTTATCTTCAATTTTTTCGTAATCCCGATGGTCGGAATAAATATTGATGCGGTCGCTTTCGCCGTTCTTGAAAGTACCGATTTCATTGCTTAAATCCAGCACCAGCAAAATATTGGCAGGCTCAAATTTCAGGTTTGTAACCTGTCGGCCTGCCCCGTTTTCGATGACTACAAAATCTTTAGTTGTCAGATCGGTCAATGGCTTTCCGATATTATTATAAGCGCGAATCGGAACTCTGACTTCAGTAGTATCAATGCTTAAATCTGTTTTTTCGGAAGCATTTTTGGTCGTTGGAGTTTTGCGTCCAGATTGAGCAAAAGCTGAAGAAGTAAAGAAGCAAATTGCAACAAAGAGTAGCGCGGCAAAAAGCAGCGTTCCGCATTCCGCATTCCACACTCCGCGCTTCTTTTTCATAGCTCTATCCACTCGCTCGGCTTCGCATAATTCGCGATACTGACACGGCGTTCAGCATCGGCTGAAAATAATGGTGAGCGTTCCTGTAATGCCTGAATTGCCGCAATTCTTGCAATTTCCGGATGATTGGAATTTTGCGACAAATGCGCCAGCACAATATGCTGCGCTTTGCCGTCGAAATCCTCACGCAGAAAACGTGATAGTTCATCATTGGAAACATGCCCGTGCCGTCCCATAATTCTTTGCTTCAATGACCACGGATAATACGTGCAGGCGCGCAACATATCCGTTTCGTAATTTGACTCCAGAACCAACGCATCGCAATCTCGAAAACGCTCGGCGGCTAAGCCGTGATAGTAGCCAAGATCAACCGCCATGCCAATTTTAATGCCATTATGTTCAAGCGTAAAAGCGAAGGGATCGGCGGCGTCATGCGGAATCGAAAAAGGATGGAATTTTATTTCTCCGACGGCGAAATCCTGTGCTGAAGAAATTTCATCACCGCGCTTGACGTTTTTTTGCTTCTCGCCAAGTTTGCAGGCCGTCAATGTTGCCGTAGAAATAAAGACCGGAGCGGAAAGAGTTTTCGAGATAACGTGTAAGCCGCTGGCGTGATCTCCGTGTTCGTGCGTGACAACAATGGCATTGATTTTATGCGGGTCTTCGCCGACTTCCTGAATGCGACGCATCGTTTCTCTGCCGCTCAAACCACAATCAATGAGAACGCGAGTCTCGCCCGCTACAATTAATGTAGCGTTGCCGGAACTGCCACTACCCAAAATGCAAATTCGCATGAAATAAAGCCTGTCACAAGGAATGTTTTATCGAATTTGCATCGTAGCACGGTGGTCAGAGGCTTTCAAATTTTATGGATTTTTGCGGCGGCACGAGATTACTCTTTTATTAGCAAGATGTATCATCACCCTTCCTTTTTTTAATCATTAACACCACCTGAAACAATCCTAAAGCCGCGATGATATGTTTGAGCGTATGCCCGCTGATCACGCCACCCGCCGCGAAAATCTGCGCGTCAAAATGTTCACAAAGCTTTGCCAGCAAATACAATCCAATCAAATATGCAAAGTATTCTCCTGATCCATTTTTAACGGGAAACAAGGCCAGCAGGATTGGAACCAAGAGCATCGGGAAAAATATGACAAATCCATAAGGCCGGAGATCATCGAATTTCTGCCAATAAAATACGCTGCCGATACCAAGCATAAGCAGTGGCAGTAAAATCGTGATTCCGGCTTTCGAGCTGATTCGTTCGGCAATAATTGCGGCTAATAACGACATGGCAACAATAGTCATCGGAAGGCGATCCCAAACTAATCGTTCATTGTCGGGCGCAAAATGATAATAAGCTGATCCGACGCTAGTCAGAATTACTCCAAGGAAATAGATCAAATATAAAATTTTGTCTTGCCAGCGCAGTTGAATTTCGCGGCTGTAGAGCAAAAATAATCCTGATAAACCTGCTAACGTAAAGGCAAGATTTGAAACTACATCCAGAAAATTTGGAATGCCCACAAATATCCGATGATCCGCAAAGTCGTGATAATAAAGTGCTTGTGGAATGATCGGTAGCTGTGCAACCAGAATTGCAGTGATCAATGTGATGAATACAACGAGGAAGATTTTCGTGCGGGAGGACAGTTTTTGAAGGTATTGCATAGTGTATCTCCTGCTTGTGAGATTATAGCTTCCAAACAATTTCAAGGTGTGAGCTGTGACA
>JAYTCQ010000125.1:0-30601 GCA_043736395.1 Blastocatellia bacterium | reverse complement strand
CACGCAGTAAGGGCGCCAGTACTCTGGAATATCTACGTTGTGTACCGGCACCCTTACTGCGTGCGGGCTTCTGCATTTGAATGCAATTCTTCATATCTTCAGTGGGATTGGTAATTCTAAAAAAATGAGGGGATTACATTACTGCAATCCCCTCGTCAGTTTCAAATCGCTTTTGCTTTAGAAACCGAGGCGCAGACCGAAACGGAAGACCCGTTCGTCAATGCCTTCACGTCCAAAGGAGCGAGTGTTCAGGACTTCCATGAAGCCATTCAGACGTTGTCGTCCGTTGGCATCGAGGAGGATATTGCCCGCAGCATCCCGTGAAGGAGCTGAAGCGTTTCCACCCGGGGCGCCGAAATGTGGTGTATTCGTCGCGTTGAATGCTTCAACTCTAAACTGGAGTTTGATGCCTTCTGTGATTTTAAATTCGCGGAAGACGCCCATATCCAGATTTCCGGTTCCGGGACTGCGCAGGGTATTAAATCCTACCGTTCCAAAACGAACACCAGTGACTGGTGCAAACGCGGTTGGATCATAGTACGGATTCCCCGCACCAATTCCGCCAAGCTTCGTGACAGTGGATTTGACCTGATCAGCTCGCTGTTGGCTGCCTGGTGTATTTAGTGAAGCACCATCAGCGGTGACACTGAATGGTGTTCCAGAAAAGGCACTATAAAGCCAGCTTAATTGCCATCCACCCGCTAGTGCAGAACCGATAGCACTATCAGCTAACCATTTCTTTCCTCTACCGAATGGTAATTCATATCCACCAGTGAACTGGAAGTTATGCGGAAGATTGAATCCAAGCACAGCACGATTCAGGAGCAAAAAGTTTGGATCACGGATGGCTAGAGCACTGTCGTTGTCTCCGCCTAAATTTGCGAGTCCAATTCCTTTACTCCAGGTGTAGCTGGCTTGGAGCTGCATACCATTCGTGAAACGACGTTTGATTGTCGTTTGCAAGGAATCGTAATGTGAATTTGCAATTCCGTTTTGGATAAACGTAGAGGCACGACGACCAAACTGAATGTTCAGAGGTTGGCTGGCAACACCACCGCCGAGCCGTCCGGCATTCACATCGGTCAGACCGGACTGCCCAATTGTTCGGGTCGCAATGTAACCGGCAGAGGCGCTAAAACCTTTGCCGAGACTTTTTTCAAGTACCAGATTCCAGGATTGAATGTATGGGCGTTTGAAGCTGTCACCCAGTGTCAGAACGCTTACATTATTTGGAACTGCGACAGAGCCGCTGCTGAAATTCGGTACGACTGTGGCAGGAATTCCGTCTTTTAATAAACCAGCCGCCTGTGATGAATTCGTCGGGACGATGTCCAGATTAATCAACATCGGGTAGTTGGTACGGAAGGTTCGCGCCAGGCTGACGGGATCATAAGTGATGCCGTAACCTGTGCGTAAAACAAACGAATCGCTGATACGCCACGCAATGCCGAGTCGGGGCGAGAAGAGTTTTTTGCTCAACTTGACGCCGCAATCCTTAGGCACGTTACCAAGTCCGCAAACCTGCATGGTGTTGTTAGTGAAGTTGTAGCGTTCAATGCCGCGATCTCCACGTTCTGGCAGCGGATAATATTCCCAACGTGTGCCAACAGTCACAGTCAGGTTTGGTTTGACCTGCCAGCCATCGCGAACGTAGAAGCTATACGCTTTTGCTTTGAAAACAATTGGAGGTTGCACCAGAAACGTTCGTCCCGATCCTGTATGAAGACCAAGCAGAAAAGTACCGAACGAGTTGAAGGCGGTATTGTTCGCCTGAAAAGTAGAACATCCTGTCCCGGCTGTGTTGAGAGCCGTGCACAATGAAGTTGGTCCGGTACCGAATTGAAAACCACCTGAACTGGGTTCTGTATTTCCGCCCCCGTTCCATTCAGCTTGTAAGTGATTTAACGATTGTCGCGCAAAGTCAAATCCAAAACGAATGTTGTGATTACGTTTCGTCCAATTGAAGTTAGAAACGTATTGCCATTGCGGGTCATTGCGGTAGTACGGCATGAAGCTGTCCTGCACACCCAGATTCGCAAAACCGCCGATGCGGAAGCGCGGCCAACCTTTTTCGAAATCACGAGTTCCGTTGGTACCTGGAATTCCAAGCACGTCTCTTCCGATATTTTTATCAAGGAATCCTTGTTCGGAATTTGTTCCCTGTTTGGTATATCCGATATTTGCATCAATGATGAAATTGGTGCTTACAGTGTAGACACCTGCGACTGTAACGCCATAGGTTTTTCCGGTCGCGTTACCTGTATTTCCACCTTGCGCCGCTGTTCCGATGCCGTCTAATGGGCCGAGTGCGCCAGGATTGATTTGGCTGTAATTAAGGAAACTGAATCGCCCGTAGGTCGTGAATTTTTCGTTGACGTTGTAATTGATTTTGGTGTCAACGGTTTTTTTGTCATACGCATACGGAGCCGTTGCGTAATAGTTGTTCACAAATCCTGAACGATTTGGAAGCGGTAAATCTTTCAAGATCAATTTTGCAATTGGATCAATTCGTCCAGCGGGGATAATTCCGCCATTGAAGGCTGTTCGGTTTTGTCCAAAACTGTTGCCAGTCGTAGGATCGAAAATTCCAACCGCTCCACCGGAAAGATCGCCGTTGCGCATTTCCGCTGTCGGTAATGTGAGCAGGCGATTTCCGAGCTGACGGTCATTCGTGCCTTCAAAGCTGACAAAATAAAAAAGTTTATCTTTTTTGATTGGGCCGCCGAATGTGCCGCCAAACTGATTGTAAACACGTTTTGGTTTTGCCTGAGCGACTCCGTTAATTGGAGTCAAATTCCAGGGACGAGCTTTGGTCAAATGATTGTCGTGATATTCAAAAGCTGAACCGTGATAGCTATTGGTTCCGCTTTTGATTTGGACGTTGACTGCTGCGCCGCCTGCGAGTCCTTGTTCCGCGTCGAAATTGTTTGTCACGACGTTGACGGATTCAATGGATTCAAGTGCAGGCACGTACGCGGTAACGTGCGGCAGAAAGACGTTGTACTGGCTGGCTCCGTCAATACGAGTGTTGTTTGAGCTGGAGCTGGTTCCGTTCACGTTATATTGCAAAGCGCGAGACGGATTTGTGGGCACTGAGTGCGCATTACTCGGCGGCGTAATGCCGGGAATGGTGCGCAATAATTGTTGATAGTTACGACCTGGAGGAACAGGCAAGTTTTGTAAAGCCTGACTGTTTAGTTCGGCGCGAACTTCGGCACGATCTGTTTGCAGAATGGCTGCGTCAGAAGTGACGTTAACTGTGTCGGCTAACGCGCCAACTTCCATCGCCAGACTTGTTCGTGTGATGTTATTCGCGGAGACAATGACATTACCTTCGCTGGTGGTTTTGAAGCCTTGCTTCGTGACCGTAATTTCCCAGATTCCGGTTTGTACCGTTGGAAAGTTAAAGCTGCCATCATCATTTGTGACGGCATCACGAACCTGATTGGTTGCTTTGTTGGTAATCTTAACGGTTGCGCCGGGAACTACCGCATTGGATTTATCGGAAACGTTGCCGACAATTGATCCATACAAAGTTTGCGCAAAAGATGATGGCGAAATCACCAGAATAAGTAAAAGTGAAATTGGAATGGCGCGTAAACGCCACGCCAGGCTTGAGACTAAATTCGATTGCATTAAAACCTCCATTAGGTGTTGTGAAATGATAGGGAACCTCGAAAAAAAGTAATTTTGTGCCGATCTCTAAGTATGTTTTTCCGCTCGATTTGAGCTAATTAATTTCTGACAATCCTTGTCTTGTCGAAATAACTGGATTCTTATTTGTGATCGGTTTGATTGTAGTAGAGTTAGCAGGTCTGATACTTTCTGCTAATCAAATTTAACCAAGCAAAGCTGCTAATCATTTGTGAAGTCGTGAAAATGAACTTTTCTTTAAGGATGACATCTCCAAAGTTGATCAGTCGAGACGAATTATAAGGTCTGATGGGGCTACAAACAAGCCCGAAACAGTTTTGCTACAATTTTTATGCTCCATCCATTAGTGCCCCGATTTAGACCTCAGCCTTTTGTAGCGCCTCAGTTGTTACGAACAGCGCACGCGATGACGATTTTCGCAGCGTTATACCAGCGTGAGTTTGATTTACCGCTTGGTGAACGGCGAGAATTTCAGACTGAGCCTGGCACTACGATTGTTGCGTATTGCCATTGGCAAGCGGATCGTCTGAATCATCCAACGATTATTCAGGTTCACGGTTTGGAAGGGGATTCAGATCGTCATTACATGCTTGGGACGGCGAGCAAAGCGTGGCGCGCGGGATTCAATGTCGTTCGCATGAATGTTAGAAATTGTGGAGGCACGGAGCATTTATCGCCGACGCTTTATCATTCTGGCTTAACGGTGGATGCGCGTGGCGTGTTGCTGGAATTAATCGAAAAAGATCAGCTCCAAAATATTTTTCTGATTGGATTTTCGATGGGCGCGAATCATTCATTAAAGCTCGCGGGGGAATTTGGCGAGGATGTCCTGCCGCAATTAAAAGGCGTTGTAGCGATTAGCCCTCCGATAGATTTGAAGCTTTGTTCGATTGCGCTACAGGAAAAACAAAATTTTATTTACGAACGAAGATTTTTGAAAAGCCTACTTGCGAAGCTCCGCATCAAAGCAAAAACTTTTCCTGACATTTGTGACGTTGAGCGTCTCGATCGCATCAAAAATTTATGGGATTTCGATGATGTGATTACGGGGCCAAACTTTGGGTTTGGCGATGCGCTGGGATATTACGCAGCGGCGAGTTCGCAAAGATTTATTCCAAACATCAGAGTTCCAACTTTAATAATTCATTCTCAGGATGATCCGTTTATTCCATTCAAGCCGTTTACGAAATTGCCGGAAAATAAGTACGTTGCAGTTCTAGCTAATAAATACGGCGGTCATGTCGGCTTCTGGCAACAGGCGAAAACGCGTGATGGGCATTATTGGGCCGAACAAACCGCTGTAGATTTTTGTTTAGCCAGGTAGGATAGGCGGGGACGCCTATCCTACCTATTTTACTATTGACGAAGATATTACAATTGCTTTACATTGCTTCCTGTAACTCACATTACATCATCCGGCAAACCTTCCTCCCCCCAATTTCCACTTCACTGGCAATTATTATTGTTCGCACCAGGCGTTCTCTGGATGTTGAGCTTAATTCTCTGTTTATAGTTTTTGTTCAACTTGATCCTCCCTCCAAATAATCTCTTTTTGGATTAAAGCTGATACTCACGACACTAAATATTTAGGAGTACTTTCACCATGATTTCCTCACACACACTTCGCAAGCTTTTTTTAAGCTCATTATTTTTGGTATTGCTCGGAATCGCTCCCGGCTTTGCTAATGTAGTTGTCACCAGCACTGGAGTAGGCGCGCCACCAACAACGGTGGGGCCTTACGCGATCACGCCTTTTGGGCCTGATGTTAGACCCGAATTCACAGATGTGACAACTGTAGCTTCACCTGCATGCGGGAATATTTCATTTTCTCCCGCACTAGGTAAGCGTGAAATCGGTTCAGGCTGGGCAACCTGGTCGAATGGATATACAGGTAGTGTTTATCGCACTGCTCCAGCCTCTAGCACTGACGTAGTAACGTTAACCATCAACCTCCCGGCTGGCACCTCCGCTTTCTCTTTTTATGCCGAACCGGAAAGATTTGGTTTATTTAACGTGGAAGCGATTGCCGATAATGGAACTTCTACGGGCCCAATTCTGGTAAATGGAAATAGTGGCGCGCAGAACTTTGGCTTTTATGGTATCGGGAATACAATTTCCTCAATCAAAGTGACATTTGCAGCAGGCGCAAGAGGTGGAGCAATTGGTGAATTTGGAATTTCCTGCCAGCCTGTTCAGGCGGTTGACAACGTCAAAGTCAGCGATCAAAAAGCCGGATCAATTTTGGCTTTCCCTTATTACAACTCGCGCAGCGGTTCTGACACACGCCTGACCATCAGCAACACTGGCGTTAATACTTCGAACGTTCACATGTTCTTCATTGATTCAAGCTGCAATCAAGCGGATCAATACATTTGCCTGACGGCCAACGCGAGTGCTTCGTTCCTGGCTTCTGAGTATGATCCTGAAAATACAGGTTACTTGCTGGCAGTGGCGGTGAATGATGCCGGGCAGCCAATTCAGGATAATTCCTTGATTGGAAATGCTTTCGTGAATGACGGAGCGTATGTTGGAAATTACGGCGCCGAAGCATTTTGGGCGTACAGCGCACCTGCTGCGATTAATACCACAAACATGACGGCGATCTTAAACTTCAACGGTGGAATTTATGACTTCCTGCCGACGCGTCACGTGGCAGAAATCCAAAGCCCGAATGATTCAGTCGGACAGAGAATCATCACGGTTGGATTAAATGGTAGCGTCGTCAGCGGCGGCATTGCTGGCGCGGGTCAGGTTGGTATTGGACTCGCCTACAACGATGGTGAAAAACCAGCCAGCTATTCCAGTCCGTTTGTCGGAGGTTGCCAGCGCAGCTTCACGATTGATCCACGGACTCCGCGTGTTCCTGGTGGGCTTGGTTCGCAAACAGGCATCAATAATCCAGCGTTAATTCCTTCGGGACGCACTGGAACTTTGAAGTGGAATTCGGGTGGTTCAGTTGGGCTGATTCTGACGCCAAGACAGGCACCCAATAAGTGGTCAGGTATCCGCACACTGCATAAAACAGCAGTGTCGGCTGGCGCTTTAGTCATTCCCGTGATTACTCCATCAGCGTGCCGTGGCGATGTTGATATGTAATAGTTGGAAAAGTTGACTGAAAACCTAAATAGAAAAGGTCAGGAGCTTTGGTTCCTGACCTTTTTTTCAGATCGTAGCGTAACCAGCCATGGTTGCGACAGGCTTTGCAAAAGCCTAATCTGTGACGCAATCACAACTTGAAGGGTCAACATATATTTTGGTAAGTCTGAGGTAATGTTAGCAGAAGAAAGAAAACGGAACAGACGGAAATAACGAAACAAACGGAAAAAGAATCACGCCTTCCAGATAATTTGAGTGAAAAGAAATTCCGTCTATTCTGTTATTTCCGTGTGTTCCGTATTCTCTGCCTTTTCTTCGCACGAATTCAATTCCATTAACGGTTTCAGAAATGTCATAGATTAGCTTTTTTGCTACGGCAAAAAAGCTGTCGCAACCATGGCTGGTTACGCTACGGCTTTATTCGGCACGCCAGACGCGTCTCTTCCCTAAAATCATTTCATGCTATAATCCGCGCCGTTCAAATATGGATATTTTGCTGAAACTATTAGTAGTTGTTTTGTTGGTGCTGGCGAATGGTTTTTTCGTTGCCGTAGAGTTCGCCATGGTCAGCGTCCGCCGCTCTAAAATTGAGCTGTTAGCCGCAACCGGAAACAAACCAGCTTTGTCATTACTGCGTGCGCTGGATCGTTTGGATGAAATGATTTCGGCGACGCAATTTGGAATTACGATTGCCAGCCTCGCGCTTGGTTGGCTTGGCGAAGAAACGATTGCGCATCTGGCTGAGCCGATGTTAATAAAAATCCTCCCTGAAAATATCGCTACGATTGCCGCGCACGGAACTGCTTCACTGATCGCGCTTTCGGTGGTGACTTATTTTCACCTGGTCATTGGAGAGTACGTTCCCAAAGCTTTAGCCATTGAATATTCTGATCGGATTGGCTTAGCCGTCGCGCGTCCGATGGAACTTTTCTATTCCACCTTTAAGCCCTTCATCTGGATCATCAATAAATCCGGCATCACGATGCTGCGATTACTAGGAATCAATAATCAGATGGGGCATCAGGTTGCCTACACCGGTGAAGAGATTCGCCATCTCATCAATGCCAGCCATAAATCAGGAAATATTGAAGAGAGCGAGAAAGCGATGATCTCAAACGTTTTTGATTTCGCTGATTTGACGGCACGCGAGATTTTGATTCCCCGGACGCAGGTCGCCGCAATTGATGAAAAATGTACTTACGAAGGAATTGTGAAGCAATTTCAAGCATCGGGTTATTCACGGCTTCCGGTTTACGGTGATAATTTCGATAATGTTATCGGCGTGCTGCATCACAAAGATGTTCTGCAAGCGATTTTTGATCCTACAAAATTTGATCTTAGAAGCGTACTTCATCCACCTGTTTATATTCCCGATACGGCGCGTTTGGCTGATGTTTTGAAACAGATGCAGCGCGGGCATATTCATCTGGGAATTGTCGTAGACGAACATGGCGGCGTCGAAGGAATTCTCACGCTTGAAGATTTACTGGAAGAAATTGTCGGGGAGATTCAGGATGAATATGATGAGTCATTTGTTTCCAAAATTCTTCGGCTCAAGAATGGGACGTATCTTCTGGACGGCGGCTTGACTATTCGTGAAGCGAATCGAAAGTTTGACCTCAACCTGCCTGAATCCGAGGACTACGCCACACTCGCCGGCTTCTTAATTGCCCGTGAAGGCCGGTTGCTGACGGAAGGAGATTCGGTTGTGTTTAATAATTTCCGCTTTACCGTCGAGCTGATCAATCAGCGTCGGATCGAAAAAGTAAAAATGCAGATGCTTGATGAAAATGATTCAGAGGCTGACGCCGGCGTAATTTGATTTTTTAATTGATCAGTCGCTAGCCGGATAATATAAATCACTCCAAAAATTCGTTATCCATGAATTACAACCCACAACAAGAATACGAATCACGTCTCAAGCTTCGCCAGAATAGTTTCAACGAATTGGTTGAGCGGTATCGACACTTCGGATTTGTGCGGATTGGATTGATTGTATTGGGTGTTATCATCCTCCTTCATTTTCTTTTTCAAGGTAGTTCGTGGTTCACTTACGGACAGATTCCGGTAATGATTTCGTTCCTGATCTTCACGGCAATTCATCAAAAAATATTTTGGCAAAAGAAAAAAGCAGAACGTGCGATTAAGTATTACAAACGCTGTCTGGCTCGCCTCGATGGCGACTGGGCCGGGCGCGGAAATTCGGGCGAAGAATTTCGCGACGTCAAAAATCCGTACGGCGAAGACATTGATTTATTTGGCACCGGATCGCTGTTTGAATTGTTGTGTACGGCTCGCACCCGCGCAGGCGAAGTGAATTTAGCGCAATGGATACAGGCTCCCGCGCCAGTTGGTGAAATCCGATTACGACAAGCAGCCATTGAAGAATTGCGGATGAATCTGGACTTACGCGAAGATTTGGCATTGCTTGGTGAGGACATTCGGACGGGCGTCCATGCAGATGCCTTGAGCTATTGGGGCAAAGGGAAGCCGTTGACAAATTTGAAATCATTGCGAGTCTTGACTGTTTTGATGTGCGTCCTTGCAGTAGTGATGATCGGTTTGCTGATTGCTGATTTTGGCTTGTTGCCATTTTATTTTTACGGTGGATTGGCGGCAGTCGTCGGTCTCTGGCTGCGTCCAAAAATTAATGAAATTATTCGCCAGGTCGAACCCGCCGGACGTGATCTGAATTTGCTTTCACAAGTCCTGTTACGAATTGAGCAGGAGCAGTTTCAATCAGTAAAATTAGGGTCATTGCGTGCTTCGCTAAATGCTGACGAAGCTCCACCTTCAAAACAAATCGCTCGACTTGCCAACTTGAATTCATGGCTTGAAGTTCGGATGAATCAACTGTTTCGCCCCATCACTGCGCCATTTTTTATGGTCTCGCAATTAGCATTATCCGTCGAAGCATGGCGCGTACGCTCCGGGCCGAACATTGAAAAATGGATTGCCGCAGTTGGCGAAATTGAAGCGCTATGTTCACTCGCAAATTATGCGTACGAACATCCCGCAGACCCGTTTGCGGAAATTGTCGAAGGCGAAAAATTATTTGATGGGATCGCACTCGGTCATCCCTTTATTCCTGAAAATAAAGTCGTCAGAACTGATTTGAAAATTGATGAGCAACTTCAATTAATTGTTGTCAGCGGATCAAATATGAGCGGCAAATCTACGCTGCTGCGAACGGTTGGAATGAACGCCGTATTGGCGTTGGCAGGTGCTCCCGTCCGCGCGAAAAGCTTAAGGATTTCGCCGCTGCAACTCGGCGCTTCGATTCGCATTCAGGATAATTTACGTGCTGGAGCTTCGTTGTTTTACGCCGAAATTTCACGCCTGAGACAACTGATGGATAGCGCTACTTCTGAACTTCCATTGCTTTTTATTATTGATGAAATTTTGCACGGTACAAATTCACACGATCGAAGAATCGGAGCCGATGCCGTGTTGCGCGGGTTAGTGCAACGCGGAGCTTTCGGACTTGTCACGACTCACGATCTGGCATTAACCGCGATTGTCGAAGAGCTGAAAACGAAGGCTCGCAACGTGCATCTTGAAGATCATTTGGAAGACGGCAAGATGACGTTTGATTATGTCCTGCGCGAAGGAATTGTGAAGAAAAGTAACGCGCTAGAATTGATGCGTTCAGTCGGATTAGAAGTGTAAATAGGCAATTGACTACGGGGGAAAAGTGATGAGTAATGAGTGATGAGTAATGAGAAACAAGTGGCGAGTATAAGGAATGTCTTTTTATCTCATCACTCATCACTTTCTCCTCATCACTTGCGCACTATTCCAACTTGACACTGAACAATGTCTTAGGCACACTCGCTGCCGATGGTTTGACCATTATTTTCAACGCAATAACATCCACATTTTTTAGCAGATAACCTATTTTTTGGAGGAAAAGAATGTCCAAAGATTTCAAGCCTAAATTTATGAAAGTCGGCATCCTGACTGCCGCTTTGCAAGAACTGACGCCCCGCAAAAAACGTGATAAAGACCCCGACCTTGCCATCGAAGATTGGGTTAAATTCGCCAACGAACTTGGTGTAAATTACATCCAGCTTTCATCCGCGATTCATCCTGATGAAACCGATGTTCCTCCCGAAGCGATGCTTGATCCGGTGGCGAATCATTTGGACTTGCGCAAGCCCTTCACCAAAGATCGCGCCAAGCGCGTCAATGCTGCGTTGAAGCACTCGAAAGTTGAGATTTCCGACATTGGATATTTTGACAATATGCTCCATCACGATCCGGTCATTCGAAAGTCAAAACACGACTTCATGATTCGCGCGATGGATGCCGCCGTCGCCGTTGGAGCCGAAGCCGTCTGTGGTTTTGTCGGTCGCAATCAGTCATTAAATATGGACGCAAACCTGATTGATTTTGAAGAAAATTTCATCCCGCTTTTGAAGGAATGCAAAGCGCGCGGATTACAATATCGCAACGAACAATGTCCGATGCCGGGCTGGGTTCCGGGCGATAACTGGCACAACAATATCGCGTACACGCCCGGCGTCTGGATCGCGCTGCATCGCATTTGTGAGAAGCATAAAGTTGGCGATCAATTCCGAATTCATTACGACCCTTCGCACGCAGTTTTGATGGGACAGGATACGCGCTCGATTTTTCAATACTTGAAAGACACGGGCTACAATTTCCTGATTGGCGGCTTCCACGTCAAAGGGCAGGTGACGGATTCAAAAGGCGTCTCAGCGTGGGGCTACGGCGGACAAACGGTTCAGCGCGGAGATATGATCAACGGCGAACCTTCACCGAATCCTGCTGATTTAGGCAACGCCTGGAAAAAACAAATTATCCTCTGCGAACACGAACTGCCTGGAACCGCAAAGCATGATCCGTTAGCATATTTGCAAAACCGTACCGTAGATTGGTTAGATCATCAGTTGGCAGCGCGTGAATTATTACAACTCGACGTCGAAAAAACGTACCTCATCGTCGAACACGAATATCCAAAAGCACGTTTGCAGGACAAGAAAAAATTGAAGCCGATCCTGCAAGGCTCGATTGCATTTACACGCAAAATTGATGAAGCTGCGGCGTGTATGTTTGCACTGCAAAATGAAGTGCTGGCAAGCCAGGGAATTCCGGTGCAGGGCATTGGACGTGAGGCGTATCGGTCATAGAAAATCAAAAGGCAAAAGGCAAAAATCAAAGGGCAAAAATGCCCTGATTCTTGCCTTTTGCCAATGAAAAAATGCTGGAGGATTATTTATGAGTAAGCTAAAAAGTTGGATGATTGGGATTACAGCCACATTAACTCTACTTTATTTAATTTTGCTGAGCATGGGTGTAACTAATCCATTTTATCGGTTTACTCATAATGAGGTTCACGCGAGTTCAATTTCTCTAAGTATTCCTTTTTCTCCAGTAACTAAAATTCGAGTTACATACATCACCGAATCCAAAGGCTTCAAGCATGCCGTCCTGCCTGAATCCGAAAAAATCTTGCAGGAACTTGGCGCGAAAAATAATTTTGAAGTCACAATTTCGCAGGACTCCGCCAAAGTCATCACCGCCGAAAATCTCAAAAATATTGATGTATTAATTTTTTATACAACCGGAGAATTGCCGTGGTCGGAAGAGCAGAAAACACTCTTTTTAGATTTCGTGAAAAACGGCAAAGGCTTTATCGGCATTCACAGCGCGACGGATACCTTTTACAAATGGCCAGAGTACGGAAATCTAATCGGAGGCTATTTTGACGGGCATCCGTGGACTTCGAATATCAAGGTAGTCGTCAAGAAAGACGACCCGAAATTTTCATTAACGAAACAATTTCCTAACTCCTTTGAATGGCTGGAAGAGACGTATCAATACAAGCAATTCAACGCCAAAGATTGCAAGGTTGTTATGAGTTTGGATATTACTAAAACCGACATGACTCGAAAAGGGATTCGCGGAATTCACGCAGTTGGCGATCAACAAAATATCAAGCCAGATTCATTCCCGCTGGTCTGGTATCGTACTTACGGAAAAGGCAGAGTTTTATATTCTGAACCTGGACATAATTCATCAGTTTGGAACGATCCGCGTTACCAAACGATGCTGGTGAATGCGATTAAATGGGCAGCAAGAAAATAGTTATCACCTATGTCAAAAATGAGTGAAGAGAATAATATTTGTCCAAAGTGCAAAGGCGAAATGAAGGAAGGCTTCACATTGGAAATCGGCGCGTACGATTCCAATTCACAGGAGACCTGGATTGAAGGGAAACCCGAATACGAATTTTGGAGCGGGCTAAAAACCAGTGGACGGGAACGTTATTCAATTACCTCATATCGCTGTGTTAAATGTGGATTTTTAGAGCAATTCGCTAATACCGTAATGAATTAAAATTGTGAGAATTAGATTGAAACTTTCTGGAAGATAATTATTAGAAAAAGATAAAGAGCGCAAACTAACTGCTTGCGCTCTTTATCTTTTAAAGTAATTTTTTAATGTGAATCTCTGGTCACAATCGTCCCGCTATTCCCAACCAGAAAATCTAAATCCGCCCCCTTGTCTGCGCCCATCACATGATCTACATAAAGCTTGTAATAACCACGTTCTGCGTGTGGCAATTCAGGAACCCAGCCTTCGCGACGTTTAGCTAATTCTTCGTCGGAAACATCTAAATGCAGGCGTCTGGCTTCGACATCTAATTCGATGAAATCCCCGTTTTGGACTAATCCTAACGTACCTCCGGCGGCGGTTTCGGGGGAGACGTGGAGGACGACTGTGCCGTACGCCGTACCGCTCATGCGTGCATCGGAAATGCGTACCATATCAGTAATTCCTTTGCGTAAAACTTTTGGCGGCAGTGGCATGTTTCCGACTTCGGGCATTCCTGGGTAACCTTTCGGGCCGCAATTTTTCAGGACTAAAATACAGGTTTCATCCACGTCAAGATTCTCATCGTCAATGCGTCCGTGGAAGTCTTCGATGTTTTCAAACACCACGGCGCGTCCGCGATGTTTGAGCAATTCCGGCGTCGCGGCGGATGGTTTGAGCACAGCTCCATTGGGACAAAGATTGCCGTGGAGCACTGCGATTCCGCCGTCTGGTTTGAAAGGATTTTCGATAGGGAAAATTACTTCGCGATTGAAACATTCAGCATTCGCGACATTTTCGCCAATCGTTTTTCCGTTCGCAGTAATGGCGTCTTTGTGGATCAAATCACCGAGTTCGCGAATGATGACGGGCAATCCACCAGCATAATAAAAATCTTCCATTAAGTATTTTCCCGAAGGCATCAGATTCAATAAACATGGAATTTCTTTGCCGAGCTTGTCCCAGTCTTCGAGTTCAAAATTAATGCCAATTCGTCCTGCAATCGCGAGTAAATGAATAACGGCATTCGTTGATCCACCAATCGCGCCGTTGACACGTACTGCATTTTCAAAAGCTTCACGAGTGAGAATTTTTGAGATCGTCAAATCCTCTCCTACCATTTCTACGATGCGACGTCCGGCGTGATGCGCCAGCGCGTAACGGCGCGAATCCACCGCTGGGATCGCGGCATTCGTCGGCAATCCGATGCCGAGAGCTTCCACCATACTCGCCATCGTCGAAGCGGTTCCCATCGTCATGCAATGCCCGGCAGAGCGGCTCATACAGGCTTCAGCAGAAAAGAATTCTTCTTTGCTCATGCGTCCGCCACGCATCTCTTCGCTCAATTGCCAGACGGCTGTGCCGGAGCCAATATCCTGATCACGATATTTTCCATTCAGCATCGGCCCACCGCTGACGAAGATCGTCGGGATGTTGCAACTGGCGGCTCCCATTAACAAAGCCGGAGTAGTTTTATCGCAGCCACCGAGTAGGACTACACCGTCAATTGGGTACGCGCGGATGCATTCTTCGACGTCCATACTAGCGAGATTTCGGAATAACATTGCGGTCGGACGCATCAATGTTTCACCGGTTGAAGTGACAGGGAATTCCAACGGGAATCCGCCCATTTCCCACACGCCACGTTTGACGCGTTCGGCGATGTCGCGGAAATGTCCGTTACACGGCGTCAATTCCGACCAGGTATTGCAAATCCCGATGACCGGACGACCATCAAACACGTGATCGGGCAAGCCCTGATTTTTCATCCAACTGCGATAAATAAATCCGGCTTTGTCCATCTTGCCGAACCAGTCCTGACTGCGAAGTTTTTTCTGCTCTGACATAAATTTCCTGCTTTAATAAATTGAATTTGAATGGAAACCACTATCTTGCTACAGGTCAGACCAAATCGGCAAATTCTCGAGGGAAATATTTTTAGGAATAGACCGTGGATGAGGCGGATGATGCGGGTTTACGCAGATCTGAAACCACGGAGGACACGGAGCGCACGGAGCTTTTTTGACAGGATTGACAAGATTGACAGGATGATCTTGTCAATCTTGTCAATCCTGTCTGATTTTCTCCGTGCCCTCCGTGTTCTCCGTGGTTCTTAAAATTCAGACCCGCATGATCCGTAAATCCGTAGTCTATTTGTCTGAATTAATGTGGAACTCCACAGGCTTAAGCTACTGCCTGCCGCGCCGCGTCCTGTTGCCGAGCACGTATTTTCATTCAATGAAATCAACGATACTGCGCCACGATGACGAACGAAGCACTAAGACAATTCTCTTTCTTCACCAAGCGGATGAGGGCAGGGCGCACGGTTGGATTAGCGCTCTTCGTCATCACAATATTTGTTCTAATCGCACTCACAAAGAAATGCAGCGCGGCGGATTTAATGAAGCCGCAAGCCATCGAAGACCCATCCGGCATCGCGCTGGAGAAATTTATTTTCGCGCTCCAGCAATCCGATGAACAGCCGGTGCGCATCCTTCATTACGGCGATTCTCATGTGGCGGCGGATTGGTTGACGGGGAAAATGCGCACGAATTTTCAGTCCGAATTTGGGCAAGCAAATGTGAGCTATGAACAGCAAGGAATCAACGGCGCACGCGCTACGAAACCGCTTGGCTGGAATTGGAAATTCATCAAAGCCGAGTTCGCCAAAGCCCCGCCATCATTGATTATTATTGCTTATGGCACGAACGAAGCGGGCGACTACGACCTTGATTTAGTTTTATACAAAACAATTTTTTTACAATTATTGCAGAGATTTAAAGACGCAGCTTCGGAGGCTTCGTTGTTGGTGATCGCTCCACCAGATCGGGCGATTTTTCGGGAAGGGAAATGGCGTTCCTTTAAAATTTTACCGGCATTAATTTCAGTGCAAAAAGAAGCAGCCTTTGAGGAAGGAGTTGCATTTTGGAATCAGTACGAAGCAATGGGCGGAGCTGGAGCAATCAATCGCTGGTCGCAGTACTCACCAAAACTTGCACAAAAAGATCGGGTGCATTTGACGCTCGCGGGTTATCAGTTAATCGCGAATTCCTTCTATGCAGCATTGATGAATTCATACGAAAACTTTCAGAATTAATTTGGTATAAAGATGCAATTTTCGAACATCAATTATTTCATTTTTCTCATCGCAGTATTCTTCGCCTTCTGGTTGACCAAGCCAAAATGGCGTACCGGATTATTAGCAATTGTGAGCGTAATATTTTACGTTCAAGCAGGTGCAAAGCCGTTGATTTTATTAGCTGCGGTGGCACTCTTAGATTTCTTGGTGGCGCGGAAAATTTACCGAACTGAGGAAAATCGGAAACGGAAAATTCTGCTCGGTACTTCGCTTTTTATTGATCTTGGAATCCTTTGCTTTTTCAAATACGCGAATTTTTTTATCGAATCGGGCGGGAGCATTCTCGCGCTGGCAGGCTTCAAATTTAACCCGACTGTTCTGCAAATTTTGTTACCGCTTGGGCTTTCATTTTTCATCTTTCAGTCCATCGCGTATGTGGTGGATGTCTACCGAAAAACTACCTCGCCAGCAGAATCATTGCTTGAATATTTTGCGTATCTTTCATTCTTTCCTTCCATCGTAGCCGGACCGATCAATCGTGCAAAATATTTGTTGCCGCAGTTCAGAAATTCTTTGCCACTGACTTCGGAGCAAGGCGGACAAGCGTTGTTTTTGATTGCGATTGGACTCATCAAGAAAATTGCGATTGCAGATTACTTACGCGCAAATTTTGTAGACCGGGTTTTTGATTTTCCTGAGCGGTATTCCTCGCTGGAAATGTTAGCTGGAATTTATGGCTATTCAGTGCAAATTTATGCAGATTTTTCGGGTTACAGTGATGTCGCAATTGGCTCAGCCCTGCTGCTTGGAATTACACTCCCGATGAATTTTAATGCGCCCTATCGTGCTCAGGATTTACCCGAATTCTGGCGACGCTGGCACATCACGCTTTCAACGTGGCTCCGCGATTATGTTTTTTTCTCAATCACTAAATTTCGTCCACGTAGCAGCGCAGTACTATATTTAGGGCTTATCGCTACGATGATGATCGGCGGACTCTGGCACGGAGCCGCGTGGACGTTTGTGATTTGGGGATTGTTGCACGGCCTCAGATTAGTTGTAGCCCGAAGATTTGAAACACTTCGCAAGCGATGGAACTGGTATCAGCCTGATTCAATTTTAATCCGAATTTTCGGCGTATTTCTCACGTTTCATTTCGTTTGCCTGACGTGGATTTTCTTTCGTGCTGAAAACTTTTCGCAGGTAAAGGAAGTCTTTCGCACGCTCGGCGCAGGAACGACTAACTTGGCAAATTTACCGATTCCGATTGTCATCCTTATTGCGCTGACTTTAGCAGCGAACTGGTTGCCGGAAAACTGGTGGCAGCGATTACAGAATGGATTTGATTGGCTCCCTGCGCCTGTTCAAGCGGTGCTATTAGCTGGCTTGGCGATGGGATTGTATCAGATTGCCAGCAGTGATGTGGTGCCATTTATTTATGCGAAGTTTTAAACGTAGAACCTATTTTTTACAAATACTCGCAACTCATTTTATGAAACGTTATCAGCTCTTAAGCCTTGTACTATTGATTACTTCTCCTGTCTTCGTTCATCGCGTGGACGGAAAACCTAAGTCTGTGCTGATTGAGGAATATGCGATTTATTCAACTATTCTAAATGCGCCAATTCTTCATCGTCAGAAAGAATTCCCAATAAAACTGAATAAAGGGCATCGTTTTGTGATTAACAACAGAACAAGTGGAGTAGTTAAACCCGAGTGGATAGTGGATGTAGGCAGATGGGATACGGGATTAGTATCTCCAAGGCTTAAAGCTTCAGTTGAGGATATGGTGGCAAAAAATAAGAATACATATTCTTTGCATAAAAAATTCGCTCTTAAACATAAGTACTCTCTATTTAGTATTGAAAAATTTGCAGATATTTTCACAAAGAATGGTCCAGTTGTGGGCTATGAAGTTTTTCATCAGAAATATGGGAAAAGCTCAGCTTTCTATACTTTTTCAAGAGTTGGATTTAATTCAAAACACAACAAAGCAGTTGTATATGTCACAGTTAGTTGCAGTCCAATCTGCGCATATTTCAGATTTGTTGAGCTAATCAAGTTCAAAGGTAAATGGAAAGTTACTTATGAATTTGGCTGATTCTAATGTTGACGACAGCAACACACCTTTGAGCAGTGAAGGACATACTCTTCAATTTTATTAGGTTCAATTATGGGATTTTTTCTTCAAAAAACAACACACACAATAACCTTCCTTATAGCATTTTCGTTGATGCCATTTATTCTCCCCAACTTGCAAGCGTGGCGAATCAACATGCCGCAAATTACACTCTCGCCGCACGAGACTTCATCGCAAATCGCTACACCCACGCAAAGTATTGCAGAAATGCGTCCGGGGGAAATTGAAGACGTTTCAGGAAAAGCAATGCAACATTTCCGCGCATCGCTTCAAAAATCCGAAGCCGGAAATCACATCACGCGCATCACGCACTACGGAGATTCTCCGATCACAGGTGATGGAATTACTTCCACCATATCCCGCAAATTACAACTGCGGTTTGGTGATGCGGGGCACGGATTCATGCTGTTTTCAAAGCCCTGGAATTGGTATCACCACTTTGGCATCAAGTACTGGGTGAGCGAAGCGTGGGAGAGCGATCCGATGTTTATTGCGAAGGGCGATCATCGTTATGGCTTCGGTGGCGCGAGCTTTACGACTAATAAATCCGGTGCGATTGCGCACTTCAGTACTGCCGAAGAAGGCGAAGTCGGGAAGTCAGTTTCAGCCTTCGATATTTATTTTTTATCGCAGCCGAACGGTGGAGAATTTGAAGTCATCATTGATGGAATGTCGCGGGGACGCGTCTCAACTGCGAGCACAGAAAAACGTTCAGGGTTTCACCAAGTCAAAGTTGAAAACGGAGCGCACGCGCTCGATATAAAATCTGTTGGTAACGGGGAACTGCGGATGTACGGCGTCGTCATGGAATCGGGTGAGCGCGGAATTCAATACGATTCATTGGGGATTAATGGCGCTTTTATCGGTTTACTCAATCACTACATGGACGAAACGAGTTGGCTGGAACAGCTGCGTCACCGCAATCCTGATCTGGTTATTCTCGGTTATGGAGCCAATGAAAGTGAGTATGAAAACTGGCCGATGGATGTCTACGAAAAAAATACGAAAGAAGTTGTAAGGCGGATTCGCTCGGCTTTGCCAGAGGCTTCGATTTTATTTGTGGGGCCGATGGATCGCGGGAAGCGCGGAGCTGGCGGGAAAATTATTACACGTCCGACGATCCCAAAATTAATCCAGGCGCAGCGAAGAATGGCGGCGGAATTAGGCTGCGCATTTTTCGATACTTTCACAGCAATGGGAGGCGAAGGAACAGTTGCCAAGTGGCGCGAAAACAAACCAATTTTGATGGGCGGAGATTTGACTCACCCCACGTATGACGGCTCCGAAATTGTCGGAACGTTAATTCATGACGCCTTAATTCGGGCGTATTTCCGTTCAGAGTACAAACTTTAGTTTGCCTTTCCGCCGCGCTTCGCTCGCGGAAAACACGCTGAAGCGACGACTCTGAACTATATAAAACAAAGGAAAAATATGTTACCAAATGCAATTATTATTTACTTAAATCAAGCTGCTAAAGAATCCCGCACTGAAATGCCGGATGAAAATACTTCATTGTTTGAAGCCGGAATTCTGGATTCATTTTCTTTAGTTGAATTCGTCACGCTCCTCGAAAATGAATTTGGAATTCGCGTTAGTGATGCTGAGCTTCGACCTGAAACATTTGAGACGATGGCAAAAATTGAAGCTTACATCACGAAAGCGGGAGTTTCGGTATGAGCTGTTATCTGACGGCATTCGGCGCAGCCTTGCCGGAAAGAATTGTGACGAATGCGGAGCTGGCTCCGATGCTGGGCGTGGCTCCCGAATGGATTGAAATGAATTCCGGTATTCGGGAAAGACGCTGGGTAGCTGCACATCAATCGGCTTCAGATTTAGCGACGGATGCTGTGAAATGTGCGTTGTCACGTTCGAAGTTGAAGCCTGAAGAAATTGATTATTTAATCGGCGGAACTCTTTCGCCGGATTATCAAATCCCAGGAATCGCGCCGCTCGTCCAAAGAAAATTAGCAGGATGTCGAATGATTCCGGCGTTGGATATTCGTGCCGGATGTGCGTCGATTTTGTACAGCCTACAAATTGCACAAGGATTAATTGCCTCGAAAGCCGCGAAAAATATTTGCTGTTTTGGAGCGGAAGCCCAGTCAAAAGGGTTAGACTTCAATCCGGGGAGCGCTGAAATTAGTATGCTGTTTGGTGATGGAGCAGGCGCACTTATGATCAGCGATCAACCCGGCGATAAATTGTCATTGCGCCTTGATGATGTGCTGATCGAATCGGACGGGAATTTCGCGGAAAACTTATGTTTACGCGCTCCGGGGACGGCTAACGGTGCTCGTTGGTTTGATCCCGAAGACCAAATTCTTCCGCAGATGAATGGGCGAACAGTGATTTTACATGCCGTTCGAAAGTTGTCCGAAGCCGCGCAAAATATTCTCGCCCGTAATCAACTTTCAATAGATGAAATTGATTTAATTATCCCGCATCAGGCGAATCTGAATCTGCTGCGGACACTGGGTAAAAAATTAGCGATTGATGAATGCAGGATTTTTACGAATGTGGATCGGTACGGCAACACCGGCGGAGCTTCTGCGTTCATTGCCTTCAGTGAAGCAAGAGAAAAAATCAGATACTTGCCGAAAGCTAAAATATTAATCCTAGCTTTCGGCGCTGGATTTACCTGGGGAGCGGCACTTCTCACAAAAGATTCTTACAGCGAATTTCAAATGTAGGTGCCTACTACTTGTAGGGTAGGTTCTTAACCTGCTCGATTTGATAACGAGTGGGCAGGATAAGTACCCTACAGGCTGCAATCTGTTATAAGGCCTGTGCTGCCTGATTGGCTCGTGTAATTTGAACTAACGATGCTGAATACTTCACATAGCTTGGCAGATGTTTATGCACTCGTGAATTATATCCGCAATGACAATTCGGGCAATTCACGGCGAACGCATCGCGGGCGGCTTGATGATGTTCAGGCGTGAATAAAATATCCTTGAGCCGTGTATCATGCAGGTTGCCCAATTTAAAAGTCACATAACAAAGTTGTACTGTGCCGTCAGCGCCAATCCACAACATTTGATATTTATCGCAAGGCACGCGCATGTCTTCGCCTTTAAGTAACCAATCGGGAATCGAAGCGATGCTCAATGCAGTTTGATCAATCAAATCAGGCCGTTGCTGTTTCAAGCGAACTAATTCATGTGTGACTTCCTGAATGGCGGCAGTATCTTCAGGGCGAAATTGCAGCATTTTTTCGGGGCCTTCAGTGAAGTACGGGAGCGAGTAATGCACTAAGTCTATGGTCATCGGAAAATTATATTTTTCGACATAACTATACGCTTCGTGCAACGCTTTGATGGTGCATGAAGGCCTCATTAACAGCCAGTTCATGCGTAGCCCAATTTCCATCCCATATTTTTCACGGACGTAATCAAGACTTCTTTCGAGGTCATTGAAACGACCTTTACGTTGGACGTAATTATCGTAGTGATCTTTGACGCCATAAAATCCGATGGTGAAATCGCGCAAGCCGGCGTCGTACAATTCATCAACTTTATCCTTGAGCAAAACACCATTCGTCGTGACGTACACTCGCAGTCCGATTTTGACGGCGTGGGCTACCATTTTTGGCAAATCAGGATGCAGCAAAGGTTCTCCGCCGTAAAGCCGAACGTATTCCACACCTGCTTCTTTAGCATCGGTGAGCAGGTCGCGCGCCATTTCCCATGACAGTTGAGAGCCTGGCATGAAGTCGCGTCCGTATTTGCAGCCCGTGCAGCGCAAATTGCAATAAGCAGTGACAGCGATAGTCAGGCTGCGTGTGTCGGGTTTGATAATTTGCGGCATGAATTGCGCGGCTGAATGCTTTAACAATTCCACGTGTTGATCGGCCTGAACTGCCATTTTTTTCAGGCGAGGATGTTTTCGCAATCGTGGGGCAACGGTGTCATAGAGTTGTGATCGGATAGACATGGGACATTTCTCCACGCGTCATAAAATGACACGTTCAGACATTTGGGAAGTAGTAATTTCTTAGTTGGATGTTTTTTCAAAGCCGCCGTAATGAGCAAAGCTGGGGCGATGCTGGATAATGCGAGCCTCGCTTCCGCACAAACAATTCGGACATTTCATTTGAAATGCGTCGCGACAAGCCTGTTTGTGCTCCTGTGTGTAAAGAATATCTTTGAGCCGTGTCTGATTTAAATTGCCCAATGGAAAAGTGTTATCACACAGCTGAACAGACCCGTCAGCTCCTACCCAGATCAGCGTATACGAATAACACGGCATCTGCATTTCGTCCTGCTTTAATAACCAATCGGGGATGGAACGAAGGTACGGCTCACTATGCCAGAACCGCTCTGGATCAGACCGCTTCAGGCGAATTAATTCTTCGACCACGGGAGCCAGCATCGCCTCGTCACCGTCCCGAAATGGTAGCTCATTTTCCGGCCCATTATTAAAAAATGGTAATGTGTAGGAAACCGGATCAACATGAAAAACCATGTCATAGCGTTGGGCAAAATCCCAAGCCGCGCGCAACGCTTCAATGTTGCAGGTGGGGCGAAGCAGTACCCAATTTAATTGTAATTTTACTTCGGAGCCATATTTGGTACGCACATGCGTCAAGCTTTCTTCAAGTTTTTGAAAGTGTCCGGGACGTTGCGTATATCCGTCGTAGTGTTCGTCTACTCCATAAAATCCCATCGAGACAAAACGTAGTCCCGCCTCATAAAGCTGATCAAATCGATTTTTTAATAAGGTTCCATTGGAGGTGACATACGCCTCAAGCCCCAGACTTTTGGCATAAGCGATCATGTCCGGTAAATGCGGATGCAGTAGCGGTTCGCCGCCAAAAAAACGAACGGTCGAAACACCAGCCGCACTGGCGTCATCCAGCGCGGTTTTGATGATGTCGAGCGGTAGCATGACTCCGCCCATAAATCCGTTATTCGGATAATTGCAACCCTTGCAACCAAGATTGCATTTTGCCGTGATCGCGATTGTGATTTGTCGCGGCGCGGGTTGCAGGGCGTTCGGAAATGTCTCAACGAAGGAATGGTAGACTCTTGTCGAGCTTAACAATCCCGATTTTGCGGCTGATTTAAGTGAAGGGTGTTTATCCAAATAGCCCACAACTGAATTTCGCAGGTTCATACGATTGCTTTCTCCGTAATTGTTCGTGTTAAGGCAAGGTACAATGCCTTGTCTGGCCTTAGTCCCAAATAATAGAATGGGTGGCGTAAGATCAATTCGTTTGCACGAAAAAATTAAAAACTTTACCTGTTTTCAATCAAAAAAATGTTTTGTTGCTGCTTGAAGTACTTTTAAAGTAACAGGTTCTCTGAAAAGTGACAAGAACAGACGACACTTCGAAAGACATTCCCCTAAAGACTTTTGCGGTTTTGAGGCATTTTTTTAGGGTTTCATTATACAAAGCGTGATTTTAGAAAATTTCGTATCACGACCTGTGGATACCCACAGTTTCTGCGCGGGATTTTCCACCACGACGACTGTTGAATTTCCGGTATTTTTGTGGGTAAAGTCAACGAAAATGACAATCGTTCCAGAAGGTGATGACGGGTGAGGGGCAGGCACGCTTATCGAATCAAATTCCAGGCTAATGAGGGCAAAACAACAGCCTGGGTGCTAAAAAGTACGGTGGATAAGATTTCTGTTTCATTCGTCATCATCTCTGGAACGAATCCAAGCTTAATAATTTGATGAAATTCCAGTGAGGTCGTGTATGCGTCATAGATTATTTTTTGCATTTCCATTTTCGTTACTCTTTGCCCTGATAATTCTCGTCTATTTTGCCTCGCAGCGGTACGAAATGTTGTTGGTACAAAAGTGAATTTAACTGCGTTCTCAGCCTTTTCTCGCCTAATTTCTTCTAACTTCCCGCTTTAATTGTTTGACAGCTTAATCCGTTGTTTCTATAGTGCTGCGTATCTTATCCAAAGCGAGCATCGCTATATTTTTGCACTTATGGATCATGAGATAGATATTTCGCTTCTACCGCCTTGTTGCAATTCCGGCTGCACCACTTGTGTTCTGGATTATCCTGAACTTTATGTCGGAACGGTAGACGCCAACGCTCTGGCGATGTTAGAAGCAATGGAACAAGTTGAGCTGAAGACAGCAAATTTTGAGGAGTCACCATGGACGAGCAACGAAAAACAGAATTAAGCGACATTATCGGTTCACTTGAATCGAGATTGAAGCATTACACTCAGGTTTCTGAACGACAAAACGCTGATGAGCGCGCTCGCGCCTTCACTAGCGCTTTTAATGATTTTGAGTATTCAATTCAAATCTTACGAGCGATCCGCGATGATCGCGGCTTTGATATGGAAGACGAAGACGAATAATTTCGACTTCGAAAAATAAAGAGTAGCGGAACTGCTACTCTTTATTTTGTTTCCAAATATACATTCCATCCGTGCAAAATCGTCCGGGCTTCCTTGTTCGCTTTCCCTTTCGCTACATTAAAAATAACTAAAAACATTTTCCTGACTTTGTTTTCAAGTTGAGGAATTTCAAGAATGGAGATTCAAAATGGCAGCTGCTAAACCCGTCGTCAGCCATACAACGCATGAACCGTATGTTTCGGCGAGCACAATTTTGCCTGAATTTACCCTGCGAGCCGTGATTCTTGGCGTCCTGTTTGGATTAATTTTCGGAGCTTCCACAGTTTATCTGGGATTAAAAGTCGGGCTAACGGTCAGCGCTTCAATTCCAATTGCCGTTTTATCCATCACGATTCTGCGATTGCTCGGTCGCGCGTCCATTCTTGAAAATAATATTGTCCAGACGACAGGTTCGGCAGCAGAATCCATCGCTGCGGGAATCGTCTTCACGATTCCCGCGCTTTTGATCCTCGGACTTGATCTCGACCTGATGCAAACTGCGATTGTTGGCGCAGCGGGCGGCTTGCTGGGCGTTTTGTTGATGATCCCGCTGCGACGGTCACTTATTGTCAAAGAACACGGGAATTTGCCTTATCCCGAGGGAACCGCTTGTGCCGAAGTTTTAGTCGCCGGAGAAAAAGGCGGCAGTGATGCCAAAACTGTGTTTATGGGATTCGGCGTTGCGTTTGTTTATAAATTTTTGATGACCGGACTGATGTTCTGGAAAGAAGTCCCGACCAAGATTTTAAGCTGGTATCAAAATGCTCGCATCGCGACGGAAATTTCGCCTGAATTGCTGGGCGTCGGATATATCATCGGCCCGCGCATTGCGTCTTACATGTTCGGTGGTGGAATCATTTCAGCCTTAATTTTAGTGCCCATCGTGAAATTTTTTGGGGCGGGATTAACAACAAATATTTTCCCAGCACAAGCCGGAGAACTAATTTCGAATATGAGCGCCGGGCAGGTCTTCGACCGCTACGTACGTTATATGGCGGCGGGCGCAGTCGCGATGGGCGGCATCGTCAGTCTGGCACGTTCTTTGCCAACAATCCTGGAAGCTTTCAAATCAGGATTAAAAGATTTTAGCGGCGGAGCATCAAGTGAGAACTCGATTCGTACGGAGCGGGATTTGCCGATAGCCGTCACAGTTGGCGGCATCACCTTACTGTTAATCTCATTGCTATTCATGCCGCGCATCGAAGTTGATTTTGTCTCGGCAATTTTGATTTTAGTCTTCGGATTTTTCTTCGTGACGGTTTCATCGCGGATTTGCGGAACGATTGGTTCAAGCTCAAATCCTATTTCAGGAATGACGATCGCGACGCTGTTATTTACTTCGCTTTTGTTTTTGATGTTAGGTCGAATCGGCCCTGAACAACGGGTCATCGCGTTGACAGTCGGAGCAATTGTTTGTGTCGCGGCGGCGAATGCCGGAAACACTTCACAGGATTTGAAAACCGGATATTTAGTCGGAGCAACTCCGAAATGGCAGCAAATTGCTTTGCTGATCGGCGCGCTAACTTCATCAATGGTGATTGGTCTGACGTTGAATTGGTTGAATTCCGAAGCGATGAATTTGTTGCCGGTGAATTACCCAAGCTTCACCGTACCCGCTACTGAAGCGAAAGCGGTATACAACAATCAGCCGCCCGTGAAAGACGGAAAAAATTATCAAGCTGTCAGCTTCAAAGTCGAGACGGATGCCGGAGACGGCAAGACGAAAATTCAAGCTGGAAAATATCTCGTCGGCGAAGACGGCAAGCTGCATTACTTAGTAAATCCCGGCGTCGGCGGCATTAAGCAAGGGCTTCGCGAGGTCGAGCCAGCCGTGGCAGCAAACACATTTTTGCCGAGCGCAGAAGTGAAAGCTGCCGGACAATTTCGCGGAATGGACGACAATATTTATGACCGCGTCATCGCTTCAAGTGGTGGCAAGGAAAATACGTATTTAGTGGATTCTTCCGGCAAGCCGCATTATGAAATTGTCGAAGTCACAAACAAGTTAGACGCTCCGAAGGCAGCCTTAATGGGCGTCCTCGTTGACGGAGTACTCACGCAGAAACTTCCGTGGTCATTAATTTTGATTGGTGCAATGATTTCGATTGTGCTGGAAATTATCGGAATTTCCTCACTGCCCGTAGCCGTAGGAATTTATCTGCCGATTTCCACGTCAGCAACGATTTTTGCCGGAGGCTTGGTTCGCGCCCTCGTCACGCGCCTGCGCCGTGGCGGCGGAGAAGCCGGAGAAGAAAGCTTAGTTGAAGAAGAAACAGGCAAAGGCGTCCTGCTCAGTTCAGGCTTCATCGCCGGAGGAGCCATCGGCGGCTTAGTCGCTTCGTTCGGCAGAGCCTTTGCCGGAGGCGAAGAAAAACTCGGCATCGGTGCAAAATCGTTTATCGCTTCAGGAGAATGGGCGAATGTTTTTGCGTTGATTATTTTTGGAGGATTGGTGGGGTTGTTAATTACGATTGCGAGGAAGCGGTCAGAATAAGGAAGTAAGTTGTTTTTTATTATCAAGCGAGCAACTTCTCCAATTTTGATTTCCATTTCTCCCAATCAGGCATTTCTTTTGTCTGCAAATCAATGAACCTTTGGGTGTGATCGTGATGAATTAAATGGCACAATTCATGAATGACGACGTACTCAATACAGCCTTTCGGAGCTTTAATCAGTTCTGGGTTTAGCATGATTTTGCCGTTTGGAGTGCAACTTCCCCAACGCCTCGTCATATCCCTTAATACGAGTGCTGTCGGTTCTACTTTGTGTTTTTTGAATCTGTGAATCAGTGGCTTCGCAAGTTTCTGGAATTTCGTCTTCGCGTTTTGTAAATACCAATCCTTTACCAAATATTTCACTCTTGATTTATCGGAAGTTGAAACAAGCAAGAACTTACCTTTGAGTTTTACGGATTCTGATTCTGATTCTTCAACTTTTAGTAGATATTGCCTGCCAAGATAAAGGTGCGTTTCACCTGAAATAAATTTTCTCGGTGGAGTTTTCGGGTGAAATGATAAAAAGAAACCTTGCTGTTTGATTATCCAGGGAGCCCTTTTGCGAAGTTTCTCACGGATTAAATCATCAGATGCGCCGTGAGGTGCTTTCACTAACACATCTAAATCTGGTGTAACGGTGATCCCCAGTGATTTCCGGTCTGAATAATTCAAGTGGTATTCAATCTTTTTTGATCCAAATTGCAGGTGATTTTTCATTGTTTATATCGGAGTTTTGCCACTTCAACACAGCGTTCGGCAATCTTGTCAATTTCTTCAAAACTTATCGGTATTTGGTATTTATCACGTACTTCGTCAATGATGTAATCGCCGATTAAATGAATCATTTTCTTAGAAATATCAAGATGGTTTTGCCAATCAACTTTCAGTAATCCTTTGATCGTTTCGTCAATCATTAAAGCCGTATCTACCGCGATAGTTTTTCTAATTTCTGTATCATCGAATTTCTCAACGAATTCCTCGTTAACAATTCCGTAAAACGCTTTGGCAATATCTTTTTCTTTTAGTATTTCAGGAATATCGCTATCAGTATGAGCCAATACGCTTTCCATAATTTCTTGAACTCTCAATAAGTACTGGGCTTCGTCAATTCGTTTTGCTTCATATTCGGCAATCGTTTCCTTCAGCATTTGCGAAAACTTTTTATAAAATGCCGGGTCTTCTTCCATTTTCTCCGAAATGTGTTTTGCCGTTCGACTGGCAATCTTGTCAGCTCTGGCGGCTTTGCCGATAGTATTTTCAACCTCTTGCTGAAATTTATCTGTATCAAAAATATTAACTAATGCGGTAATCGTTTCAACTTTTTCCGTAGTGACGTGCGTGTCAATTAACTTTTGGATTTGTCCTTCGTATTGCTTGTAATCTACCGCATCGCTGTAGCGTTCCAATACCGCCACTCGAAGTTTGAGGAACATCGTCAAATCTTCGCGATAACGATTGATTGTTTTTTCGTCTGTTTCGTTGTGAAACTGAATCGCGGAAAGCGCTAGTTTCAAGCCTTTCGCATACGCCGCCAACTTGTCATAAAAGAGCACTCGCAGAGCCTCGTCTTTCAGGAGCAATTGATAGCTTTCGGCGTCGCGTTTATTCTCAACGGTTTTGAAAATGTCCCATAATTCGGAATGTTTTTGCGGTAATTTTTTTATTTCATCCTTGATGTCTATCAACGTGCCTTCGAGGTCAGCCGCGTCGAAATCTTCGAATGACGCATACAATTTTAATGCGTCATCAAGGTTTTCAATCACTCCATAATAATCAACGATGTACCCGAAATCCTTGTCGGGGAAAATTCTGTTCACTCGCGCAATGGCTTGTAGCAATTTATGACTTTGCAAATTTCGTGTCAGGTATAAAACTGTGTTTTTCGGTTCGTCAAATCCAGTTAATAATTTGTCAACGACGATAATTATCTCAGGGTCTTTTTGATTCTTGAAACGGCTAATAATATTTTTCTCATAGGTGGTTGAATTGCCATGTTCATCCATCATTCGTTTCCAGAAACGGTTTTCTTTTTCAGAAGATTTTTCGAATGCGCTTTCTTCGCCTTCGCGTTCGTCTATTGAGGAAATCAGGACGTCGCTTGAAACGATGCCGATCTCATCTAAAAATTCTTTGTACCGAATTGCGTTTACTTTTTTGTCGCAAACGAGCTGGGCTTTAAATGGCGTCCCTTGCCAATTGTCGCGGAAGTGCTGACTGATGTTCCAGGCAATCGCGTAGAGCTTTTGATCAGCGGAATTTAATTGGTCAGCGCGGCTGAATTTCTTTTTAAAATCTGCTTTTTGCTCACGTGTTAATGGTTCAGAAATCATTCCGAAAAATTTATCCAACGGGCTTTCGTTGACTTCCTGCCGTGCCAGCCTTCCTTCGTACAAGAGCGGAACAACGGCTTTATCATTGACCGCTTGCGTGACTGTATAGGCATCAATAATGCCGCCAAATTTATCGGCGGTGCTTTTGTCTTTTTTGAAAAGAGGCGTTCCGGTCATTGCAATAAAACATGCATTCGGCATCGTCTTTTGCATTTCAATATTAAACGTTCCGTGTTGCGTTCGATGACCTTCATCCACTAACACAAAAATGTCGTGGCTTGTCAGCGGATGACTGATTTTGTTAACCGCCGCCACAAATTTATTAACGATAGTGGTCACGACGGCATCACTTTTGCTTTCTAATAAATCTACTAAACGTTGTCCGGTAGCGGCATTCTCGACCGGATGTCCGCATTTTCTGAATGTTCCGGTGATCTGCCGATCCAAATCGGTTCGGTCTGTTACCAAAACAATTTTAGGATTTCGAATCGCGGGTTCCATCGCAATCGCCTGAGCCAGCATCACCATCGTCAAAGATTTTCCGCTGCCTTGTGTGTGCCAGATCACGCCGCCTTTTCGTTTGCCGCCTTCAATCGGAAGAATCCGCTTCATTGTTTTCTTGATGGCAAAAAATTGCTGATAACGGGCGATTTTTTTCACACCATCGTCGAACATAACGAAATTATGTGCCAAATCCATCAATCGTTCGGGGCGACACAAACCGTATAAATATTCGTCCTGCACAGTTGGCAAAATGTTTTCGTTTTCTAAATCGTCAAAATGTCGGCGAACATATTTGAAGCGGTCGGCAAATAATTTGTCTTTCAGCGCAGGTGGCAAAGGCTGATTTTTTAAAGTCTGCAACTCTTCGCGATATTCTTTTTCTTCCTTGTCGGTCTGGAATTTTTCTTTCCACTGTGACCAGAAGTTTTCGGGTGTCGCGTTCGTCGCGTAGGACGCTACCTGCGTTGCTACGCTCATGATGATTTGACCGTACACATCCAGCGCGCGGATACCGTCTTCCTGCTCATTGCGCGTATGCTGACTGAACGCCTGTTTCAAAGGGTCTTTCATATCCGGTCGTTTGCATTCGATAACG
>JAYTCQ010000124.1:0-10077 GCA_043736395.1 Blastocatellia bacterium | reverse complement strand
CTGAACATAAATTCTACGGTATAAAGAATTTTCTCAGTACGATAAAAACAGGCTCTGCGACACTCATTAGACCTCAAAACTTATGTTAAGGTGCTTATTAGTCGCGTGAAGAAAGCAATCTCACCAAATACCAGAACAGCAAAGCCACGGAAGCAAACAACGCCAGCGAAGCCGCGACGTGTTGGTTAGTCTGGTAATGATGCATCACGTTTGAGGTTTGATACATAATTGAACCTGCCGCAAACACGATCATCACGAGTGAAAAAAGCATTCCTAAATTAAATCCAAACAAAGCGCTGGCGACAATCACTCCCAGGGCGATAAATCCGCCAATCGTTAGAATTCTTCCCATCCACGATAAATCTTTTTTCGAGATAAACACCGAAGCAGTCAAACCTGAAAAAAGAAATAACGATAAAATTCCTGCCGTCGGAATCACGTTTGCCGAAGTCATCATCGAAGCGATCAACAATAACGGCGCAAAGATAATTGCCTCTGCTACAACATAAAGTCCTAATCCCAGATACTGCTTGCCTTGAGATGAAGAATCAGAACTTGCCCAGCTTGTCGCCAGATGCGAGACACCCATAAACGCGGCCAGCACAATCAACCAGCTCCAGCGTCCAACCATAAAACTGGTCAGCACAGCGGCGATCCCTGACATTTGAATCAATGCCTCCAGCACGACGAATGCCAGAATCGCACCTGCCAGATGTAGATACGTCCGCTTGATAAAAGCTACACGATCTGATTCTGCGGCCTGAATTGCTGGATTTGAATTTACTTCAAAGTTCATACCCTCTGTCTCCTTTTGTTGTTGTTTTTGAGCGAAGTGGAAATCACGACAGAGAAATCATACCACAAATTGAGAGACATTCCGCAAACGCGCATTACGAATTTTCTGTTCCTCCAGCCCGGTAAAAAATGATACTTCTCCCTAAAAATAATTAGTTACGCCGCCGCTGTCTTTTGAAAAGGAGCTTCCTCAGCACCTTGCTTGCTGAGGCGTTGCGAAGTGACCGCAACCAATTCATTCTGCATCGGAACAAAACGAGACTGCGCCGGATCGAAGGTCAGAATTTGCCCGGTTTCGATGTGATACACCCAGCCGTGCAACGTCAAATCGCCTTTTGCTAAGCGTGCTGCTACTGCCGGATACGTCCGCAAATGGTCGAGTTGCATCAGAACATTTTCCTTGATCGTAGCGTTCATTAAATCTTTGTCGGTGAATTCGCTGTAATTTTCCTCGACGATGCGTTTGGTGGCTTCAGCGTGTTTGAGCCAACTTGAAACTAATGGTAGTCCCTCCAAATCTTGAGGGTTGAGTAAACCTTTCATCGCTCCGCAATGTGTATGCCCCATGACAATTATGTGCTTAACCTTGAGCGCAGCCACAGCGTACTCAATCGTGCCGCCTTCGCCACCACTGGAAGCGCCATACGGCGGAACCAAATTGCCAGCATTGCGCAGCATAAATAATTCGCCGGGCTGTGTTTGTAATAATAAATCCGGCACGATGCGTGAATCAGAACAGGTAATCATTAACGTTTCCGGTTCCTGTCCTAATGATAATTGCGCGAACAACTCACGATTCGCATTAAATGTGGTCGTTTGAAAATGATGAATTCCGCGTACAAGTTTTTCCATGATGAATTGTCCTCCCAGACATTTTGATAAATAACTTTATGTATAAACGATTGCGTCAAACTATTGGCTCAATGCACAACAGCTTTCAGGTTAATGAGGTGCAATTGGCAAGCCATTCGCTAAATGGCTGAAAATGTTACATTAGACATAATATTGACAATTTTTTTCGAGATAAAATGTCGCTTGACTGGGATAATTTGTCCCAGCAAGCAACGCATTAAAAAACGCATTAAAATGAGAAGGATTTAAGAAAGAAGGTTGAGTTCGCTGTTATCATCCATTATCGTCAAGCCAATTATCGGCGGAAAATTATGTGGCATATAATTCGCTATACCCAGGAGAATTATGTTGCAAGAGGTGAACCAATATTCGATGAAAATTAGCTCGCGACTGATTATTCTTTTAGCTTTGAGCGTGAATGCAGTTTTAATTATTGCTACATTTTTTATCTTGCGCCAATTAGAAACCAATTTGAGAACAGCAGCTCAGGATGAAATTCGTGCGCATGTGACAACCTTGCGTTTGGCACTTGAAGAAGATTACCTGACGGGACGAACCATTGATGCGCAGCGGTTGATCAATCGTCTGAGCGAAAATACCAGCATTTATGGAGCCATTCTCTTCAATAAAACCGGGCAGGTCGAAATTGTTTCGCGTCGTCTCAGTACTCTTGAGGTAGGATATTATGAGGCGGTCAAACAGGTCTTATCGTCTGCGCAACCCGCCGAAATTATCCGACAAATTAATGGAGAAGATGTGTTTTCGGTGATTGCTCCCATCAAAAATGGCGAGAGCGTAGTGGGAGCGATTGCGATTGCCCAACCAATTTCATTTATTCGTTCTGAGGTCATTAGTGAACAAAAAAATATTGCCTGGACAGCGCTCGGCATTTCGATAGCAATCTTAATTGTTGTTTCCCTGGTGTTACATTTTAGCTTGTCGCGTCCTATTAAATTATTGCTGGACGGAGCCATTGCCATCGGAGCCGGGAATTTATCTCATCGTGTGACAGTTAAGCGCAGCAGCGGTGAATTTTTACAGCTTGCGAATGAGTTCAACCAGATGGCAGACCGGCTGGGCGAACAGCGTAAGGCGCTGGCTCGTGAAGCCGAAGAACGCATCGCCTTAGTGCAAAAATTGCGCCATAGTGAACAATTGGCGGCCATCGGCAGATTGGCTGCCGGTGTCGCGCACGAAATGGGCGCACCGCTTCAGGTTATTGACGGACGTGCCAAGCAATTGTTAGATCGCAACGATAATGGTCTGGAAATGCGTCAGCGCAATTTGACCATTATTCGTACGCAGGCCGAACGTATCACGCGCATTGTGAAGCAATTACTCAATTTGTCGCGTCCGTATCATTTGCAACTCAAGCCTGTCAAAATCAGGGAGCTGGTTCGTGAATCTATTGACGCAGTGGAAGTTAACGCTGCTGCCTGCGATGTGAAAATTACGACGAATTGTCCATCCGAAATTATTATTAAAGTTGATGCGGGGCTGATTTTACAGGCTCTTTTGAATGTTTGCCAAAATGCCATTCAGGCGATGCCAGCGGGTGGAACCCTGACGATAGAATGTTTTAAAGGGAATGAATCACAACCGCATTTCATTAAAATTTCAGACACCGGCACGGGCATTCCAGCCGAACATTTAGACCATATCTTTGATCCGTTTTATACGACCAAAGAAGTTGGACAAGGCACCGGGCTTGGACTGGCTGTCACCAGTCGAATCATGGAAGAACATGGCGGACGCATCGAAGCCGAAAATAATCCGACAGGCGGCGCCACATTTTACCTTCATCTGCCACCTTCAAAAACCGATACGAAACAAGTATGAAACCAAGATTTTTAATTGCTGAAGACGACTCGGATTTACGTGATTTGTTGCAAGACGATCTGGAAGACGCCGGGTACGAAACGGTTGTAGCCGTCGATGGTCGGTCTGCGTTGACGCGCATCAACAATGAGACCGAACGTCTTGATGTGTTAATTACAGATGTCAATATGCCTGGTCTTTCCGGTGCGGAATTATTGGCGGCCTCACGCACCAAACGTCCGGAAGTTCCCGTGATTATTATTACAGCCTTTGGTTCAGTCGAACAGGCCGTAGAACTGGTCAAGATGGGCGCCTTTCACTATCTCACCAAACCGTTTGTGACTGACGAATTGATTCAGGCCATTGAGCAAGCGTTATCGCAAAGCGCTCCGATGCGTGAACAGGCGCAATTCCGGCGCGAACTGCCGCTGGCTGACGTGGAAATCGTTGGCGCTTCACGTCCCATGAAAGAAATCCTCAAGCTCATGACGAAAGCTGCGCGTAGCGGAAGTACTGTCCTCGTAACAGGTGAATCCGGCACCGGCAAAGAATTATTCGCACGCTGCATTCACAAATCTTCCGGACGACCAGGGCAATTCGTGCCGGTGAATTGCGCGGCAATTCCGCACGAATTAATTGAGTCTGAACTGTTCGGGCACACCGGACAAGCTTTCACCGGCGCGAAGCTGGCGCGGGCAGGATTATTTGAATCGGCGGATAATGGCACACTTTTTTTGGATGAAATCGGCGAGTTGCCAATCACTGTCCAACCTAAATTATTGCGTGTTTTGCAGGAAGGAACCATCCGCCGCGTAGGCGCTGACCGCGAACGCGAAATTAGTGTGCGCGTTGTTGCCGCTACGAATCGTGATTTGGAAAAAGAAGTTAACGAAGGGCGTTTTCGCGAAGATTTATTTTGGCGATTAAATGTGATTCATTTGCACGTGCCGCCGTTGCGCGAACGTCCGTTGGATATTCCGTTATTAATTGACTATGTTTTAAATAAGCAAGCCGAGAAAACATCGTCACTACCGTTCAATATTACTTCGGAAGCGTTAGCGTTACTGACTGCATATTCGTGGCCCGGTAACGTGCGCGAACTCGAAAATGCTTTAGAACGAGCGATGGCTTTGGCAGAAGGATTCGTCATCACGCCGCATGATTTGCCTGACCGAATCCACAGCAGCGGCAAAACTTCGGCGCTCCTGGCAAAAGCCAAAGAAACACGCATGACGATTCAGGAATTAGAAAAGGAATACATCTTTGAGACGCTGCGTTTGACGAATGGAAATAAATCACGCGCCGCCGAAATCCTCGGTTTTGATCGCCGCACCTTACATCGCAAACTGGATGAATATCGCGCCGTTGATCCAACCCTTCCGTTTTAATACGAAATAGACCACGGATTTTACGGATCATGCGGGTCTTCGCGGATCTGAAATTCTGATCCGCGTAAACCCGTCACATCCGCAAAATCCGTGGTCTATTCACTGGTTTCACCAACTCACTTCAATTTCATAATTGCTGGCGCCACCGTCTTTATCTTCAATCTGAATAATCGCAGTGTAGTTGTTAGAACGATCCGGTTGTTGAATGACATTCACTTTTCCGCGTCCTTTAATTTTCTTCACAAACACCGAAGTCGGAGCGGATGGCAACCTTCGCTCAAAACGATAATTCATGTTAGAAATTTCCATTCCAGCCTGATGCTCAATACTCAGTTGATCACCGCGAATGCTAATAAAATCTGTCCCATCAACGCGTCCTGTCCACATCATTGCGCGTCGCGCATCGGCGTAATTATTATTTCCGCTATTTCCACCGTTAGATGGAAAATTATCTCTATCATCGCGCCCATTTCGTCCTCCACGTCGCGACCACGTCAGCGCAAATGAATACAATCCCGTGCCACTTTGCTTGTCATGAATCCTGACCGCCGCGGTGTAATTGTTACGATTATCGGGCTGTTCGATCAGCGTAATTTCTCCGCGTCCGCTGGTCTCGACCAAATTCAAAGTCATCGAACGCGAAGGAATCGGACGGCTGGCGCGATGCTTTTCATTCGTGATTCCATTGCCGGAAATATCATCTACACGCACATCTTCCCCGCGAATGTAGAGAATGGATTCACCGTCGACGCGTCCCTGCCATTCAAAATAATCATCATCTTTATTGCGCCAATTCGAGTTATTATTTCCTGTATTTCCGCCGTAAGATTTTTCCCAAAACACATCCAGCACGTAGTCGGATTTACCACTGCTGGAATCATTAATTTCAATCACCGCCGTATAATCATTGCGTTCACGCGGCTGTTCGATGACCCGTACGTTGCCTCGTCCTTCTTCGACATTCACATCAACTCGCGTGTTTTTAAACGGCAGCGGATCAGTAAAATCATAGCGATGCCGCTGCACTGGAACTCCCGAAATGACATCGTAGGTCACACGTCGCCGATTAATTTTGAGTAAAACTTTGCCGTCCACTGTGCCTTCCCAGCGCAGATGACTGTAATTTTCTGAATCGGAAACCTGCGCGAAAACCGAAGTGGCCAACAACAAAAACAAGAGTGAAAATTTAATCGTGGTTTGCATATTTTGTCCTTTATCATCGTCAAAGGGGGGATAAAATATTCGTCAGTTTGATGTAGGGGATTGTCGTTTAGGTTGTCGGGGGCGGGAAAAAATGCAGAAGCCCGCACGCAGTAAGGGCGCCGGTACATTAAAGCCACTGAACCTGAAACTGAAGTATTTGTTGTGAAAAGGCGCCCTTACTGCGTGCGTGCTTCTGCATTAAACCATTTCCACTTCGCCCTGCTTGAATAAATACGCCAGCCATTGCTTCGTTAATTTCTCCTGTGCAGAGTTCGCTTTCAGGCGGTCGTCAAGGTGTCCGAAGTCTACGGCGTCGAGCAATTGATCTTGATTGAAGCAGGAGAATACAAAACTTTCTTTGCCAGTGACCGGATCAATATGTTTTTGCAGGCACTGCGCGCAGACTTCTTTCATCATGCATTGCATCGGCGAATTGATGGAACCAATCGCAACGTGCTCAGGTTTGAAAACTCCGGCCAAGGCTCCAGATTTTCGGGCAACTTTCACCGCTCCCATCATTTTGTCAGAGCCAATCACGACAATGCGGTCAATGTCGCAGAGCTTGAATTGTCGCTCGCCTAGTTGACCTTCGTTGTACGCCTTAATCGCCTGCACAATATTTCCATTGAAGGTCATATCCTGCGGACGCTTCGGCTCAATCGTGCCGATGTCTGCGCTCCAAATTACCTGATCGGTTCCGGCTTCAATTTCTTCGCGTTTGAAAACGTCTACGGCATTTTTATATCCGGCAAAATAAACCACGCGGTTGTTCGCCGCTTTCAAGGCTTTGGCGATGGAAAATAAAACTGCGTTGCCGAGTCCGCCACCTGCGAGCAAAATATTTTCGTTGGTCGGAATTTCAGTCGGAGTTCCGGTCGGCCCCATGACAACGACTTCTTCACCGGGTTTCAGCATTGCGCACAAATCCGAAGAGCCACCCATTTCGAGCACGATCATCGAAAGCAAACCTTCTTCTGGTTCGTGCCAGGCTCCAGTTAATGCCAAGCCTTCCATCATCAGGCGCGTGCCGTGCACGACAGGGGCGTTCACTTCAAAATTTTGCAGCCGATAAAATTGTCCGGGTTGGAATTTATGCGCCGCCAGCGGAGCACGGACGATGACATCCACAATGGTCGGCGTCAGACGTTCGACGCGGACGACTTTCGCAATTAATTGATCGTCGAGATGTGACGCAAATTTTTGATATTCTTCATCGTGAATTGATTGGTGCGCAGTTTCCATCGCCGCGACTTCTGCTTCAAAACACCGGACAACTTCATTGTATCCGTGCTTCGCTGAAGCCATCGCCTTCACCACATTTCCCGCGTAAATCGGATGATTATCGCCGTAATACGTGATGAATCTTCCGTTGCTTTCATACGAAGTGAAAAATCCTGTTTCGCCTTTATTCACCGCCGTCAATTGATTATTTTCGAGCCTGTAGCCTTTGAAATATTTCTTGCGATCATCCAGCTCAAACGTGCCCGGATATTCTTTTTCGTAAATCACATTCGGACTGGTTCCAGCGGCGACACAAACTGTTTTCGCGGGCATCGTGACGAATTCACCTGTCGCATACCACTTGCCATTTTCGTCCTTCGCCTGACGCTCAAATTTGATCGCGGAGACCGCTCCGAATTCGTCAGGAATCGCTTCCACCGGAGACATATTTTCAACGTAGCTGATTCCCTCTTCGAGAGCTTTCGCGACTTCTTCGTGATTCAAACGATAGGCCGGAGAATCCTGCAACGACTTGCGATAAACGAGCGAAACTCCGCCCCAGGATTTGACGAGCGGTACAAAATCAGGCTTCACACCATTCGCTGTAGCGCGTTCACGTTCATCGCGAATAGCGCGTCCATGCTCAATAAAAGTTTGCATCGTCGCGCGGTCTTCATCGGTTCGATACACCGACCAGAATTGCTCTTCACCAGCATCCGCGACCAATATTTCGTAGCGGTGCAGCATCTTCTCGACCTGCACCGGATAATACGCAAACATCTCCGTCGTCGTATCAATTCCCGTGAGTCCACCGCCGATCACAAGCGCAGGAAGTTGCACTTGCAAATTCGCAATCGTAGATTCTTTGAAAGCTCCGGTGAGCTGCAACGCCATCAGAAAATCGCTGGCTTGACGGATGCCGCGAATCATATCGTTCTTCATCCCCGCCATCGTCGGACGCCCCGCGCCCGTCGCAATTGCGATGTGATGAAAGCCTAAATCCCAAGCGTCTTCAATCGTCAAAGTCCCGCCGAAACGAACTCCGCCATAGACTTTGAAATGATCGCGTCGAGCCAATAACAAATGCAGTAAGGTTAGAAAATTTTTGTCCCAGCGCACCGTAATGCCGTATTCACTTACTCCACCAAAGCCTTCTAAATTTCTTTCGTCGAGCGCGTTATAAATTTCGCTCCACTCCTTGATCGGCTTCGGAATGTTTCCACCTTCGCCTGTTAATTCTTTCGGCAGCGGTTCAATTTTCAATCCGTCCACTCCGGCGACACCAAAGCCTTCATTCAGCAAATAATGCGCGAGCGTATATCCGGCAGGCCCTAAGCCTACGACCATCACATTTTTTCCGTTGTATGGCAGCGAATACGGGCGGCGCACATTCAGCGGATTCCAGCGCGTGAGCAAGCCATAAATTTCTACGCCGTACGGCAATTTCAAAACGTCGGTCAGCGTCCCGGTTTCAATTTCAGGAATGTTGACGGGTTCCTGTTTTTGGAAGACGCAGGCCTTCATACAATCGTTGCAGATGCGATGCCCCGTACCCGCGCACATGGGATTATCAATCACCGCTAACGACAAAGCTCCAATCACGTCGCCCTTGCCGCGCAGCAAATTCATCTCCGAAATTTTTTCATCCAGCGGGCATCCTGCCAGCGGAATATCGAGAGGATTTTTGCGCCACGATCCGTCTTTTTCGATGAAGCCGGTCGAGCAGGAATCCTTGTCGCGTTCGTGGCAATACAAGCAATAATGGGCTTCGTCGAGAATCTGGCGGTTGCCCATTCGTTCATCGGTCAGCTTGAATCCATCACGCCGACGCAACAATTTATCCGGCCCGACCATCAGTTCAGGCAGCGCGGAATCGCGGCGCTCGATTTGGACTAAATTTGAAAAATCCAGCGCATGCGGTGAACGATAGCTAAGCCATTCCTTCGTCAATTCCGGAACAACATGAGGCAACGCTGCCGCCCATTTTTCCAGGGTACTGAGAATATCCGCGTCATCTTTATTAATGTGCCAAAGCTTCGCTGCGGCAAGTTCCAAATCTGAAGTCGTGAGTTCCTGCTTGGCCATCAACAAATCAATTTGCGATTGCAATCTGTCGAAATTCGCAACCGCCATTTCAACTGTCGCCGCGTCTAGTTTTTTGGCGCGACGTTGAATGAAAAGTTTTTTGTAATCAGAGATAACGGATTCGTCTGCGGCTTTTCTGAAATGAATTTCGGCGGCGGCTTCGACGTTGAAAAGTTGAGCAACAAAACTACTGAGATGTGGCGCGACTTTGACCAGTAAATTCGATTCGTCTTTTTGTGAATAGCCGATTCCTTTGACGGCGCGATACGCCGCGAAATGATCGGCAACTTGCGGCTCGGCCTGTTCGAGCGCTGTGTAAAAGGCTTCGCTTAACGCCTGCAACCGCTGCGGACGGTAGAGGTCAGCATAAGAAAATCCGGTAATTCCTAAAGTCAGATCATGAGATGTTTGGTCAGAAAAATTCAAAGTAGCATTACTCCGTATAACTAAAATATCAAATCTGCAACGAATCAATAATTATACAACCGATCTGCACATAACCGCCAGTTTAAAGGATAAATTTCGTATCGCCTCAGTGAAAAGTTGAAGGAAGGAGTCATTGGACATTTGTAGGAGAAGTGAAATATCAAGCAGAAAAAAGCAAAGAGTATGGGGTCAACCTGTGTGAAGGGTGCTTAGAGAAGCAGCGAGAGATTGATCGTCTGAAGGAAGAAGTGCAAAGACTGAAGCAAGAGTTGAGGCGACAGGAAAGGAA
>JAYTCQ010000123.1:0-35064 GCA_043736395.1 Blastocatellia bacterium | reverse complement strand
CGCTCGGCTACGCAATCGCGCAAATGCCGGGTGGATGGATGGCGGATAAATTCGGCCCGCGTCTCGCGCTCACCGCTGTCGTCATCGCGTGGAGTTTTTTTACGGGACTTACTGGAGCGGTCGGAAGTTTTTCGACCATCCTCGCGGTACGATTTTTATTCGGTGCTTGCGAAGCCGGAGCCTTTCCTGGCAGTGCGCGCGCGATTTATAATTGGCTTCCGGCGACGCAACGCGGCATCGCGAACGGCATATTATTTTCGGGTTCGCGCATCGGTGCAGCCCTATCATTTCCGCTGTTGGTGTGGATGCTCGAAAAATATCAATGGCGCAGTTCGTTCGTGATTCTTGCAACGATTGGAGTGATCTGGGCGTTTTTATGGTTTGTATTTTTTCGCGATCATGCATCCGAAATACCTGCGCAAGAAATCGTCCAGCAATCTTCGCTCGACTTCAAATCTCTTTTTCGTTCGCGCTTGATGTTGCTGACGATGTGGCAGTATTTCGCCAGCAATTTCACATTTTTTATTTGCCTGTCGTGGATGCTGCCGTACTTGAAATCTGAATTTTCATTGACCGGAACTGTCGCAGCAAATTACGCCATGATTCCACTTCTATGCGGAGCCGCCGCGCAGTGGATCGCGGGCTTGGCGGTTGATTCACTCTACCGCGCCGGATGGAAAAGTTGGTCGCGACAAATTCCCGCGATGATCGGATTTGGCTTGGCAGTGGTGGGCCTATTCGCCTTACCGATGGCGCATTCGCCTGCGGCTACGGTGGCGTGTTTTGCGCTCACGACATTTGGCGCGGACTTAACGCTTAGTCCAAGTTGGTCGTATTGTCTCGACATCGGCGGCGCGAATTCAGGCTTGATTTCTGGTGCGATGAATATGGTCGGAAACATCGGAGCCTTCGTCAGTGCGAATGCGTTTCCGTTTTTGATCGCGAAAACCGGCAGCGCAAATTCGTATTTTATCTTCGCCGGAATTTTGAATCTTTCGGCGATTGTTTGTTGGTATTTTTTGTCGGACGCGGACAGATAAAAGCGTACTACAAACGTCCCGTTTGTAGCTCCGTTCGGCATCGCAAACGAGACGTTTACGATACACTTTTTAGGTTTAAATTTATGAAACGAAGAGAATTTATTCATACCCTCCTACCCGCATTTCTCGCGGCATCAACGCTCATCAACGCCAATGTTTATGCGGCTTCGCACACAGTCGTCTCCATTCGCGGTGACAAATTTTTCATCAATGGAAAACCAACCTACAAAGGTCGTGAATATCAGGGAATGAAGATCGAGGGGATGTTGATGAATACGCGGATGGTGCAAGGAATTTTTGATGATTTGAATCCCGAGACGAGCAAAAAATGGGCGTACCCCGACACGGGAAAATGGGATGCCGAACGCAATACGAACGAATTCATCGCGGCAATGCCCGAATGGAAAAAGCACGGGCTGCTCGCTTTCACCCTCAATTTGCAGGGCGGCAGCCCTGAAGGTTATTCCAAAGGTCAGCCGTGGGAAAATAATGCTTTTAATCCCGACGGAACTCTGCGCATGGCGTATTTCGATCGTTTAGAAAGAATCATCAACAAAGCGGATTCATTGGGAATGGTCGTGATTCTTGGCTATTTTTATTTTGGACAAGATCAACGTTTGCGCGATGAAGCCGCTGTGAAAAATGCTGTGACGAATGCGACGAATTGGCTTTTCAAAAAAGGCTGGCGAAATTTATTAATCGAAGTAAATAACGAGTGTAATATCACCGCCTACGATCACGAAATTCTCAAACCTGCACGCGTGCATGAACTCATCAATTTAGTAAAATCCTTAACAAAAAATAAGTTTCTAGTCGGCACGAGTTATGGCGGCGGTGCGATTCCTACGACAAATGTCGTCAGGGATTCTGATTTTATTTTGCTGCACGGCAACGGCGTCAAAGACCCGAATCGCATCACGGAAATGGTAGAAATCACGCGCCGCGATCCGGCGTATCGCCCGATGCCAATTCTCTTCAATGAAGACGATCATTTTGATTTTGATCAACCCATCAACAATATGATGAGAGCAGTTAAAGCCAATGCTTCGTGGGGATATTTCGATCCAGGCAAGAGCGATTACAGCGACGGCTATCAATGTCCGCCCGTGAATTGGGGTATCAACACCGAACGCAAAAAAGCTTTTTTCAAATTGCTGAAAGAAGTAACCGGAATGTAACGAAAAATGCCAGTTCCTGCTCTTTTCCTGTTCGAAAAATTAATAATTCAAGAAGTCACCTCTACGGAAAGTTATGTCACAAACTCCGTAAAAATACTTATAGCCATTTAATTTTTTTTTTGGTACTTTACCGGTTGTATCAAACTCACAACCGATCTCACATAACAACTTTGGCCGGAGTTGCCAATCGTTATTTGAAATATTCTTTTGCACAGGAGCGGTGACGATGGCCTTTGTAGATTTATTAATTAATGAAACTTCACTTAAATTCGAGCTGGGCAACAAAAGTATTGCAGTGATGTCTGCTCTAATTTCAACCATTAACAATCGTGAACTGGGAGGCGTTGAAGGATTCCTGAATCGTTTTCGTAAGGCTGGCTTCGACCACGTCGTCGAAGAATGGATGAATGGAAATTCCCAAACCGATCTCGCTGCTGTTGATGTAGTAATCGCCTTCAACGGTAAAATCATTGACAATTTGCTGGAAAAAACCGGCGTCCCGAACCCGTTGTTAACCGAAATTCTTGCCTTTCAGATTCCGCCCATCATCGCTCATATCTCTTCGAATCTTGCCATCGCTTCAATGCGACCGGATGATATTCGCAAAGCCCTTTGGTCTGTCGCAAGTAAAGAACCAGAAGTGATCAATCCACCAATCATTTCCGCTCTTGAAAGCAAACCCATCCAATCATTTAGTAATAGACTCTTTCGTTCCTTGCCTTTTATAAATATTTTTTTGAATCAAGAATCGTAATGTGAACATCGCGTATGCACTCCCGAAGCTACTTCCAGGAGCTGCTAACCAGTAGCATTTGAATTCCGCTCGCACAAAAAAATCCCACCTTCGGAACTTTCCGTTCGCAAATTTGTCTAACTTATCAGCCTGAGAATCGTTTATTCTCTGCACAACCTTTTTTCAGCAACGGAGAATATGCATGAACTTCACCAGAAATTTGCTTTGCCATTTACTAATTATCGCTTTTATCTTGCCCGCTTACGGTACAAGACCTTCCGCGCAAACAAACGCGAAAAGCACCCCTGCGTCGAAGGGATTACAGTTTCGTTTGAGCGAAGGAAAACCAAAACGAGAAGAAAAAATTCCTGCCGCACCTGCCGTTACTCTCACTAGTGAAGAAACCAACAAAATTCTGGAGCGGCTCGAATCTCCAAAATCGTCAGAAACCCCTGAGACGGAATTCGCCTTTCGTGATCGCTCATTGCCACCACCTCGAACAGGAAAAACCCTAGTTGAGTCTTTCCCGAACAATGTCGTAGCCGATGCGCCAATCAACTCGAACGCCGCCCTCGAAGTCGTACGATATTCTCCCGAAGGCGAAGTCCCGCTCGCCCCGCAACTCAGCGTAACGTTTTCACAGCCAATGGTAGCCGTGACTTCACAAGAGGAAGCCGCGAAATTTGTAACCGTAAAAATCACTCCAGAAGTTGCAGGAAAATGGCGATGGATAGGGACGAAGACAATTATTTTTGACCCCGTCAATCGCTTCCCTATGGCAACAAATTTTAGCGTGGAAATTCCTACGGGAACGAAATCTGCAACTGGCAATTCACTGGTTAGCGCAAAAAAATTCACCTTTAGTACGCCTGCGCCGCAGGTAACAACTGTTCTTCCTCAAAGTAATGAGGTGTCCAGAAATCCTTTGCTTTTCGTCTCTTTCGATCAACGAATTGATCCTTCGATTGTTCTAAAAAAAATCCAACTCAACGGGGCTGGGAAAAAATGGAAATTGCGATTAGCCACGGAAGAAGAAATTCGTACAGATGAAAAACTGAAAGATATTGCAGCTGCGTCACAAACAAATTACTGGTTGGCGTTTCGTGCTGAGAGTGATCTCCCTGCTTCTAAAAATCCAGTTTTGCCGGTTGATACTTTGTTTACTATCGTCATTCCAGTTGGCACCACTTCAATAGAAGGAACCCGCGCTATTATCAAGGATCAATCGTATTCGTTTAGAACGTATGGAACGTTCCAACCAAAAAAATCTTCTTGCGATGAAGGAGTCTTTACACGTCGTAGTTGTACTACCTACTCTAACTTTGACTTCTATTTCACCACCAATCTTGATGAAAAACTCTTTGATGAAAAATTAATTCAGATCACACCAAAAATTGAAAAGTTGAAGGTCTCCCAAAGTAACAATCGCATCTCAATCAGCGGAAATCTAAAGCCACTGACGACCTATCACCTACAAATTCCTCCAGAGCTAACTGATGAATTCGGACAAAAACTCGGAATCACGCCCCCTGTTTTATTTCAGGTCGGTGGCTCCGATCCCGGCTTTTCCGGTCCATGGAGCGGCTTGCATACACTTGATCCTTTTGGTTCGCGATCAATTTCTTTCTACAGTACCAACTATAAAAATATTCAGATCTCGATGTACTCAGTCCAGCCGGAGCAATATCCTCAGTATCTTGAATTCTCCGAAAATCGTAATAAATTTAAGCCTTCCACACCACCAGGTAAGAAAATTTTTTCTCGCGTTATCCCCATTCATGCCAAACCAGAAGAAACGATTGAAACGCGAATTGATCTTTCCCCTGCCCTGAAAAATGGTTTCGGACATGTCGTATTGCTCGTGCAGCCAAGTGGAGAGAAAGATGAATCCATATTGTGGATTCAGTCCACAAACATTGGATTAGACGCTTTTGTAGACGACACAGATTTAATCGGCTGGGCGTCTTCGCTGAAGGATGGAAAGCCCATCACGGGCGCAAAACTAAAAATTCAAGACGGAAAAATTGTTCGTGCTTCTGGCGAAACAAAAGCCGATGGTTTAGGAAAAATTGCGCTTCCGGAGAGCGATAAGGAATCTCTCAAAGATCAATTTTTGCTTGCGCGTAAAGGCGATGACAGTGTCATCCTTCCTGCCGAATCCGGAAGCTATCGAAATCCCCAAGCCTGGATTCGAAAGAACGAACGAAGTGATCTGCGCTTTCATGTCTTCGATGATCGCGGAATGTATCGCCCCAGCGAAGAAGTACATTTTAAAGGCTATCTTCGCCTTTTAGGGCTTTCTAAAAATGGTGATCTTGAAGCGGCATCGAGTATCGCCTACAAAGTTAATTATCTTCTCAAAGATAGTCGAGGTAACGAACTTACTAAAGGCTTACTTTCCATTAATGATTTTGGCGCGTTCGATCTTGCCTGCAAATTACCGGAAAACATTAATCTGGGTTCTGCCCGTCTTGAGTTGTCTACCTTAACTTCTCGTGATTTTACACATTATTTTCAGGTACAGGAATTTAGTCGCCCTGAATTTGAAGTCTCCACTTCAGTCACTTCCGTAAATCACTTCGTCGGTGGAGGTGCTGACATCGCCGTAAATGCAGCTTACTATGCTGGCGGAGGCTTATCCGATGCGGAAACAAATTGGATGGTCTCATCTTTTCCTACAAGTTTCACGCCTCCGAATCGAAGTGATTTTTCCTTTGGAAAATGGACGCCGTGGTGGTCATACAGATCTGGCTACGAACAACCGAACGGCAAGCTTTTAAAATCAAAAACCGGAGCCGATGGCAAGCATCATCTACACATTGATTTTGATTCCGTTGATCCTTCTCGCCCGCAAATAGTCAGAGCCACAGCCAGCGTCACCGATGTCAATCGCCAGCAATGGTCAGCCTCAACTTCGCTGGTAGTGCATGCTTCTGAGCTGTGCGTTGGACTTCGAGCGACTCGTACTTTTGTCGAGGGAGGTGAACCGTTGACAGGCGAGGCTATCGTTACAAATTTAGAGGGGAAGGCTATCAATGGCTGCATCATAAAATTGAGAGCAGTACTGCTTGATTCAGTCTTCAAAAAAGGAGAATGGATTGAGGAAGAAACCGCTCCTCAAGAATTCACACTGACGTCCGGCAGCGAAGCTGTGCCATTCAAAATTACAGTAAAATCAGGAGGAACATACCGGCTAACAGCTGAAATTCGTGACGACAAAGAACGCCTCAATCAAAGCGAAATGCAACTTTGGGTTGCCGGAGGGAATTCCACTCAATCCAAAAATATCGAAAATGAAGAGGTTAAACTCATCCCAAATCAGGAAGTATTTCACGCGGGAGATACTGCTGAAATTTTAGTGCAAGCGCCTTTTTTTCCGGCGGAAGGCTTGATGACTTTGCGACGTTCAGGAATCGTCGAAACCTCTCGCTTCACGATGAATTCTTCCTCACATACACTGAAAATTCCCATCAAGGAAAATTGGACTCCGAACATTTTTGTACAGGTGGATTTAGTAGGAGCCACAAATCGCACCAAAGAACCAAGCGAAGCAAAATTACCGAAGCGTCCCGCCTTTGCCAAAGGCTCGCTAAATCTAAAAATTCCACCACTTACGAGAAAGTTACTTGTAACAGCTTCACCTCGACATACTTCTTTATCTCCTGGAGAGGAAACTACCATTGATCTTGAAATCAAAGACAACGCAGGCAAAGCTCTCGCCAACGGTGAAACAGCTTTGGTGGTAGTTGACGAAGCAATATTAGCATTGAGTAATTACAAGCTGAGTGATCCGTTGACTTCGTTTTACACTTCTCGAGGCATCCAAACGAAAGATAATCATCAACGGACACAGTTGCTGTTAGCAAACGAACGTGAATTGAAACGCAATGAGAAATTCCCATCGCCGAACCCAAAACCAACGATAGCTCCTCCACCAAAAACTATTGTGTCTAACTACTCAATAGCTAAGGGAAATTTTGTAAGAGCAGTTACGGGTGTCCCAGGTGGCACAGGTATCCCTGGCGGGGTTCCCGTTGGCATCAGCGAACCGATCGTAAACGCCCGCATCAAATTCAATCCCCTCGCTGCATTTTCCGCTTCCGTCATCACCGACGCCAACGGCAAAGCATCCGTGAAAATTAAATTGCCGGACAGCCTCACACGGTATCGGGTGATGGTAGTCGCTACCGATGGAGCCAAAAAATTTGGCATTGGAGAATCCTCAATCACGGCGCAATTGCCGTTGATGATACGTCCTTCGGCACCGAGGTTTTTGAATTTTGGTGATCAGTTTGAATTGCCTGTCGTCCTGCAAAATCAGACTGATCAGCCAATGCAAGTGAATGTTGCGGTGCGTGATGTAGAGCAAACTGTGAGCTTATTGCCTCCTCGCGAATCTTCAGTTTTACTAGAAAATTCTAAAGTTGCTCACCCAATCAACAAACTGAAGATTTGTTGTACATCTGCGGGAAAACGCGTCACCATCCCAGCTAATGACCGCGTAGAAATTCGCTTCCTTGCCATCACCAACAAACCCGGAACCGCACATTTTCAAATCGCTGCGACGACCATTATCAACGGAAAAAATTACGCCGACGCTTCGGAAGTTTCATTGCCTGTCTGGACTCCCGCGACTACCGAAGCGTTTGCGACGTACGGCGAATTAGATGAAGGCGCAATCGTCCAAGCCGTCAAAGCTCCGGCGGATGCGTTCAAGCAATTTGGGGGACTCGAAATCACGACTTCATCTACGCAGTTGCAAGCATTAACGGACGCGGTGTTGTATTTGTCAAGCTATCCGTACGAATGTTCCGAGCAAGTTTCATCACGAATTTTAGCCATTGCTGCGCTGCGCGATGTGCTGTCAGCATTCGATGCGAAGGGCTTGCCGTCGGCGCAGGAATTAGAATCCGCTGTCGTGCGCGACATTAAAAAACTCGAAGGGATGCAAAATTCCGATGGCGGATTTTCGTTCTGGAAACGCGGCGAAAAATCGTGGCCGTACCTCAGCATCCACGTCGCGCACGCCTTGCAACGCGCACAGGAAAAAGGCTTCGCTGTACCGAAAAAAATGCTTGATGATGTGCTCGTGTATTTGCGAAATATCGAGGCGCGCATTCCTGCTGAATACGGCATCGAAACGCGTCGCGCGTTGGTTGCTTATTCGCTTTATGTCAAAAATCGGATTATCCCGAAAGAGATAGATTTCCATCGCACCTTCGCACGCAAGTTGATCGCTGGTGAAGACCTGAGCAAATTTTCTCTTGAAACTTTGGGATGGATTTTGCCTGTGCTGTCTAGCGATAAAAATTCTGTTGCAGAGGTCGCGCAAATTCGCAAAATCATTAACAACCGTGTCGAAGAAACTGCTGCGACTGCCCACTTCACGACAAGCTACAAAGACGGTGCGCATTTGCTGCTCGCGTCCAATCGTCGTACGGATGGAATCCTGCTCGAAGCTTTGATTTCGGATCAGCCGAAGAGTGATTTGATTCCGAAAATTGTGCGCGGATTACTGGCGAACCGCAAGCAGGGACGCTGGATGAATACGCAGGAGAATGCCTTTATTTTATTGGCTCTCGACAAATATTTCCGGACGTACGAAAAAGTTACGCCGGAATTTGTCGCACGAGTTTGGCTCGGCGATGCTTGCGCGAATGAACAAAAATTTTCCGGTCGCAGCACCGATCAGCATCAGCTCAACGTCCCGATGAAATTTCTTGAAGGACAAAATAATTTGACCCTCAACAAGCAAGGTCAGGGACGACTTTATTATCGAATTGGAATGCAGTACGCGCCGACAAATTTGAATCTTAAAGCCGCAGATTACGGCTTCGCGGTCGAAAGAATTTATGAAGCGATGGACGATCCAAACGATGTGAAGCGTGACGTAAACGGAACGTGGCACATCAAAGCCGGAGCCAACGTGCGTGTAAAATTAACAATGGCTTCATCAGCCAGGCGTTATCACGTAGCCTTGGTTGACCCAATGCCCGCGGGCTTCGAAGCGGTAAATCCTGCGCTGAAAATTTCTGCTTCGGTTGAGCCTGAACCGAATTCCGGCAAGTATTGGTGGCGACAAAGAAATTGGTTCGAACATCAGAATTTGCGCGATGAACGCGTGGAAGCGTTTACGTCATTGCTTTGGGAAGGAGTATACAATTACTCTTATGTCGCGCGTGCGACTACGCCGGGGATTTTTATTGCCCCGCCGACGAAAGCGGAAGAAATGTATGAACCGGAAACGTTCGGGCGCAGCGGTAGCAATAAGGTAATTATTGAATAATAAAAGCGTACAGTAAGCATCCTGCTTGCTGCTCCGTTAAGTAAGTTCGGAAGCGCAAACAAGATGTTTACGCTACATTATTTTTTACATGAATCATCAAAATATTCTCTCTCAAATCGAACAAGGACGCGTCATCGCAATCCTGCGCGGAGACTTCGGCGGACGTGAGGCGGCGATGGTCGAAGCCTTGATTTCAGGCGGGATTACTGCTGTTGAAGTCACGCTCAACTCTCCGAATGCGCTTCAAAAAATTTCACAACTCGCTAAAGAATTTAGTTCTCGGTGCGCCATCGGAGCGGGTACGGTTTTGACTTCAGACGAAGTCAAAAATGTTGCTGACGCAGGCGGCACGTTCATCGTTTCTCCGAACTGCGATGTGAACGTTATCCAACAAACACGGGCGTTACAGCTCGCGTCCTTCCCTGGCTGTTTCACACCTACGGAAGTCGTCCAGGCAATGCAGGCGGGGGCGGATGCGGCGAAACTTTTTCCGGCGACTTCACTCGGACCAAGTTACGTCAAGGCGTTACGCGCGCCGTTGAATGACGTGAAATTAATTCCGACAGGCGGCGTGACTCCGGAAAATGCGAAGGAATATTTACGCGCCGGAGCGTGGGCGGTGGGCATTGGTTCTGAACTGATTGGCAAAGAATTTTTGGATGAAAATCTTGAAAAACTTCGCGCCCGTGCTACTGAATTTGCGGAGGCGATGAAGGGATGAATCCAGTAATTTTTGTGGACACGGGCACGACGAATTCTCGCGTCTGGTTAATGAAGGAAAATGAAATTTTAGTGCGGGCGGAAGCAATGGTCGGCGTACGCGACACCGCACGCGAAGGTAATAATGACAGGCTTAAGGCTGCGTTACACGATTTGATTGCAGAAGTTCAAATGACGCACAAAGCATCCGCAGTGATTGCGGCGGGGATGATCACTTCGGCTTTGGGATTGGCTGACATTCCTCATCTGTCGGCTCCAATTGGCATTGCAGAACTCGCCGCAAACACGAAGGCTTTTTCTTTTCCTGACATTACTGATTTACCTTTTTATCTAGTGACCGGAGTCCGAAGTGGTTCATCAAAATGCACTCCTGAAAATGTCAATGCCGTAGATTTAATGCGCGGCGAAGAAACGCTTTGCTTGGGATTGCTCGAAAACTTTCCGGCTCCATTTTCAGTTTTGAATTTAGGCTCGCACTGGAAAGTAATTCTGGTGGACGCGACGGGCCGGGTCGCTTCGAGTGTGACGACGATAAGTGGAGAATTAATTTATGCGACGCAGACACAAACAATTTTAGCGAGTGCTGTGCCTCACGAAAAGCCTGATTTTATTGATTACGAATGGGCCTTGGCAGGAATGCGTGAGCAACAAAATTCCGGTTTGGCGCGAGCTTTATTTTGCGTTCGCTTGCTGGAGCAAAAAAGTGAAAGCACGCCGGAGCAACGTTTTTCGTTCCTTGTCGGCGCTTTTGTGTCATCGGATTTTGAAGGCTTTACAAAATCGCACACGCTTAGAAACGATCATCAAATCCTGATTACGGGCAATGGAGTGATTGGAAAATTCTGGGAAAAATTATTGAATGAATCAGGCTTTACTGCTCGCGTCCTGCATCAAAACGAAACGGAAGCAGCGTTTTTAAATGGTCTTGGAAGTTGCTATTCAATGATTGAAAAAAACGTAAGGAAGTCAGATGAATAGACCGCAGATCAGGCGGGTTTACGCCGATCAGAATTTTCAGACCCGCATGATCCGTAAAATCCGTGGTCGATTTTTCTAATGCAATTGGGTTGCAGCCGTTAATGAATCTTGAATTTTTCGTAACAAATTTTCAGGGATAAATGGCTTTTGAATGAACTGACGTCCCAGTTTTAATTCGTTTTGAATGGCAATAATTTCTTCGGTATACGCTGACATAAACAGGATTTTGACGGATGGATTTATTTCAGTTGCCAGCTTTGATAATTCCACTCCGTCAATGCCGGGCATCTTCACATCGGTCAGAATCAGATCAATGCTCGGGTGACTTTCCTCTAAGACCGAGAGTGCCCGTACTCCGTTCTCGGCAATCAACACCTGATAACCATTTTCGGTAAGTATTTCAGTTACTAAAGACCTGACAGCCGGTTCATCTTCGACGAGCAGGATCAGGCCTGAACCGGCATAGTTGCCGTCGGATTCAACCCGGGGAACAATGGTATTAAAATTTTTCTCAATGACGGGAAAATACAGAGAGAACGTGGAACCTTGCCCCAATTGCGAAGAAACCTCAATAAAACCGCCACTTTGCTTGACGATACCGTACGCCGTGAAGAGGCCCAGCCCGGTTCCTTTCCCATCAGGCTTGGTTGTAAAGAATGGTTCGAATAATCTCCTTTGGGTTTCGCTATCCATCCCGATTCCCGTATCTGTCACCGTGAGTTTGACATAAAAGGCACCCGCCTCAGCTTTCGATAAATTTGGATCGTCTTCAGAACTTACCATGCTGGTTGCAATGATAATTGAGCCTCCGTCGGACATGGCATCGCGCGCGTTTAAAACCAGATTCATGACCACCTGCCGTAGCTGGCTTTGATCACTTTCAATTAATCCCAGTTCCGGAGACGGGAAAATTTCAAGAGTGATGTTTCCGCCCAGCGCAACGCGCAACATGTCGCCCATCCCCATCAGGACATCGTTTAGATTTAACCGTTCTGGTTCGGTGATCTGCTTACGACTGAAAGCGAGTAATTGCGCTGTAAAACGGGAAGCATCTTCGCCAGCCTGATAAATATTTTCGAGATATTTTTTTTGTTTTTCGGATCCAAAATCCGAGCGCTTCAGCAAAGAACCAAATCCCTGGATGACTGTGAGACTGTTATTGAAGCTATGGGCAACCTCGCCGGCCAAACGTCCAAGAGCTTCAAGTTTTTGAATTTTGAGCAGTTGTTCTTCGAGTCGTTTTCTTTCAGTCACATCGCGCCCGATACCTTGCATCCCAATCGCTTTTCCATTTTCAAAAACTAACGAGGCACTGAATTCAACCAGAAAGCGTTTGCCAGAGCTACCGACACAATGGGCTTCGTAAACCACATGATCTTTGGCATTTTTTAAGCTCCGACTCAAGAGGGCCATCACATATTCAAAATCTTCCGGCGGCATCAAATCCCGAATATATTTAGTGGCTAGTTCCTCGCGCGGATAGCCCATGAACCTGACGACTGAATCATTAAACGAAAGAAGCCTCCCGTGAAAATCAGCAATAAATATTCCTTCCGAAGCAGACTCATAAATTTCCCGATAGCGCCTGAGACTTTCACGCAATTCGAGTTCCAGCTTACGCCGCTCAGTGATATTGTTAGCGATTACAATATTTGCATGGTGGTGTCCAAAAGAAATTGGAAAAGTATCCACTTCAACATCAATTGCATGACCCTGTCGGGTAAGATGTCGCCATAGCTTTAAGGGAGGTAAAGAGTTTTCCGGCTCATCCTTTAGCTTCTTAAAATGCTTGAGTAATTTTTCTCCTTCTTCAGGCGTTCTAATGGCCGTAATTTGCATCTGGAGAAATTCTTCGCGGGAATAACCGTAACCATTGATAGCCTCTTGATTGACATCTAAAAACTTCAATGTATCCCAGTCATAAACCCACGCCGGGAGCGGCAGGTTATCGAAAAGAGTGCGATAAAATTCTTCCGCCTGACGCAGTCGCTCTTCAGATTTTAATCGTTCGGTAATATCGTTGACGGTAACTAAACGAGATTTACGACCTTGAAATTCAACGTTGTAGGCATTCACCTCTACGTCCGCCCATTCACCATTTTTCCGGCGATGTTGCAGGCACTCTTTAATCAGTGGCACTTGACGGGTTCTACTAAGTTCAGCCAATAACCGTTCAAAGCGCTCAGGCGTTAACAGTTCGCTGAGATGGATAGAAAGAAATTCCTCCATCGAATAACCGTACCATTCAATCGCCGCTCGATTCACGTTCAGGATCGAAAATGTATCCTGATCATATACAAAAGTTGGGAGGGGGGTGAGATCGAATAAAAGACGATAATATTCTTCACCACTTGGAAATGTGATCATAAATAGTAAGGAGCGGTGGTCGGGGGGCAGTAGGCGGGGGTCGGCAGAATTCCTGCACCAATTGGCTTATACCGATCACCGACCACTGCCCCCGACCACCATCTCATTAATCTTTGAATTGCTCTATTTTAATCGTCATTAAAATTTCTTTTTGTTCACGAATAATTTTGAGATTTAATTCCTGGACAGGCTTTCCGTTATGTGTTCCCTTCAATGAAAATTCGCTGTAAACCTGATTCAATAAAACCAGGGAATCTACATTTTGTTCATTAATTGAAACGAGGCAATCTCCTGCTTTTAAGCCATTCCGGGCGGCTGGTGAACGTGGCTCAACTTCACTGATCAGGAAGCCTGACTTATTCGGGGCCCCAAAAAACACAGCCAGCTGATCTGTTAACGTAGAACCGGAAACTCCAAGCGAAGGAGTTCGGCGAATGGACGAATATTGATTTTGGTTTTGCGCTTCGTTCCCACCATTTGAATTTTGGCGTTCATTGACGATCACCGTCACGGTCTGTTCTGAACCATTACGAATTAATCGAAGTAACACACTGCTGCCTGGCAGCGCCTCTGACAAAAAAGTATAGACATTGAGGGCACTCAAAATCGGTTGATTATCAAATGAAATGATGATGTCATTTTCGAGTAATCCCGCTTTTTCAGCCGGACTGTCTTTAATCACTTTCCCAACGACAGCACCGCGAACTTCAGAAGATTTTAAAGCTCTGGCGCGAGATTCATCAAGATCAGCCAGAAAAACCCCTAGAAAGGAACCAGGAGAAATTTGCGCACTGACACTCTGAACCGAAACAAAAAATATTGTAAAAAGTAAAAGAATTAGTTTCATAAGCGATAAATTCAAGGAATGGAAATCGGAATTTCCAGGCTTTCATTAAACACGCTTCAGATTGCTGTAAGTTCCCGAATTGATTAGTGAAGCTTATCCATCGAACGCTTCATTTTTAGGATATAAAGAATCAATTAACTCGTGATATTTCTCTTCGACATTTTTTCGTCGCACTTTTAAGGTTGGTGTCAACTCGCCGCCTTCAATTGTAAATTCCTGCGACAGCAATGCGATTTTCTTGATCTTTTCGTGCGGAGCTAACTCCTTCGTTACTTCATCAACTTTCTTTTTGAAGAATTCAACGACGCGCGGATGACGAACTAATTCCATTCGATCTTTGACCCCCAGCGCCAAAGATTCGGCGAAGGCCTTCACGGCCTCAAAACTTGGCACAATTAATGCAGAAGGATATTTGCGGGCGTTTCCAATGACGATCACCTGCTCGACCATCGGAATGCTGCGGATCATATTTTCTATTTGCTGAGGAGCGATATATTTTCCTAAACTGGTTTTGATCAGGTCTTTTTTACGATCTGTGATTTTAATAAATCCTTCGGCGTCTATTTCCGCAATGTCACCGGTATGCAGCCATTCTCCGTCTTCATATTGCCGAATCATGTCCGCCGTAGCTTCCGGCATTTGGTAGTAACCTTTCATCACCAAATCGCCCTGCACTAATAGTTCACCATCGGCGGCAAGCTTCACCTTGACCCCTGGAATTGCCTGTCCGATGGTTCCGAAACGATTATTGTCCGGCTGATTCACAGCGACCACCGGCGAAGTTTCAGTTAAGCCGTAGCCTTGTAAGATCGTCATTCCCGCCGCAGAAAAAATGATGCCAATTTCTTTTGAAAGAGCCGCTCCACCCGAAACAAAAAAACGAATTTTCCCGCCGACAGCTTCGCGCCATTTGCTGAATACTAGCTGATCCAAAACTGACAATTGAATTTTCAAAGACAACGGAACGGATTGACGTTGATCGCGTAGAATCGCGACCTCGCGCCCGACTTTGACGGCTTGATGAAAAATTCTTTGCTTCATCGGAGAAGCGTCCGCCGCGCGTTTAATAATTGTCGCGTAGATTTTCTCAAAAAGTCGCGGGACTCCTGTCACAATCGTCGGATGAATTTCCTTCATGTCTTCTGAGACGGTTTCAATGCCTCTCGCATAACAAAGCTGGACTCCGTGGTGCATCAATAAATACATCACAGTGCGCTCAAAGATATGTGACAAGGGTAAAAAACTAAGAAAAATATCTTCAGGACTCGGCCCCAGCCACTTTCCTGCGCTAAGAGCGTCAAAGACTAGATTGCGGTGCGTCAGCATGACACCTTTAGGCTCTCCGGTCGTTCCCGAAGTATAAATAATTGTTGCTAAATCATCAGGAGCTGCTTCGGAAACCAGCATGCCAAAAAGTTGTGGCTGGCGAGCAATTTCGGCGCTGCCTTGATTTTCTACATCTGTCAGATCTGATTCACCTTTATCTTTTTCATCGAATAAAAATAGCTTAGGAGCCTTCTTCATCTGGGTTAGAACTGGCTGAATCCGCTTGAGATTTTTCGAGTTCCCGAGGAATAAAAATTTGGCTCCACAATTTTCAAGAATGTGCGCTACCTGATCAATGGCCTGGGTTGGATAAATCGGAACGGTCACAGCTCCGCAGGCAAGCACTGCGTAATCCGTAATGCTCCATTCAGGACAGCTATCAGCCAGAATTGCGACGCGGTCGCCTTTTTTGATACCTAACGAATGCAAGCCTGCAGCCAAATTGGCAATCCGCGTGATTAACTGAGTTCCGGTTATTTCTTGCCAAACCTTATCACGTTTGTAGCGAATTGTGGCTTTATCGCCACGTTGCGTGGTCGCGTTGATAATTAATTGGTTAATGGTACGGGGTTGATCGTGGCGCAAGAGGTCGTGCATTAGATGTATGCCTCTGAGTAAAAATTATAAATATTCTAGGAAGCCCTGATTAAGTACGGATGGGATCATCAACCTATTTGCAATGGATGTCAATTCTCAGGAAATGATCTTGAAAAATCAAAAAACGTAGGAGGATAAACTGGTCGATTTATGACCTCCTACGCTTTTGGGAATCAACATCCAAATTGGAATAATCACAACGATGGGATTCGCTGCACTTCTTCCCTTACTTAGAAATGGTGGAAGAATAGGAAAATAACAGAAATTAATTATTCTTTGAATTAGATGATTGCGGAAGTTCTTACTGGCAACAAATTTAATCAATGAAGACCTAAAAAATTACTGAGGAATTTCTAAATTAATGTCCGATGCGGGCAGAGGGGCAAGGGACGAATTTTCAGACTGATGTTTATTTTTCATTAAGAAATCATTATCAACGAAATTTAGATGTGAATAAAATATTGAAAAATCCAGTAATTCCAATCTGCAAGACTCACACCAGATCAGATGATTAAGACAGTAGTCCAACCGCTCATTTGTCAATTGGTTTGAAAAATACTTCACCTGATCTTCAAGGATCAAATGAGGATTCACATCGAAATTGCAAAACGTGCTTTCCGACGAACGCAGATTTGATTGAATAAAAATTACGATTTGATTACTGCACTCGACACATTCTGAAAGATGGTCGTCAACATCAAGCAAGTCCGCAACTAATAATTGCTTTTGCACATACCGAGTAACTTGTTGTTCTGTCAAATGCGACAAATCAACCTCCTAACAAGATTCACCAATAATCAGTCACCCTCAAAATAAGATTTAAAAAAATCGGCTGAGGATCACCTGCATTGCGTTCTACTGCAAGTCCCCTTACTTATTAAAGACAGTGAATATAAAGTGATGTTGGTATATGTGAAAAATTATTTTGAGATTTTTAAAGAAATAGAGATGAGGAGTAGAAACTCAGCAGACAGAAGTCAGGTAGTAGGCACATTCGGTTTTTGTCTACTTCCTGACTTCTAACTGCTTGTTTCTCATTAATTTGGACTAACACGGCGTATGAGGCGCTCTCTGGCTGTGCGACGAAGGTTAATGACTTGTCTTCGTTCTAATCCCATATGAGCTGCTATCTGCTTATCACTTAATGGCAAACAGTTCCAGACTTGCCCCAAATTATCGGGAGAAATTTCCAAGGTTGCTGCTATCTCACGAAGGCTGGCAACTTTCAACGCTGGCAGGAGCGTTACTAATTCCCGATCAATTGAATCGCGTAAGTTAAGCAAAAGTGCTCTTCTCTGCGCTAACGGTAGGAGCGTTATTTCTGACCATACAGCCTTCAGCTTGTTACTACTCTCCAGGGCAATTTCAACTTTTAGTACATCAGATGGCTGTTGAATAAAATATTCGTCAAACTGGACAATTTCATCCGTTAAATTCCACCATTTTTGAAAAATGGTAATTAGATCTCCCAGATGGATAAATTGATTTGACCATTTGAATAAATCAACGATTTGCTCAGCGGCAGATTTTATTCTTAATGTTGGATCAACTACATCCTGAAGCGCTCTCGGAAGCGGATCGTTCAATAATTGCTGTGTTCTTTGCTGAGACTGGATCTGCCAGTGCTTAAGGTCGCCACCCCAATGTTGCAATCCACCAAACCACTCCTGAGATTCATCCTGCCAAATGCCAAGTGAGGGGTGATGCGTAAATAAATATTGTAATTTCTTTTTTAAGCGAAACCGTTGAGGATACTTACGCTGCTTATATTCATAGCAACAGTTATAACTAACCTTTGCGACATAAGCATTTAGGTCTTTAACGAGGTTCGGTTCATTTTGTTTACGTAAGGAACTGAAATATGTTAACAATCGGATAATTATTTCCTGTCGAACATCTGGAACATCCTGTAAATGTGAAAAATGTGAGGGACTTCTCGACAGGTTGCGTAAATTCGCACCTACAATTTTTTCAACTAAAGGTCTAATTTTTAAAATTAACTGCTCTGAAATATTACTCGCTAAATTTTCATTTTTTTCAGACAGGTATTCCAACAAAAGCTCATTGCTCTCTAATGGACTCATTACTCTCACAGCCTCCAGGGAAATCAACCTTCGACCAGTAAGGAAAAGAAAAATTCTGACACGAAATGTTTTAATTTGTAATTTCAGGGGAAAATTACATAACAACTTCGGTTAGAACAAAATTTACTGTAAGTATTGATTCGAATGGAAAAGCAGAGAAATTATCCAAACAAACTCGTTCTACAGACTATCGACCATTTGCGATTTGTAATATCTAAATAATAACTTGATAAGAAAAAGCCCAATCAACATCCCATCATTGAACTTTATTATTTATCTGGCAACGCCAATACCACTGAGAGAAATCAGTGGCGCGAAATTCAGCCATTTGGATACTAAAAAACGCAATTTACTTACTTAGTTGCATAACAAACCTGCATACAACGTATCCTCAGAGTAAAATATCCAAATGCAATATGCAACACCCGTAGAGCATTTTTTAACAAATAAATTGATTTAAATTATTGTCCTGTGATAAATTTCATTCGATTCGGTGCCCGATCACAAAATCCGTCCAGTTTCTTTTTTTACCCTAACGAAATCAACCCTCAAAAAATAACTTAGATACCCCAATTTCGTGACGAAATGCGCCAAGTTAAATCTTACGTCGAACTGCAAAATTACAATGAAATCACCAGCTTTTCTGAACCGGAGAGAGTAATAAGCACCTTTTTGATCACGGATCAGCTTAGCAATCTGGCCTCACGGATCATTGCTGATCTGTCTTCTCCCCGTCAATCCACCGCCAATGGAGAATTGCCATCCCTGCATATCATTACCGGACAACGTGGCGTGGGGAAAAGCCATCTCCTGGCATTTTTGAAAGCTATCATCGGGAACAAGAATCACCGTTCGCTGATTGCCGATTCAAATATCCTGAATGCCATTGGCTATTTTGGTGATAAACCTCTGACGACTATTGAAATCAATTTTGCCGGGTTTGAACACGAGCCATTTGAAGCACGCTTGCGTGCGGCATTATGTACGACTCTCAAGCAAGCCTCGTATTTTGATGACGAAAAATGGGCGGCAGCGATAGAGGGTGAACAGGTTTTCGAACAGGCCTTAGGCGCGTTACCGCTCGGCGCACAAATTATCCTGTTCGTGGATAATCTTTCACACCGGTGGCGGGTTGCCCCGCAACAGGCAGAATCCGATCTTGATTGGTTGGCTTTATTAGCCCGTCAATCCGTTTCCCTACCTTTGCGGGCATTAGTAGTGCGAGATGAAGAAGGAGCAGGGTCAGATGGATCAAACCCAACGACCTACGCCATTCCTGTTGATCAAATTAACCAGATTATTTCACGAAAGGTTCTTCGAAAAACGCCGCAACAAAGTAAGGAATTAGAGGAAGTCCACAATGCAATTTTGCAGTTGCTTCCAACCTTTTCTCATTCATCCACTGAACTGGCCGCCAGCTACCCGATTCATCCTGTCATCAGTGAACTTTCAGGATATTTTCGACAAGCAGCGCAAAGCTTTTCGTTGCCAAGCTTTGCCGCGGCATCAGCCGGACGTGTCATGAGCCGACCAGCTACAAGCTTAGTCACTCCTGACGAAATTTTTGATAAGTATGAGTATGAATTCCGCAAATATGAGCCAATGGCAGCTGATTTTAAACTCTATGATCAAATTATTTCGAGTGCAATTTCTAAACTTCCGGTTTCTGAAAGGCTTTGGGCAAAACTTGTCCTGAAAACATTTTTTCTATTTTCCATAGCTGGTAAGCCCGCCACCGCGCAACAGTTGACCAATGCGCAGATGCTTTACATCGAGGGGTCTCCTCTGGATGGGTACGAAAAAGTCTCACGAATCCTTGAAACATTTGTCCAATATTGCCCGGAGGCGATCAACGTCAACGGAGTCGGCACGAATTGCGGATATTTACTCTCATCAGCAAGTTCGTCCGATTCAAATATCGAAGTCGAACTTGCAAAATTGTCACGCGAGATTCCTTCCGATTATCCACGTCTTAGCAATGCCCTGTTCAATTTTGGAACAGGTATTTTTTCAGATTTTGCCTGCCTCATCTCATTTCCGTATGTTGAAGAACCGTCATTCGAGCGAGAATTTATCTGGCGTGGCAGCTATTTCACCTCTGAGGTTTCACTTAGCAATAATTTCTCTAGCGCTGCTAAATGGAAGTTAAAGGTACTCCCCTTCACGCTCGCCGATGAAGGTAAGAAAATTGAAGTTTTACATGACCCTGAAACGCTTTACTGGCACCCGGGCGTGATCAAAAATAAAACTTCCCTTTCACCATTAAAGAAAATTCTGGGCTTGAATGAATTGGTTTGCTCGAAAGGATTTAATCCTGGATTAATGAATGACGAGTTTGAGAAAACCAAAGAAACTTTACTAGAGGAAGTTCAGGAATTATTTAAACAGCAATATCTGTCCGAAGGTAAATTTAGTTTTCTTCAGGATTCCGAGCCGATCAATATGCTAGTCGCAGATGCCGGGGATTTCACTTCCACCAGCATCTCATTTGCGGATTTTCTGCCTTTAGCTTTTGACGGACTTTTATCCACATTTTTACCCCATCATCCTGAATTCAAAACGCTTCCAACCGAAGACGATGTGCAGAGAATTTTTTCAGAATTCTTCGGCGGCGATGATGACCTTCGCAATCAGGACGAAACGCAGAAATTAGTTACGCAATTTGCTGCTCCGTTAGGCTTGGTGACGAAACAAAATGAAAAATATCAATTGGATATTTTCAATAGCGGATCAGCGGCACAACCATTTGTCCAAGCTGTTTTGGGGCTAATTGATCACCAGGCCGAAGAATCAGGCATTGCCGCTGTCTCATTGCGACCGCTACAGGAGGGCATGGCACAAGCTCCCTATGGTTTGACCAAGACCGCTTTTCAAATTGTGCTGGGCGCGTTAGTCGAGAGTAAATTAATTGAACTAATCAATGATGCTAACGGTGAAAAGTTTACTAAAGAAAACCTCAAACAGATCGGTTCGCTAGAGGCTTATACCTCTATTCAACGGACTCAATCTGTTAGTTATCCGCCGAATGTTATTGCTGATTGGGCGCGCAATATCACCGGCAATCCTGACCTGCCCCCACCTTTGACACCTGATTCAGAAAATCGAATTCGTCTAGCCTTGCGAAGCTGGTTAGCCGAATGGGAAGCCGAAAAATTATCAGAACGCTTCGAAGCAATGCCCATGGAATTACTCACGCTAACTTCCTGGAGAGCTTTGGAAATCAGTAAACAACGATTCGCGCGTGCTTCCGCATTGGTCGAGGCCGCCGTTGAAGAGCGAGTGGATATTGGCACTGCCCTGTCACGAATCGCAGATATTTTTGGATTTGATAAATCAGCTATGCGTCGGACGCAGGATGATATGAAGGGGTTGATCGGTTTTTTAAATTGGATGCCGAGCTTTACCGCTTTACGTAATTATCTGTTAGCCGCAGAGCCGACTTCAGATCAGCAAATTGAACAGCTTCGGGCGGAGCTATCACTGCAAGTCCTCGAATCAAAACACCTCCTTGACCTTGATTCTCGTCACGCACTGGAAATTAAATTCTCTGAATACCGCAAACGCTATAGTGAATTTTACTCAGCCTCACACGAAGCGAATGTTGGGCCAACCGCAAATCGTGAGCTGATCTCCGGCTTCTGCGCCAGCGGTGAATGGCAACAATTCCGCATGCTGATGAACCTCAAACTTGAAGGCGGTTCCTTTGAACGCGACGCGCAAATGATGCTGAATATGGCGCAGGAAACACGGTGTGATTTGCCTGTCATGGAACTTTTGCAACATCAACCACAATGCTGCTGCTCTTTCCGTTTACATCGTAAAGTCCATCTTGGCAGCCTGCTGGATGCCTTAAAATCTATCGCTAGCGCGGCTTCCACTTATTACAGTCTGGTGATTTGGCGGCATCGCAGCGAACTGCGTAATAAAGTGAAAGAAATTGACGATCAGGCTCTACAATTTGAACTGGAAGATTTTTTGGCAGCCTGTGGCAGCGGCAGTCTTTCCGATCTCACACCTGAACTTGTTGGCTTCATTAATGACACTTTGTGCCATCAATTAACTGCCACAACTGCGGCTTAAATTCACACGGAAAAGAATTTCAACTTACCAGAAGTAACCAATCTTGGTTACTTCTGGTTCTGCTTGTCCTTGCCTGCGCTGACAGACTGGTTTATTCTCACCAACTTTACATTTACTGGATAAATTTCGCCTACTGAGCTAACGATAGCTAACAATAAGGATGTAACCAACTTCACTACTTAATTTTTTCTATGCTACCTTTACCTAAAGTTACGATCTTAATGCCCGTCTATAACGAGGTCTCGACAATCCATGAAATCATCGCCAAGGTTAATTCTGTCGAGCTTCCAGGAGTTTCCTCTCGAGAACTAATCATTGTTGATGACGGATCAAAGGACGGGACACGCGAAATCCTCCAGGCAATGACCTCTACCGACACTCTGAAAATCTATTTCCATGCCCACAATATGGGCAAAGGTGCAGCCCTACGCACAGGCCTTCATTATTCAACCGGCGATATTATTTTAATTCAGGATGCGGATCTGGAATACGACCCCGGCGAGTACCCGGAACTGCTCAAACCAATTCTTGACGGTCGCGCCGATGTGGTTTATGGATCAAGGATGACGGGTGCGAAAGTACGCCGTGATTTCAATTTTCTACATTTTGTCGGAAATAAATTTCTGACGTTGCTCACGAATATTTTGTACAACACAATCCTCACAGATATGGAAACCTGCTACAAAGTTTTCCGTGCCGACGTTATCAAAAATATCAACATCAAATCGAACCGATTTAATTTTGAACCGGAAATTACAGCCAAAATTCTGAAGCGAAAATACAAATTGTATGAGATGCCCATTTCGTATTACGGACGCGATTTCAGCGAAGGGAAAAAAATCACCTGGCGCGATGGATTCAGTGCAGTCTGGACGTTAATTAAATATCGCTTTGTTGATTAATGTCAGTGGATAAGACCAAGCTCACAACATTGTTCATTCGCAAATATCTAACCGGAAAACCTGCCTGTCGATTTCTCAGATCACGCCTTTTCTCTCCTATGGAAAGATGGTAAAACAATCTTGGCATATGGATGATTTGCGATACAACAATAGTTTCAGTATCCAAAAAATTTTCCTGCCAAAATTCTTCGCTGGTATGCCGTTCCCATTGGCGTTATTATTTGTCCGAACAATTTGCTAACTTTTATTTTCCTTTGCAGTTGGAGTATTGAGACATGAAACGATCATCGGCTTTCTTTTTCAAAACAGCTTTTGTAATTTTCTTCCTGAGCTTCGCAGCCTTTAAATTCGCGGCTTCCGTGCAAGGTCACAGCGAAACCGCGCAAACTGCAACCCCGGAGCAAATTGAATTTTTTGAAAAGAAAATTCGCCCCCTTCTTTCAGCCAATTGCGCCGGATGCCATAACGCTAAAGCGATGACTGCCGGATTAGATTTAATGACCGTCGAAGGCTTCACACACGGCGGAGAAAATGGTGCGCTCATCAATAAAGAAAAGCCGGAAGAAAGCCGCATCCTGAATGTTATCAGCTACGATGAAACCGTGAAGATGCCACCCACGGGAAAGCTCAAAGCCGAGCAAATTGCCGATCTGACTGCGTGGGTGAAAATGGGAGCACCGTATCCGGGAACTGCCAAAGCCTTAACAAATATTCCTAAAAATGCCTTAGTCCGCGAATTCACCGAAGCTGAAAAAAACTTCTGGGCGTGGCAGGCACTGAAGCCTGTAACTCTGCCCAAAGTCAAAAATATTAAGTGGGTAAAATCCCCGATTGATAATTTTGTGCTCGACAAGCTTGAAGAAAAAGGTATTGCTCCAGCAGCTCCTGCCGACAAATTAACGTTACTTCGTCGCGCCACTTTTGATCTGACGGGATTACCTCCGACAGAAAAAGAAATGAGCGATTTCGTCGCTGATGAATCACCAACCGCTTTCAAAAAAGTCGTTGACCGCTTGCTCGCTTCCCCGCGTTACGGTGAACGCTGGGGACGGCATTGGTTAGATGTTGCGCGTTACGCGGATTCCACTGGCAACGACGAAGATCACCGCTATCCACACGCTTGGAAATACCGCGATTACGTAATCGATGCCTTCAATCAGGATTTGCCCTACAGCCAGTTTATCCGCGAACAACTTGCCGGAGATTTAATCCCTGCTCCAGATGGCAGCGAAGTTAATAAGCGTGGAATTATCGCGACAGGATTTCTCTCACTCGGAGCCAAAGCCATTGCGCAACAAGACAAAAAGAAAATGATTTATGACGTCTACGACGAACAAGTAGACGTGACGAGCAAGGCATTTTTAGGGATGACGATGGCGTGTGCGCGTTGCCACAATCACAAATTCGATCCGATTTTGACGAAAGATTATTATTCGATGATCGGAATTTTTGCGAGCACGAAAAGTTTTTCCAGCGTCGAAACTCACGTGTCGGTTCCACTGGAAAAACCGTTAGTTACGAAAGCAGAATTTGAAGCATACAAAGCTGCCAGAAAAGCGCATCTGGAAAAAGATAAACGTGCCAAGCTCGCCATTCAAGACATCATTGACGACGTCAAAGATCCGCTCGTCAAGCAATATTTACCGCGTTTTGCTGACTTCATGCTTGCGGCTCGCAAGGTTTACCAGGACGGTCTGAAAATCGAAGAAGTTGCCAAACAAAATAATTTACCTGAACCCGTTTTGAAACGCTGGGTAGAGTATTTAAAACCAAGTGACAAGGTGCGCGGCTACTTAAATGAATGGAATGACGCGAAGCCTGGGCAAGTTTCAATTGCCGCCAATGCCTACCAAACACGCTTCCAAAAACGCTTTAACGAATGGCAGGAAATGGTCACGAAGTGGCGGTCAGAATACAAACAAGCGTTAATCGAAAATAAATCCTTGCCCGAAAAACCAAAGCTGGAAGAGGGCGATGACCGCTTCTTCGATGATGTCTACTTCACCACTGGCCCTTTCACAATTTCGGCAAAAGAACAGAAAAATTTTGATGCGAAGCAATGGGCGAGTCTGCAAAATTTGCAGCAGGAAGTTGATACACTCAAGAAAAATATGCCGCCGGAACCCGACATGGCTTGTGCAGTCGAAGACGGTGAAGTTGTTCCGCAAAAAGTTTTTATTCGCGGCGATTACAACAGCGGCGGAGATGACGCCCCGCCTTCATTCCCCGCAATTTTAGCGCAGTACGATAACAAACCGAGCTTTAGCGGAAGCGGTCGTTTGCAATTGGCGAATTGGCTGACGCAGCCGAATCATCCGTTGACTTCACGTGTGATGGTCAATCGAATTTGGGGCTGGCACTTCGGAGAAAGCATCGTCCGCACGCCCGACAATTTTGGCAAAATGGGCGAGAAGCCTTCGCACCCTGAATTGTTGGATTGGATGGCGCAGGAATTCGTCAAAGACGGTTATTCGATCAAAGCAATGCATCGAAAAATCATGCTTTCCAGCACTTATCAAATGTCCTCAGAAAATCCTTCCGCAGCCGAAGCCGATCCTGATAATCGAATGCTCTCGCGCTTCAATCGTCGCCGACTTTCTATCGAAGAAATGCGCGATGGATTGCTCGCCATTGACGGCACAATTGATTATACCGTCGGCGGTACTTTGCAATCAGGTCGCGGTACAGACGGAGAAACTTCTCAAGGACGCTTGAGCTTAAATCCTGAAACTTTGAAACGACGTTCGGTATACATCCCGCTTCGCCGCGCAAATTTACCTACGCTGCTGAATCTTTTTGACTTCGGAGACGCAACGACAGTCGCAGGAAAACGACAGTTGACGAACGTCGCTACGCAAGCATTATTCTGGCTAAACAGCGGCTTCCTGACAGATCGTTCGCAAGTTGTCGCAACTTCACTTTTAGCTAATAAAAACGATAACAAAACACGCCTGAGTGAAGCCTATTCGCGCATCCTGAATCGTCCGGCAAAGCCCGATGAAATCGCTTCCGCATTACAATATCTTGAAGCCTATAAACTTAAATTCGTTGGTGAAAAAGCTGAGCTAAAAGCGTGGCAAAGTTTCTGTCGCATCCTGATGGCTTCGAATGATTTTGCGTATTTGGATTAATTTTATGCACAAACACGAACTAGAATTTCTGAACTCATTATACAACCGCGTAGAAAAACCAACTTCTCGCCGAGCCTGGCTACGTGCCGCCGGATTAGGCTTTGGTTCTATCGCCCTTGAAGCACTGCTGCGCGAAAAAGCTTTTTCTTCGCCATACTCATCACTTCTCGCGCAAAACGCATCACAAAATTCTAACCCGCTGGCTCTGCGCAAACCGCATTTCGAACCCAAAGCCAAGCGCGTAATTTTTCTATTCATGCACGGCGGTCCTTCCAGCGTAGATTCCTTCGATCCTAAACCACGCTTGACTACCGATCACGGAAAACCGCTACCGATCAAACGTCCTCTCGCCTTTGCAGATGGCCCGATTGGACCGTTAATGAAGCCCTTCTGGGATTTCAAACCCGGCGGAAAAAGCGGCGTCCCCGTCAGCGACCTCTGGCCGCATACGCGCGAGTGCGTAGACGACATGACCATCGTTCGTTCGATGGTCGGTGAAGGCGTAGACCACGGCGCAGCACTGTTACAAACCTTCACCGGAAGCTCAACTTTCGTACGTCCAAGCATGGGATCGTGGTCTGTTTATGGACTGGGAACAGAAAATCAAAATCTGCCGGGCTTCATCACGATCAAGCCCGCGCTCTCTCACGGTGGAGCCAAAAATTGGTCATCCGCATTTTTGCCCGGCGCATATCAAGGCACTGCAATTGGCAATTCCGGCTTAAAAATTGAAGACATTCAGAAAGAGCCGATTGAATATTTGCTGAGTAAAACCCATTCCAAAGACGAGCAAAAATTTGAATTGGAAATGCTGCAAAACATCAATCGCCGCCACAAAGAATTGCATACGCAAGACCCGCAGCTTGAGACTAGAATTCAAGCCTTTGAAATGGCGTTCAAAATGCAAAGCGAAGCTCCCGAAGCTTTTGAAGTAGACAAAGAATCTGACGCGACGAAAAAACTTTACGGCTTGGATGATCCACTAACTGCTGATTTTGGCTGGCAATGTTTGCTCGCTCGTCGCCTCGCGGAACGCAACGTCCGCTACATTCAATGCACCCACAGCTATAAATGGGATCAGCATTCGAACCTCTACAACGATCACACGAAGAACGCGCGCGAAGTTGATAAGCCCATCGCCGGATTGCTGAAAGACCTGAAAGCGCGTGGATTATTGAAAGATACGCTCGTAATTTGGGCAGGAGAATTCGGACGCACACCCGTCAGCGAAGGCGGCGACGGACGCGACCACAACCCCTACGGCTATTCGATCTGGATGGCTGGCGGCGGAGTCAAACAAGGCTTTGTTTACGGGGCTACAGACGAGATTGGCTATCACGCGGTCGAAGACCGCATGCACATCAACGACTTCCACGCGACTGTCCTGCATTTGCTCGGATTGGATCACGAACAATTGACGTATAAATACAGCGGACGCGATTTCAGATTAACGGATGTGGCGGGTGTTGTGGCTAAGAAGATAATTGCTTGATTAATTTGATCAGGATTTACAAAGAGGCGAAGCACGATGAAATTTCCTCAACCAAATGGACTTCGGATTGCCTTAATTACACTGCTAATCTGTGTTCAGGCTTCAGTAGCTTTTGCGCAAATTATTGATCCAGAAAACAGCCCTCTGGATTGCGCGACTTATATTGCTCAGAAACTAGCCCCGGAAGAACTCTCTTTTTTTGAACTTTACAGAATTGCACAAATAAACTGGAAGTTGGGGCACACCGAACGGGTTCTCAGCCTAATAAAACAAACGCCTTGCCTTCAAAGAGCTGTGACGGCAAATTTGTTCACTAAGCTCGCGTTGGAAAATAAAAGTTTTGAGAATGCTTATAGCTACATCAAGGAAGCTCGTTCCTGCTACTCAGAAGAAAACTCATTGGATAAGTCAGTTTTGTTCGAATCTGTCTCTTATCTTGCTCAACTAAAGAAGTTTGATGAAGCATTTTCTGTGATGGGATTGATTGAGGACGATCCAACTTATCGTGCATTATCACTGCTAAAAATCGCGGAAGCAAAAATTGATTCTGGACAATTAACAGAGGCGGATTTTCTCCTACAACGCGCATTAAGCGAAGCCCGGCTGGGCGATGCTACTGAGCGGAATAGCACGCTTAGAACTCTCGACAAAATTGCAATTCTATACACAAAGATTGGAAACAAGTCCGCGGCAGTCGCTACGCTCGAAGAGGCACTTACAATTGCTGAAAAGGATGACGATAAGGACAGCCTTAAACATTCGATTGCGATTACATATTCAAAGTGTGGACTTATTACAGAAGCAGAAAAACTCGCGAACACTTTACCAAAGTCAGAAAAGATGTACATACTACTTTCGATTGCGAAACAAGATACGACTCAAGCGAAGAGTAACCGCGTCGCGGCACAATTGCGAGAAATCACCAGCTCGATTGACGCTTCAGAGAATGGCAACGACACTGCATATAATAACGTTGTAAGCATGTATTTAGAACAATCTAACGCGCATATGGCCCTGCAAGTCGCAAAGAAGATTATGCATCCGTTTTATGCTTGCAAAGCAGCCAAATCTATTGCGAATTGGTGCTTCGATCAAAAGAAACATAGCATTGCTATAGAGGCTATTGACTATGCTTCCGACATAGGCAGAAAAATAATTAGTGAGAAAAGCGAGGACATTCCGGCAAGTGCCTCCCACTCGCAGGTTCAAACAAAGTCACAAGTCTTGAGCGAAATCATCGATCTTTATCTGCAAGCCAATCAATACGAAAAGGCTCTCGAATGTGCGCAAGCAATTGACCATCCACAACATCGAGCCAACAAATTAGCTGACGTCGCCGCAGCTATGAAAACTTCCTCTAAAAATTCTAAAGCAGACAAACTAATATTAAGTGCACTTAAATTGTCTGAATCCGCACCTTATCACAGCCATGATCGCCAACAAGATTCGACACTTTTAAATATCGCCAGAAGGTTGGCAGAAACAGGCAATCGCGCACAAAGCTTAAAAATTTTCACAAAACTTTTAAAAGAAGCCCGAGATCAAAATACTCGAGTTGAGCAGTTAGCGGAAATTGGCTATAACTTTGAACTCAGCGGATTGCAAGCTAATAAAGAAATTCAATTACTACTACGCGAAATTGCTAAGGATTGGCTGGAAGAATAACCCAAGATTATGCTACAAAAAATAAAATTCCCGTTAACATTCATCGGACTTTTCTTGTCCCTTTTCATCCCAACTTATAGTCAGTCTCCAAAGCCGAACATCGTTTTTATCTACGCCGATGATCTTGGGTATGGTGACGTCTCCAGTTACGGCGCGACGAAAATTCAGACGCCAAACATTGATCGGCTTGCCAAAGCGGGATTGCGATTCACGAATGCGCATTCTTCTGCCGCAACCTGTACGCCTTCACGCTATTCGCTGATGACGGGTGAATATGCATGGCGCAAAAAAGGTACGGGAGTCTTGCCCGGCGATGCGCGATTAATTATTCAGCCAGGGCGTAAGACGCTTGCTTCGATGCTGCAAAAAGCGGGTTACAAAACTGGCGTTGTAGGCAAGTGGCATCTCGGCTTAGGCGAAGGCGATCTCGATTGGAATCACGACATCAAGCCGGGACCTTCGGAAGTAGGATTTGATTACAGCTTCTTGTTACCTGCCACCGGTGACCGCGTACCCTGTGTTTACGTCGAGAATAATCGCGTCATCAATCTCGATCCGAACGATCCAATCAAGGTGGATTACACGAAAAAAATCGGCAGCGATCCCACCGGAAAAGAAAATCCTGGACTGCTTAAGTACAACATCAGCCACGGTCACGACATGACAATTGTCAATGGAATCAGCCGTATCGGATTTATGACCGGAGGAAATTCAGCACGTTGGATTGATGAAGAAATGGCGGATATGTTTGTGCGTAAAAGCGATGCTTTTATTGAGCAAAACAAAGCCAAACCATTTTTCTTGTATTTCTCTACGCATGACATTCACGTCCCTCGAATGCCGCATTCGCGCTTCGTCGGCAAGAGCGGACTCGGTCGGCGCGGTGATGCAATTTTGCAATTTGATTGGACGGTCGGACAAATTCTAAACACGCTCGACCGCCTGAAATTATCCGAGAATACGATCTTCATTTTGTCGAGTGATAATGGCCCGGTAGTTGATGACGGATACAACGATGGAGCCGTAGAAAATCTGAACGGTCATACACCTTCCGGCAAATTACGCGGCGGGAAATATAGTGCATTCGAAGCGGGAACCCGCGTCCCCTTCATCGTACGCTGGCCACAGAAAATTAAGCCGGGAATTTCTGATGCGTTAATTTGCCAGATAGATTTTCTCGCTTCCTTTGCCTCGTTCACGAAACAGAATTTATCGGGTAACGAGGCTCCTGATAGCGTAAACATTATGGATGCGTTACTAGGAAAATCTAAAAAGGGACGTGAGTATTTGATCGAGCAGGCAGGAACTTTGAGCGTTTTACAAGGCAATTGGAAATATATTGAGCCGAGTAAAGGGCAGAAATATAATACGCTGACGAATACTGAAACTGGTAACGATACGCAGGAACAGCTTTACGATTTATCAAAAGATTTCGGAGAGAAAAATAATCTCGCTTCGCAAAATCCGCAAAAATTAGCAGAGCTAAAAGCGATTTTGCTGAAGGAAAGAAAGTAGCGCAAACTTTATAGCAATAGCTTCTACAAAAGTATTCCAGCTCCGTAGGAGCGTAATGTTTATAGGATTGCGATATAGTTCCTCAAGCTCCATCGGAGCGGCATATGTCGCTCCGATGGAGCTTGAAGCCAATATTTACGGGTTGCTATAAACATGCCGCTCCGCTGGAGCTTAAATCAACCGGACTTGCGTAGAAACTAATGCTGGAAAGTTTGCGCTACTTACGCCAGCATTTTATTCACGACCACACCGTGAACATCGGTCAATCGGAAATCTCTTCCCTGAAATCGGAACGTTAATTTCTCGTGATCGAAGCCTAACAAATGAAGCATCGTTGCGTGCAGATCATGCACATGAATTCGATCTTCGACGACATTAAATCCAAGCTCATCCGTCATCCCCATCGTCATTCCGGCTTTGACGCCGCCGCCTGCAGCCCACATCGTGAAGGCTTTATTGTGATGGTCACGACCGAGGCTGCGCTGGGCGTCGGGATTGCTTTCGACCATCGGCGTTCGTCCGAATTCGCCGCCCCACAGCACTAGCGTATCCTCTAACAATCCAAGCCGTTTCAAATCCATAATCAAAGCCGCATTCGCCTGATCGGTATTTTTGCACTGATTCAGCACGCCTTTTTTTACTTCGCTGTGATGATCCCAGGCTTCGTGATTGAGTTGCACAAATCGTACGCCGCGTTCGATCAATCGTCGCGCTAACAAACAATTATTCGCGTACGAAGCCTTGCCGGGTTCCGCGCCGTACAACGCCAAAGTCTCTTTCGATTCCTTGCTCAAATCCATCAATTCCGGCGCGCTGGATTGCATTCGGTACGCCATTTCAAATGAATTTATTCGCGTCGCAATTTCAGGATCACCTGTTAATTCAAGATGATGTTCATTAACAGCTTTCAGCGTATCCAACGATTTTCTTTGCATATCAGGAGTGATGCCGCGCGGATTTGAGAGTGACAAAATCGCGTCTCCGCTGCGCCTGAACGGGACACCTTGATAATAGGTTGGAAGAAATCCGCAGCCCCAATTTGACGCGCCGCCGCTGGTTCCTCCGCCGGAAGAAAGGACTACAAACGCGGGCAAATCTTTCGATTCACTGCCGAGCCCGTACGTCACCCATGAACCAAAGCTTGGGCGTCCAAATTGAATCGAACCCGTCTGCATAAAAATCTGACCGGGAGCGTGATTGATCGCATCGGTTGTCATCCCGCGCAAGATCGCTATGTCATCCGCAACTTTCGGCAAATGGACTAACGCCTCAGACATTTCAGCACCGGATTTTCCGTGCTTCGCAAATTTAAATTCCGAAGCATACAACCCCGCATCCGATCTGATGAACGCGTAGTTGATGCCTTTGACGAACTCCGGTGGTACAGGCTTCCCGTTGTATTTTTCAAGGCTCGGCTTGTAATCAAACATGTCCAGCTGCGACGGCCCGCCGGAATTAAAAAGATAAATCACGCGCTTGGCTTTCGGAGCAAAATGCGGCTGCTTAGGTGTCAGCGGATTTTTCGATTGCGCAGTCTGAGCCGAGCCTTTTTCATTGAGCAATGAAGCCAACGCGATAGAGCCTAAGCCTACGCCGCATTCTTTGAAGAAGTGACGCCGCGTGACCAGCGTTTTAAATTCGTGATTGATTTCGTCTTTGTAGTTCATAATTTTCTTCTATTGAATTCGCAAAACCCAGCTACGTTAAGAATACCGCTACCAACATTTTTCACAAGTTCTTCGATCAATGCAACCTCGGACTCAGACAGCGACGCTTCCTTTATCCATCGCCAATTCGCTTCATACAACGATAAGGCTTCTTTCTCGGTCACGAGAATATCGTTGCGCCGATTCCAGGCGATAAAACTTAGCTGTGGAAAATCAGAAATTTTTACCATGAATGATTTTCAAACCAATGAAAGCGTATACTTCAAAGCTTCATCCACCAAAGTCATGTCTTTTAGTAAACCAATGCTACGATCAATTTCTTTTTCTAGCACCGTCACTAAATTGTCTGTCATAATAATTGAATCCGATAAAATTCCTGCCGAATATCCTTCGGGGGAATTTTGAAGAATAGTGACGCGACTTCGATGTCCGCCACGAGCCATATTACTCGTAATCATCGTCAGAATTGTTTGCGGCAATCCACTCGATAAATTATCTGCTTGTATTACCAATGCAGGTCGCCGTTTCGCCGTCGTCATATTTGTATTTGGAAACAAAACCAGCACGACATCTCCTCGGTTATAAGGCATCGTATGCTCCCATTTCTGGACGTTCCCAATCCTCACTTATGGACTGAAGCCGCGCACGTAAGTCAGCAGCTTCAAGCTCATCAATTCCGCGCTCAGCTAAATTCACTATATTCACATCTTCAGAATTGTCTTCCCTGCTCAACAAAAATTCAGCGAAATTTCTTACTTCAAATTGACGATGCAGCGGCAATTTCGATACTAATTGCACAATGCTTTCTTGTACTTGAATCATATTTTTCTCAGTTTAGATTTCAGGCAAATTCTACAACCTTCACAACGTCTTCAAATATTCTATCACTTTCCACTTCTCTTTTTCACTTAACTTAAACCCGAATGGATGCCCCTGATTGCTGAGTCCCGAAATTGTTGTATCCACAATTCTCCGACGCGCTTCTGGTGCTAATTTAGATGAAGCGGGAGTGTTCAGCGTTTCAAATTTCAAGCCAACATTTTTTGCATCGTAATCCTTCGCGCCGCCGATTCTGCGAAAGTATTTCGGACGTGCGGCTTCCGTCAAGACGCCGTAAATGGTCGGGACTGCACCGTTATGAAAATAGGGCGCAGTCGCCCAAATTCCGTCCAGCGGCGGAGCGACGTAACCCGTCGGCACTTCTTCCGCATGCGAGCTGTTTTGCGCAAACCAGGTTTTGTTGAAATACGCGCGGAATTCTTTCGTCAGTCCCTGCACGCGGATCGGATCAGTATTCACGACTTCGAGCGGAACAATTTTGTTCGGATATTTTCCTGTCACACCATAAGTCCCGTGGCATCCGGCACAGGTTTTCTCAAAAACTTTTTGCCCTTCTCCGGCGAGCTTCGCGTCAATCGCCAGCGGATATTTCGGCGGTTGAATTGTTTTCAAATACGCGAGCACGTCTTTGAAATCACCTTCCCAGAATTTAATTTTTTCTCCGCTGGGTTCGCCCATTGTGAATTGCATGATTGGACGGACAAAATCTCCTTTGAGCAAACCGTCCGCATACAACGCCGTTTTCTTTTTCAAATGCCACCACGGAATTGGATCAAGATCGCTGTCCTGATAATTTCCCATCGGGACGGGATCGCTGCGCCTGGATAAATCTTCATTGCGGAGTCGAATCAATTCGAGGCTGAAAATAAAGGCGTTCGTGCGCCCGCGTGAATCTCCGAACTTCATAGAGTACGGCAATTTATATTTTGTCAGCTTCGTTAAATCATCGAACAGCGTTTGCATGTCTAGCTCGGTATTCGGCATGCCGATCATGCTGTTTCCAGAAATCGGGACGCGTCCACCGTGACAGAGCATACAATTCTGCACCCAATTTCCGCGCTCGCTGACGACCATTTGCATAGGGCCGCCGTGATTATCCCAGTTGGCTTCATTGAATCCGTACCGCTCAAACGCGACTTTGCGAATCGCGTCAAGGTCGTTGGATTTTAATTTATCCTGCCATTCTTTTTCCCAAACGGTAGGAATTTTTTCCAGCATTTTGTCCGTGAGAATAAACATGCCGTAGGGATTATGCGTCAGGTTGTATAAGCCTCTTTCTTCGGCAGATTTCTCTTCAGTTCCGGCGTAAAGAAATAGAATTGGCAACAGAATTAACCCGAACATTATTCCTTGCGTGATGCGTTGTTTATTCACAATTTTCCTCCAATTTGACAGACGTTTGCGAGAACTAAACGATAGCTGAATTTCCGGAGAATTAACAGGACTTATTGAATCATTTTGCATCTGCCGCGCTTCGTCGTACACTTCGAAAAGATATGATTCTTAGAAAAATTCTCGCGTGGAGTGTTCACCTCTATACTTCGCTTGGACTCGTATTGGCGGCTTGGATTGCCGTCTTACTGGTTCGGGGTGGCGATCCCGCTTTCAGATTGACC